>NZ_CAJMZK010000011.1:0-230906 GCF_905220265.1 Paraburkholderia sp. J67
GGTGCGCAGCGTTTCCTGGGCTTGCGTCACACCAGCGGACACCGCGATGACTTCCGTCGCCACACCCGCTTCCTTCAACCGCACCGCTTCTTCAACCGCGATCTCGTCGAACGGGTTCATCGAAAACTTCACGTTCGCGATATCGACGCCCGTGCCATCCGACTTCACACGAACCTTCACGTTGTAATCGACCACTCGCTTGACGGGTACAAGAATCTTCACAGCACTCCTCCTGGTCCAGCTGGTTTTAAATCGGTCAAATCATCGGTCAAATCAGATGACGCCTTTGTCCTTCAATTGGGCGAGCTTTTCTTCCGAATAGCCGAGCGTCCCGGCCAGCACCTCGCGTGTGCCTTCGCCGAGTTGCGGTGGCGCGCGACGCACGGGCATGCGTTCGCCGTCGAAGCGCCAAGGCGGCGCGAGCACGGGCGTCGTGCCGTCTTTCGTATGCGGATGCGGTTGCTGCGTAACGAGCCCCGCTTCAGTCGCGCGCGCCGAGAGCAGCGCTTCGCGCAGGCCCGCAACTTCGCCGCACGGAATGCCCGCGCCCGCGAGGCGTTCGAGCAGCAGCTTGCGCGAGTGGCTGCCCAGTTCGCGCGTGATTTCAGGCAAGAGCGTCGCGCGGTTCTGCGAGCGCAGGATATTGGTCTTGTAGCGTGCGTCGTCGGCGAGATCGGGGCGGCCGATTACCTCGCGCGCGAAGCGATCGAACTGGCTGTTATTGCCCACGGTAATGACGAGCGGACCATCCGCTGCATCGAACACGCCATACGGCACGATGGAAGGATGCGCGTTGCCGAAGCGCGGCGGGTCTTCCCCCAGCTCGAGCGCTTCGAGCCCGTAGTAAGCGGTGATCATCAGACCGCAATCGAACAGCGCCATTTCGATGTGACGGCCGTGCCCGGTGCGCTCGCGCTCGAATAGCGCGGCGAGCATTGCCTGCGCCGAATACATGCCGGTGAACAGATCGACGGCCGCCACGCCGAATTTCAGCGGCGCCTGGTTCGCCTCGCCGTTGATCGCCATCAGACCCGCTTCGCCCTGCACCACGAGATCGTAGCCGGGGCGCTTTGCCTCGGGGCCCGTGCGGTCGTAGCCCGAAATCGAGCAGTAAATAAGACGCGGATTCTCCGCACTCAATTGCTCATAGCCGAGCCCAAGCTTTTCCGCGCCGCCGAACTTGAAGTTCTGCACCACCACGTCGCAGGTTTTCGCCAGATCGCGTGCGATCTGCTGGCCTTCGGGCGTTTGCAGATCGAGCGTGATCGAGCGCTTGTTGCGATTCACGCTGTTGAAGTACGCGGTCTCGGTCTGGCCGATGCGCAGGCCCCAGTCGCGCGTGTCGTCGCCGCGATCGGGATGCTCGACCTTGATGACTTCCGCGCCGAGGTCGCCCAGCACCATCGCGCTCCACGGCCCCGCGAGAATGCGCGAGAGATCGAGCACGCGCACGCCCGCTAGCGGCAGGCCCTTGTTTTCCGTCTGCATCAGCAGGCACTCCTGGTAGGTTATGGATGGAAGGCTGCGCCCGCATAGGAATCGGGCGTTGGCCTTCGCATCGTCGTGCTCAGGCCGCAGCGCTTTCCAGTGCGATATAGCGCGCGAGATGATGATCCTCGTCGCCGAGTTGATGATCGATCATCACGAGGCGCTTGGCGTAGTGCGCGAGCGGCAACTCCCACGTCATGCCAATGCCGCCGTGCAACTGGATCGCTTCTTCGGCCACACGCGCGCCGCTACGCCCGATCGTGTACTTCGCCGCCGAGAGCGCGCGCTCTCGCTGCGCGCGCGGCGCATCGACCGCGGCCGCTGCGTTGATGAGCGCCGAGCGCGCCTGCTCGATTTCGAGCAGCAGATCGGCCATGCGATGTTGCAAGGCCTGGAAGCTGCCAAGCGGCACGCCGAACTGCTTGCGCGTGCGCAGATACTCGAGCGTGTAATCGCGCGCCACATCCATCGCGCCCACGGCTTCCGCCGTCAACGCGATCAGGCCGTAGCCGGTCGCGTGTTCGAGCGTGGCGAAGCCGCTGCCCGGCGCGCCGACCAGCGCATCCGCGCCCACCGTCACGTTATCGAGCATCACTTCCGCCGCGCGTCCGCCGTCGATCTTGCGATAGCCGCGCACGCACACGCCCGCGGCATCGCGCGGCACGAGGAAGAGCGAAATGCCGGCTTCATCGAATTCGCCACCCGACGTGCGCGCCGAAACGAGCAGGACGTTAGCGTGTTCCGCATGTTGCACGACGCCTTTCGCGCCCTGCAACAGCCAGCCGTCCCCGCTTTTCTCGGCGCGCGTGCGCACGAGCGAGGCCTCGTAATGCGAGCCCGGTTCATCGTGCGCGAGCGCCGCGATCTGCGAGCCGTCGACGAGCGAAGCGATGCGCGCGCGCTGCGTCTCGCTGCCCGCATGTGCAAGCGCGCGGCCCACGATCAGCGTATCGAGAAACGGCTCGACCACGAGACCGCGCCCGAGCGCTTCGAACACCACGGCCACATCGAACCCCTCGCCGCCGAAGCCGCCATCGGCCTCGCCAAACAGCGCGCCGATCACGCCGAGGTCCGCGAAGCGACGCCACATGTCCGCGCTGAAACCCTCACTGGAGCGCGCGATTTTATCGCGCGCATCGAAAGCGTACTGCTCCGAGATGAAACGGTTGAGCGTGTCCGCAAGCATGCGGCGGTCTTCGGTATGCTGGAAATTCATCGCGAGACCTCTTAAAGACCGAGAATCATCTTGGAGATGATGTTCTTCTGGATTTCGTTGGAGCCACCGAAAATCGACAGCTTGCGGTTGTTGAAGTAGAGCGCGGCGGCGCTGGCGGCTTCATCGGGGCCGATCGATGCTTCGGCGTAGCCTTCCTGGAGGGCTTCCTCGACGAACGGCACCGCATACGGTCCCATCGCGCGGCGCAACAGCGAGGAAATCTCCTGGCGAATCTCGGTGCCGCGAATCTTGAGCATCGAGCTTTCCGCGCCCGGCACGCCGCCGCCCGCCACGGCTGCGATCACACGCAGATTCGTGGTCTTCATGTTTTCCAGATCGATCTCGACCTTCGCGAGGCGCGCGGCGAACTGCGGGTCCTGCGCGAGCGGCTTGCCGTTGCGCATGACCTTCTGCGCGGCGCGCTTCAGGCGCGCGAGCGCCGCCACCGAAAAGCCCACGCCCGCGATATTGGTGCGCTCATAAGTGAGCAGATATTTCGCGTAAGTCCAGCCCTTGTTCTCTTCGCCGACGAGGTTTTCCACCGGCACCCGCACGTCGGTGAAGAACACCTCGTTGACCTCGTGCTCGCCGTCGAGCGTGATGATCGGGCGTACTTCGATGCCCGGCGTATTCATGTCGATCAGCAAAAAGCTGATGCCTTCCTGCTTGCGCACATCCGTGGCGGTGCGCACGAGGCAGAAGATCATGTTCGCGTAGTGGCCGAGCGTGGTCCACGTCTTCTGGCCGTTCACGACATAGTGATCGCCTTGACGTTGCGCCGTCGTGCGCACCGAAGCGAGATCCGAACCCGCGCCCGGCTCCGAGTAACCCTGGCACCACCAGTCCGAACCATCGAGAATGCGCGGCAGCCAGTGGCGTTTCTGCGCCTCGTTGCCGTACTTGATGAGCACGGGCCCGAGCATGTTCACGCCAAACGGCACGATGCGCGGCGCGCCTGCAATCGCGCATTCGTTCTCGAAGATGAACTTCTGCACGGCGCTCCAGCCGGGGCCACCGTATTCTTGCGGCCAGTGATTCGCGAGCCAGCCCTTTTCGTTGAGGATCGCGTGCCATTGCGCCATGTCGTCGCGCGTGAGGTGATGGCCGTTGCGCACCTTGCTGGCCACGCCTTGCGGCAGGCGCTCGCGCAGGAAGTCGAGCACTTCGCTACGGAAGGCTTCTTCTTCGGCGGTAAATCTGAGGTCCATGTCTGACGTTTCCTTTCGATACTCGTTGCGTACGCAATCAAACCGTCTGATTCAGGCTCGCAAAATTCGCGCCGCGCTCAACCAGTTCGACCAGCAGCGGCGAGGGCTTCCAGAACAGCGGATCTTCCTTGGCGAATTCGCGAATATCGGCCAGCACGTTCGCGAGGCCCACGCTATCGGCGTAGTGCATCGGGCCACCGCGATGACGCGGGAAGCCGTAGCCATAGAGGAACGTGACATCCACGTCGAGCGGACGCAGCGCGATCTTCTCGTGCACGACGTTCGCACCTTCGTTGATCATCGCGGCCATATAGCGGCGCATGATTTCTTCGTCGCTGAAGCTGCGCGGCTCGATGCCGGCGCGTTCGCGCTCGGCGCGGATGATCGATTCGACTTCGGCGTCGGGCGTGCCGACACGTGCGCCATCGGGGTAGAGGTAGTAGCCGCGCCCCGTCTTCTGGCCGAACCAGCCGCGCTCGCACAGCCGGTCGGCGATCTGCACGTAGCGCGCCTTGGGATCGCGCGTGGCCGCGCGGCGCTTGCGCGTGGCCCAGCCGATGTCCCCGCCTGCGAGATCGGAGACCTGATACGGGCCCATCGGATAGCCGAACTCACGCACGGCCTTGTCGATCTGATAGGGCGAGGCGCCGTCTTCCATCAGATGATCGGCGGCCGTGCGATACACGGCGAGAATGCGATTGCCGATGAAGCCATCGCACACGCCCGCGCGTACCGGCACCTTGCGCAGCTTCTTCGCGAGCTCGAACGCGGTGGCGACGACGTCGGCGCTCACCTGCTTCGGCACCACGACTTCCAGCAGCTTCATGATATTGGCGGGCGAGAAGAAGTGCAGACCGATCACGTCCTGCGGGCGCTGGATGCTGGCCGCGATGGCGTCGATGTCGAGATACGAGGTATTGGTCGCGAGTACGGCGCCTGGCTTGCAGACGCGGTCGAGTTCGGCAAATACGGCCTGCTTCACGCCGATGTCCTCGAACACGGCCTCGATCACCAGATCGACCTGCGCGAGTGCATCGTACGAAGTGCTGCCGTTGAAGCGCGCGAGAATCGCGTCCTTCGCCTCGGGCTTCATGCGACCCTTGGCGATCAGCCCGTCGTAGACCTTTTCCACATGCGCGCGGCCGCGTGCGAGCGAGGCGTCGTCGCGCTCGATCATCGTCACGGGCAGACCCGCATCGAGCACGGCCACGGCGATGCCCGCGCCCATCGTGCCGCCGCCGACCACGCCGACCGACTCGATCGCGCGCGGCTTCGCGGTTTTCGCTTCGGGCGTCTTCTGCACTTCGCGCTCGGCGAAGAAGGCGTGCACGAGACCCGCGCGCTGCGGGCTGTCGAGACATTCGAGGAACAGCTTGCGCTCGACGCGCAGGCCTTCGTCGAACGTATGATCGAGCGCGGCCTGCACGCAATCGACGATCTTCAGCGGCGAAAACAGACCGCGCGACTTCTTCGCGGTTTCGGCGCGCGCGGCGTCGATGGCGGCCTGCGAGGCGGCACGGTCGGAGAGCGCCTGGGCGTCGCGGGTGCGGCGCACGTGAGCGTGCGCGGCCAGCAATTCCTGCGCGTAGGCGAGACCTTCGGCGAGGACGTCGTCGCTCGAACCCACGCGATCGACGAGACCGAGCTTGAGCGCTTCCTGCGCGCCGATATGCTTGCCGCTCAGCATCAACGAGAGCGCGGCTTCGGCGCCGATCAGACGCGGCGTGCGTTGCGTGCCGCCTGCACCCGGCAGCAGGCCCAATTGCACCTCGGGCAGACCGAGCTTCGCGCCCGCGACGGCAAGGCGATAGTGAGCAGCCAGCGCGACCTCGAGACCGCCGCCGAGCGCCGCGCCGTGAATGGCCGCGACCACGGGCTTGTGAGAGGCCTCGATGCGGTTGCAGACATCCGGCAGCGCGGGCGACTGGGGCGGCTTGCCGAACTCGCGGATATCGGCCCCGGCGATGAAATTGCGACCCGCGCCGACAATCAGCACGGCCTGCACGGCTGCGTTGGATTCAGCATGCTCGATGGCGGCGGCCAGACCGCGGCGCACATCGACGCCCAGCGCGTTGACGGGCGGATTGTCCACGGTGACGAGCAGCACCTTGCCGCGCAGTTCGTGCGTGACGGGGGAAGCGGAAAGGGCGGAAGCGGCCGTGTCGATTGCCATGGTGGGTGTCTCCAGTTATAGGGGCCGATCAGAAGGCTATACGCCAATATGAGCTTCATTGTGTGAGTGCCAAGGTTCATTGACAATCCCATCGTTCGTTGACATGCTGTCAAAGGATTTTTGACAATCGACCGGATCGCGACGAAACATGGACCTATCGTGGACGTTAATGCGCTGACCTTGCTGGTGGAAATTCTCGACGCGGGCAACCTGAGCGAGGCTGCGCGGCGCCTGAAGATGAGCCGGGCGAATGTGAGCTACCACCTCAACCACCTGGAAAAGTCGATCGGCCTGCAACTCGTGCGGCGCACTACGCGGCGGGTCGAGCCGACCGAAATTGGGCTGAAACTCTACGAGCACGGCCGGACGATCCAGAATGCGCTGATGGCCGCGCATGAATCGGTCTCGACGCTTGGGCAGAGCTTGCAGGGGCGCGTGCGGCTTTCCGTGCCGAGCGGATACGGGCAGCTTGTGATGTCGGAATGGCTGATTCGCTTCAAGCGGCTTTATCCCGGCATCGTGCTCGACGTGATGTTCGAAAATCGCGTGGAGGATCTGCTGCGCGATGAAGTGGATATTGCTGTGCGTGTGATGCACGAACCGCCGCAGAATCTCGTGGCGCGCGATATGGGGGCGGTGAAATATATCGCGTGTGCGTCGGCGCAATGGGCCGCGGAACATGGGATGCCACAGACGCTCGAAGATCTCGCGAGTGCGCCGCTTATTACCGCTACGGTGGTGGGGCGGCAATTGCGGCTTGCCGGGTATCTCAATGAGGAGCGGCATGAGGTGCTGCTCGAGCCGTCCATTATTTCTGAGAATTTTTTGTTTCTGCGGCAGTCGATTCTGGCCGGGTTAGGCGTGGGGATCGTGCCGGATTATGTGGTGCATGATGATATTCGGGCTGGGCATGTGGTGACTTCGATTGACGCCTGGCGGTTGAGTATCTTCGGTACGCATATGTATATGCTCTATATGCCTAATCGGCATCATACGCGGGCGGCTTCTACGTTTATCGATTTTGTTTTGGCCGAAGCGCAGAAGGCCGGGCGCGGTGTGTGATTTGACTTTGGCATTTCCTTGTTTTCTTGTCGGTCTATTAGCGTTGCCCCTGTGCGGGGCAGCACCTACTTTTCTTTGCCGCGGCAAAGAAAAGTAGGCAAAAGAAAGCCGCTCACACCGCTAGTGTGACGAAGTCCACAAACAGCCGTTGAGGGGGAAAGGTATAGGAGCATCCGTCACATCGCACCACCAAACGAAGTGACAAAGCCGTCATACATCCGGGGGCGCTCCGCGCCCCGTGGGGCATAACCCGCAAACCGCAGGTTTGCTAGAGCTAGCGAAAACGCCTTTAGCACAGGGGTTTCCCTTGCAGACCCGCCCGCTGCGAGCGTAGCGAGCGGCGGGATGAATGAGTCCTTTGTCACTTCGTTTGGTGGTGCGAGGTGGCAGACGCCCCTATACCATTCCCCGCGTACGGCGGTTTGCCGACTTCGTCACACTAGCGGTGTGAGCGGCTTTCTTTTGCCTACTTTTCTTTGCCGCGGCAAAGAAAAGTAGGTGCCGCCCCGCACAGGGGCGACGCTAATAGACCGATAACAAAACAAGGAAATGCCAAACCCGAATGAATCACGAAAAAATCGAAAAAACTTATTCAGTTATCCTGACCGGGAGAATGTGCCGACCGCACACGATTAGCATCATCTCCAGCGGAGCTAGAAAAGTCAGAAAGCTCACGAGTATCCCCCATTTCGGCGCAAGCCCCCGTCATTGGAGGCCGCCCCCGCGTAGCCCCCGAAAGCGGCACACGCTGCTGAATCCCTGCCTTAGCGAGCATATGCGCACTAATCGGCGCGGTGAGAAATAGAAACGCGGGAATAAGCAACTCATGCAGGCTGGCAAAATTATTGTGAGTGCTGAAATAGATAACAGAAGCGAGCACGATGCCGCCTACGCCGAGAGTAGTCGACTTGGTTGGCCCATGCAGGCGCATAAAAAAATCGGGCAACCGAAACAACCCGATCGCGCCGATCAGCGTAAACAGGCTACCCACGATCAGCAGCAAGGAAACGATGACTTCGACGGCGGTTTGCATCGACGAGCCTCTTTAGCACAGGGTTCAGTTGAGTTCGATGATATCGCCGCGCTGAAGATACTTAGTGAGCGCGACGGTGCCGACAAAGCCCATCACGGCGATGAGCAAGGCGGCCTCGAAGAACACGGTAGAGCGCAAGCTGATCCCATACACGACGATCAAAGCGATAGCGTTGATATTAAGCGTGTCGAGCGCCACGATACGATCGGGCAACGAAGGACCACGCACGAGACGCGCTAGCGTGAGCAAAAACGCGACGCCAAGAATCGCGAAAGCAAGCGGAATCACGATGGCTAACATGCGAATATCTCCAGCAAGGGGGCTTCATAACGGGACTTGATCGACGCGACGAGTGCCGCTTCGTCCTGCAGATCGAGCACATGCACGATCAGGCGGGTGCGGTCGTCGCTGAGTTCGGCGCACAGCGTGCCGGGGCTCAAAGATACGATACTGATCAGCGCAGCGAGCGCGATCTCGTGCGTACTGTCGAGTGGCACTTCGATAAAGGCGGGCCGCAGGCGCTTCGTCGGGCCAAGCACCAGCAGCGCGACTTCCACATTGGCTACGACGATGTCGATCAGCACATGCGCAAAGAGGCGCAGCAGCAGCCACGGCCGGCCAAAATGCACCGGCTGCAACCAGAGCCCCTCGCCAACGCAAAAAGCAATGACGATGCCGAGCACCGCGCCCAGCAGCAGATTGCCCGCTGAAGCGTCGTTCATGAGCAGCACCCAGCAAACGAGCAGCACGATGCTGAGCCACGGATGCGGAAAGAGCCG
This sequence comes from Paraburkholderia sp. J67, assembly GCF_905220265.1. Lineage (NCBI taxonomy): Bacteria > Pseudomonadati > Pseudomonadota > Betaproteobacteria > Burkholderiales > Burkholderiaceae > Paraburkholderia > Paraburkholderia sp. J67. The sequence goes on from NZ_CAJMZK010000011.1 coordinate 8,960, forward strand.
TTTGAGCATCGTCAGCTCCCGTTATTCGGCGTGGCCGGCAGGATCGCGTGCACGTAGGCCGCACGGTCGAATAGCTGCGCGGCGGTGGCGTCCAGATAGTGTCTGACCGACCCCGCGCCCAGTGTGGCGGCCGCCACGCAGCCGAGCAGCAATGCGCAGGCCGCGAGCTTCGCCGAACTGCCGCGCGGTGCCCGTGCGGGTGCGCTGGCCGCCGCGCGCGCGGCGGGTTCCGCCCACAGCAGGCGCGTGCCGGTACGGCTCAACGCGACGATCAGCAGGAGGCTGGAGAGCAGCACGGCTGGCCACAGAATCACGGCGTCGCGCATGGGCGTGGCCGCTAGCACCATCGCCTTGCCAAGAAAGCCCGAGAGCGGCGGCAAGCCCGCTGCGCCTACGGCTGCGATCAGGTACAGCACACCGGCCACGTTCGAGGGCCACGGTGCGTACGTGGCGCGAGCCGCGGCGACTGCCGCGCCATCGGATTCGGGCGAGATTGCGGCGGCGGCCGCGTCGTCGAGTGCTTCGAGCGAGGCGGGTTCGGCGGCTTCGCGATGCGCGGTCTGCGCTTCCGGTTCGAGCGTATCGGCGAGCAGGAATAACGCGCCTGAACAGAGCGTCGTGCTGATGAGGTAGTAGAGCAATGCGCTCCAGGCGAGCGGCGTTTGTTGCGTAATGGCGGCAATCAACAGACCCACGGACACGAGCACGAGATAGCCCGTGGTCGTCTTGAGGCTCGATACGGCCAGCGCACCCAGCGCGCCGAACGCGATCGTCGCGATCGCGAGCCACCACGCCCAGTCGCGCATGAAGGGTTCGAGCACGCCGCCCGCGCCCGCGCCAAACACGAGCGCATCACAGCGCAGCATCGCGTAGATGCCCACCTTCGTCATGATCGCGAACAGCGCGGCCACAGGGCCGATCGCGCTGCGGTACGCCTGCGGCAGCCAGAACGACATCGGAAACACGGCCGCCTTCAGGCCGAACACGAGCATGAGCGTTGCGCCCGCGAAGCGCGCGAGCGGCAGCATGCTGGGGTCGAGGTGCGAAAGACGTTCGCCCATATCGGCCATGTTGAGCGTGCCCGCGATGCCGTACAGCACGCCCAGCGCGATCAGGAAGAACGACGAGCCGACCAGGTTCATCAGCAGGTAGTGCAGTCCGTTGCGCACGCGCCGCGCGCCGCCGCCGTGCAGCAGCAACGCATAGGAGGCGATCAGCAGCAGTTCGAAAAACACGAACAGGTTGAAGAGATCGCCCGCGAGAAAGGCGCCATTCAGGCCCATCAATTCGAACTGGAACAGCGCACGGAAATAGCGGCCGCGACGCGCGTCGGCGCTCGAAGTGCCGAGCAGGCAGCAGCAGGCCAGCACGGACGTCAGGAGCAGCATCAGCGCGCCAAGCCGGTCGAGTTGGAGCACGATGCCGAACGGCGCGGGCCACGCGCCCAGCGCATAGCTCGCGATGTCGCCTTGCGCCGCGTGCGCGGTCAGCATGCAGGTGACGGGCAGCAGCGCGATGATCGCCGCGGCGTTAAGCGCGCGTTGCAGGCGCTTTGCCCGCACCGGCAGCGCGACGATGGCGCCCGCCGCGAAGAGCGGGATCAGGATCGGGAGCAGAAGGGCGTGATTCATGCGCCGAGCGTCTCCTTCTCGCGCGTGGCGTCGCCGCCGTTGCCGGTATGTAAGGCGACGCCGTTGACGTGGTCGCTGCCCGTGATGGCCAGCGAGCGCAGGGCGAGCACGACGGTGAACGCGGTCATCGCGAAGCCGATCACGATGGCCGTGAGCACGAGTGCCTGCGGCACGGGATCGGCATATTGCGCGCCGGCGGCGATCACCGGCGGTTTGCCTGTCGATAGCCGCCCCATCGCCAGCAGAAACAGGTTGATGGCATACGAGAACAGCGTGATGCCGAGGATCACGGGCAGCACGCGCGCGCACAGCAACAGGTAAATGCCGCACGCGCAGAGCACGCCGATTGCAGCGGCGAAAGCGGCTTCCATCAGCTTTTCTCCACGGATTGCATGTCCTTGTCGCGCACGCCAAGGTGCGAAACGATCGTGAGCGTCGTGCCCACCACCGCGCCGAGTACGCCCAGATCGAACAGCATCGCCGTGCTCAATTCGATTTCGCCGATGAGCGGCAGATGAAAATGGCCGAACGCGCTGGTGAGGAACGGATAGCCGAACGCAAGGCTACCCAGACCCGTTGCGGCCGCAACCAGCAGGCCAAGACCCGCGAGCGCGCGGTAGTTGATGCGGATGCGCGATTCGGTCCAGAGCACGCCGCTCGCCACGTATTGCAGTAGCAGTGCGACGGAAACGATCAGCGAGGCGATGAAACCGCCGCCGGGCAGGTTGTGGCCGCGCAGGAATACGAATACGGCGACGAGCATGGTGAGCGGCAGCATCAGGCGCGCGAGAATCGCCAGCAGCAACGGATGCGATTGCGACGACCAGGGCAGACCGCCCGGGCCGGTGCCTTGCGCCTTCAGGCGCAGGCCGCGCAGCAGCGCCTTGACGGCGAGGCCCGCGACCACCAGCACGCTCACTTCGACCATGGTGTCGAAGCCGCGGAAATCGACGAGGATCACGTTCACGACGTTATGGCCGCCACTGCCGGGCAACGCGTTGGCGAGAAAGTACGGCGCGATGCCTTGCGCGGGTTCGCGCGTCATCACCTCGTAGGCCACGCTGCCGAGCAGGCCGCCTCCCGCGAGCGCAAGCAGACCATTGCGCAGGCGCGCGGGAATCGGCTCGATGATGGTTTGCAGGTTGGGCAGGAAGTAGATGGCTAGTACGAGCAGAAGCACCGTAACGACTTCGACCGAGACCTGCGTGAGCGCGAGATCGGGTGCCGAAAAGCGCGCGAACGCGAGTGTGACGAGCAGCCCGCAGGTGCTCAGCATCACCAGCGCGTAGAGCGTGTGCTGGCGCACGAGCACGACACCCACGGCGAGCAGCGCCATCAGCACGAGACCGCAGAGCGTGATCGCGTCGATGGGCAGGCGCGGCAGTGTTCCGCCCCATGCGCCGAGCGCGAAGAAGTACGCACCCGGCACGATCAGCATGGCCGCGATCATGCACGACAGGTAGGCGGGCAGCGAGCGTGTCTCGAACACACGAACGATCACGGCCGCGCCTTTTTCGAGGCGCTGCACGAGTTGGTCGAAGCCCTCGCTCGCGTTCATATCCGAGAGCACGGAGCGATGATGGCGGAACGCGTCGCGGCGCAGGAAGAACAGTGCCGCGCCCGCCACGAACGACACCACGCTCATGATGAGCGGCGTATTGATGCCGTGCCAGATGCTCAGGCTGTAGTCGGGCAGTTTGCCGCCGAGCGTAAACCAGGCCGCCGAGGCAAGCATGCGGCCGATCGTTTGCTGCGGAAAGAGCCCGATCAGCAGACAGATCACCACGAGGATCTCGACCGGCAGTTTCATGAAGCGCGGCGGTTCGTGCGGTGGGTAGTGGGGCAGGTCGCGCGGTGTGGCGCCGTCGAAGAATACGCCCCAGACGAAGCGCAACGAATAGGCCACCGACAGCGCGGCCGCCGCGATGGCGACCACCGGAATCGCCCAGTTGAACGGGCCGAACATGCCTTGTGCGAGTGTCTCGCCGAAGAACATTTCCTTCGAGAGAAAGCCGTTGAGCAGCGGCACGCCCGCCATCGCCAGCGATGCCACGCTCGCGAGCACGGCCGTATGCGGCATGAACTTGCGCAGACCGCGCAGGCGGCCGAGGTCGCGTGTGCCGGTTTCATGGTCGATGATGCCCGCGGCCATGAAGAGCGAGGCCTTGAACACGGCGTGATTGACGGTGTGAAAGAGTGCGGCCACGGTGGAGAGTTGGGTGTCGAGGCCGAACAGCAGCACGATCAGGCCGAGATGGCTGATCGTCGAATACGCAAGCAAGCCCTTGAGGTCGCGCTGGAACAGCGCCATCGACGCGCCGCCCACAAGCGTGACGAGGCCCGCGAGCGTGGCGGTATAGGTCCACCAGTGGGTGCCTTCGAACACGGGGTAGAGACGCGCGAGCAGGAAGACGCCGGCCTTCACCATCGTCGCCGAATGGAGGTAGGACGAAACCGGCGTGGGCGCCGACATCGCGTGCGGCAGCCAGAAGTGAAACGGGAACTGCGCCGACTTCGTGAATGCAGCGAACAGCGTGAGCAGCAGAATGGCCGGATAGAGCGGGTCGTGCTGGATTTGCTGCGTTTGCGCCAGCACGTCGTTGAGTTCATAGCTGCCGCATACATGGCCGATCAGCAGCACTGCGGCGAGCAGCGCCAACCCGCCCGCGCCCGTGATGGTGAGCGCCATGCGCGCGCCGCGCCGTGCGTCGGGCCGCGACGGCCAGAAGCCGATCAGCAGGAACGAGACGAGACTCGTCAGTTCCCAGAAGATCACGAGCAGCAGCAGATTATTCGCGAGCACGACGCCGAGCATCGCGCCCATGAAAAGCAGGAGCAGCAGATAGAGGCGCGGCAGCGCTTCGTTGCCGGCGAGATAGTAGCGCGCGTAGATAAAGACGAGCAGGCCGATCGCAAGCACAAGCAGCGCGAACATGAAGGAGAGCCCGTCGAGTCGCAGCGAAAGCGCGAGGCCGATTTCAGGCACCCACTCATGCCGCCATTGCATGACGCCAAAGGTTGCCATGCCCACGCGTTCGCTCAGCAGCAGGCCGAGGCCGAACAGCGCGGCCGCAAACGCGATCCAGGTCGAGAGCGGGCGCGCGCGGCGGGCCGTGAGCGCGACCAGCGCCGCGGCGATGAACGGAAGGACGACCAGCCACCCCAATGCCATGCGATGCTCTCCGGGAAATCGACCGCGTGTGTCTGGACGGTGCGGATCGCTTGCCGGACACGTTTGCCGGCCGACCGCAGATCACGATCATAGCCGCAAACGGGGACGGAGTTCATCCAGGTGACATGAACGCAAACGTGTTGGATGCGCGAGCGGAATCAGGCCATGCCGCTCAGCGTTTTGCGAAAGCGCGCGAGCGAAAGAGCGAACAGTACACTGCCGATCACAGCGAGCCAAAGGAAAGGCTGCCACACCACGGAGATCCCCGCGCCGCGAAAGAGAATCGCCTGACCCAGTTCGACGAAATGCGTAGTAGGTGCGGCGAGCATGATGTTTTGCACGAACTCGGGCATGCTCTCGCGCGGCGTGCTGCCGCCCGAAAGCATCTGCAAGGGCAATAGCACCAGCACGAGCAACATGCCGAACTGCGGCATGCTGCGCGCGAGCGTGGCCATGAAGATGCCCATCGATGTGGTGGCGAACAGGTGCAGCGCTGCGCCTGCCAGAAAGAGCGCCACCGATCCCTCGATCGGTACATGCAGCGCGCCGCGCACGATGAAGGTGAGCGAGAGCGCCGCGGCCACCAGCACGACCAGTCCCATCGACCAGACCTTGGCGACCATGATCTCGGTGGGCGTGACGGGCATCACCAGCAAATGCTCGATGGTGCCGTGCTCGCGCTCGCGGATCAGCGCTGCGCCCGTGAGAATGATCGACAGCATCGTGACGTTGTTGATGATCTCCATGAGCGAGCCGAACCACGCCTGGGTGAGGTTCGGATTGAAGCGCATGCGCACCGCGAGATCGACGGGCGATTCGGTGGGCGCGCGATAGCGGTTGACGAATTCCGTCGCTTCGTCGTTGATGATCTGCTGGACGTAGCTGCTGCCCGTGAACGCCTGACTCATGCGCGTGGCGTCCACGTTGAGCTGGATTTCCGCCGCGCGACCCGCGAGCACATCGCGTTGCAGATTGGGGGGGATATTGAGCACGAAGGTGTAATCGCCCGCATCCATGCCGCGATCGGCTTGCTCGGGCGTAACGGCCTGCGGTACGAGAAAGTGCGGCGGATAGAACGCGTGGATGATGCGCTGCGAAAGCGGTGAGACATCGTTGTCGATCACGGCGATGGGCGCCATATGCAGCGATTCGGGCCGCGAACTCGCCGACGAATAGATCATCGCCGTGAACGAGAACACGATGAGGATCAGCAGCATGGGGTCGCGCGCGAGGCTCCAGAGTTCCTTCACGCCCAGACGATAGATATTGGCGAGGTGGCGTCGCATCTCAACTCTCCTGCTTCTTGAGTAGCGCGACGGTCAGCCCCAGCACGATGGGCGTGGCGATCGCGAGCGGCCAGATCGACTGCCACAGGTCGCCGAAATTGAGCGCCTTGTTGAACACGCCCCGGCTGATCGTGAGCATGTAGCTGGCCGGGTAGATCTGGCCGATCAGGCGGCCCGTGCCTTCGAGCGAGGAGACCGGCGTGATGAGGCCCGCGAACTGCACCGATGGCACCATCGTGCCGATCATCGTGAAGAACAGCGCCGCGATCTGGCTCTTCGTGAAGGTGGAGGCGAGCAGGCCGATGGCGGTCGCGCACAGGCAATACAGCACGGCGGCGCCGAGCAGCGTCGGGAAGCTGCCTTTGATTGGCACACCGAACAAGGTGATGGCGAGCAACGTCATCAGCAGGAAATTCAGCATGGCGAGCAACACATAGGGCGCTTGCTTGCCTAGCAGGAATTCCAGTCGCGTGACGGGGGTGACATACAGATTGATGATCGAGCCGAGTTCTTTCTCGCGCACCACGGCTAGCGCAGTCAGCATCGCGGGCATCATGAGCAGCAGCACCGGAATCACGGCGGGCACCATCGCGGGCAGGCTGCGCACGTCGGGGTTGTAGCGAAAGCGCGTTTCGACGGATACGGCGGAGTGGACATCGGCGCCCAGGCGTTGTTTCGCCTGTTGGAGGAGCCAGCCTTGATGCATGCCTTGCACGTAGCCTCGCACCGTTTCCGCACGCTGCGGCATGGCGCCGTCGATCCATACGCCGATCTGCACCGCCTTGCCACGCGCCACATCGCGCGCGAAGCCGGGCGGGATTTCCAGCGCGAAAGCCAGTTCGCCGCTACGCATGCGGCGGTCCATCTCCGCATAGCTTTTGATGGGCGGACGCTCGATGAAGTAGCGCGAGCCGGAGAGATTCAGATCGTAGTTCTGCGACAGCGAGGTCTGGTCGTGATCGAGCACGGCGAAGCGCAGATCCTCCACGTCCATGCTGATGCCGAAGCCCATTACGAAGAGCAGCAGCAGCGAGCCCGCGAGCGCGAGTGTCGCGCGCACCGGATCGCGGCGCAATTCCAGCGCTTCGCGCCACATATAGCTATACGCACGCTGGAAGCTGAAGCCGCGATGCTGCGCGTGATGCGCGCTGGCGTCGGGATTTTCTGCCAGCACCGACAATTCAGAAGTGGTATCGCCTTCCGTGCCCGCGCCCGCATCGACCAGATAGGCGATGAAAGCCTCTTCGAGCGTGGCCGCGCCGCGCATTTCGGTGATGGCCGCAGGCGTAGCGCTCACCAGCACGCGGCCTGCGTGCATCAGCGAAATGCGGTCGCAGCGGCCCGCTTCGTTCATGAAGTGGGTGGAGATGAAGATCGTCACTTGGTCTTCGCGCGCGAGCGTAATGAGCAAACGCCAGAAGTTGTCGCGCGCGACGGGATCGACGCCAGAAGTCGGTTCGTCGAGGATCAGCAGTTCGGGCTTGTGCACCATCGCCACGGCGAGCGAGAGCCGCTGGCGCACGCCCAAAGGCAGGCTGTCAGGCAGCGTGTCCAGCGCTTCGGCCAGGTCGAAGCGCTCGACCATTTCGGTCACCCGTGCGGGGATCTCGGCCTCGGGAACGTGAAAGAGGCGCGCGTGCAGCACGAGGTTCTGGCGCACCGTGAGTTCGCCGTACAGCGAGAACGCTTGCGACATGTAGCCCACACGGCGGCGCGTGTCGAGATCGCGGGGATCGACTTCGTGCCCGAACAGCCATGCCTGGCCTTCGCTCGCGGGCAGCAGGCCCGTGAGCATCTTCATCGTCGTGGACTTGCCGCAACCGTTCGAGCCGAGAAAGCCAAATATCTCGCCGCGCTGAATGCGAAAGCTCACATGATCGACGGCGACAAAATCGCCGAAGCGCATCGTCAGGTCTTTGGCCTCGATGGCGACGGCGGTGTTGTCGTCGGTGTGCAGCGGCGTGATTTCCACGGGCTTATGGCCGCGTTTCTTTGCCTCGGGAAGTAGTTCGATAAAGGCTTCTTCAAGCGATTCGGAGTGAGTGCGTTCGAGCAGTTCGGCGGGCGTGCCGGTGGCGAGGATCGCGCCGTCGTCCATCGCGATCAGCCAGTCGAAGCGTTGCGCTTCGTCCATATACGCGGTCGCGACGATCACGCTCATCGACGGCCGCTCCTTGCGGATTCCGTTGATGAGGTCCCAGAACTGCGCGCGCGCAAGCGGATCGACGCCCGTGGTGGGTTCGTCGAGAATCAGCAGGTCGGGGTCGTGGATCAGCGCGCAGCACAGACCGAGCTTCTGCTTCATGCCGCCCGAAAGCTTGCCCGCGGGCCGCGCGAGAAACGGGTCGAGACCGGTGCTGCGCGTGAGTGCGTCGATACGACGGCGTCGTTCCGCTTCGTCGTGCCCGAACAGGCGGCCGAAGAATTGCAGGTTCTCCTCGACCGATAGCGTGGGATAGAGATTCTTGCCGAGCCCTTGCGGCATGTAGGCGATGCGCGGGCAAACCGCGTCACGATGGGCCTTGCTCGCCATGTCGCCGCCGAGCACCCAGACCTTGCCTTCCTGCACGGCGCGCGAACCGGCCACGAGCGCGAGCAGGCTGGATTTGCCCACGCCGTCGGGGCCGATCAGGCCCACCATCAGACCGGCGGGGACATCCTGCGTGACATCGCGCAGCGCCACGGTCTTGCCGTAGTGCAGGCTGACATGTTCGATGCGGACTGCGGGCTCGCTCATCAGGGCACCTTCACCTGCAGATTCGCGGGCCATTCTTCATTGGCGTCGAGCTTGACCCACGCCACGCCGGGCAGCCCGGTCTTCACGTATTTCAGGTGCTTTTGCAGCAGGTCGCGGTCGATCTGCGCCTTCACGCGGAACATGAGCTTCTGGCGCTCGCTCTGCGTTTCGACGGTCTTGGGCGTGAACTGCGCTGTCGCCGAAACGAACGTGACCTTGGCGGGGATCACCCATTGCGGCGCGGCGTCCAGGATGATGTGCACGTCCTGGCCGAGCGCCACGCGACCGGCTGCCTGCTCGGGCAGGAAGAAAGTCATGTAGACATCCGAAAGATCGACCATGTTGAGCACCTTGCCGCCCGCACCGAGCACTTCGCCAGGCTGCGCGACGCGGTACTGCACGCGGCCCGCGCGCGGCGCCTTGAGGTCGCTGTCCTGGATGTCGGCGTTGATGCGGTCGATGGTGGCCTGCGCCGCGGCGATGGCGGACTCTGCACCGGTTTGCTGCGCGCGCGCCGCTGTCACCGCGGCGGCGGCGGCGGTGACCTGCGCCTTCGCGGCGGCCACGGCGGCTTGCGCGCTCTTCACGCGCGCGCGGTCGTCGTCGAGTTCCTGCATCGACGAGGCGCCTTCCTTCGAGAGCGTTTCCGATCGCGCAAGCCGGCGCCTCGCGGCATCGAGTTCGCTTTCGCGCTGTGCGACGCCCGCTTCGGCGGCGCGCTGGTCGCTCTCGCGCAGGGCGATCTGCGCCTTCGCGCTGGCATCGGAATTGACGGCTTGCTGATGCTGAGCCGTCGCTTCATTTCGTTGCGCCTGCAACGTGTCGATCTGCATGTGCGCGAGCGTCTGACCCACACTCACGAAATCGCCTTCCTGCACCACGACGTCCTGTACGCGGCCGGCGAGCTTGGTGGCGACGTCGATCTCGGTGGCCTCGATGCGGCCGTTGCCGTTCACGAATCCGGCGCCCGGGCCGCGATCCGCGTAGTAGCGCCAGCCGAAATAGCCGCCCGTCGCGACGGCGATCACGATGAGCGCGGGAATCCATTTACGGGCTGATATCTGCATGACGGGACCTCAAATCAGGGAGTATTCGGTGTGGCGGCAGGCGTGCTTGCGGGGGCGGGCGCCGGCGCCTGGGCGCTCGATGCGAAGCCGCCGCCGCCCAGCGCGGCATAGAGCGAAACGCGGCTGGAGAGCAGCGCGCGGCGCGTTTCCACCAGTTGCTGTTGCACGACCAGCAGGTCGCGTTGCGCGTCGAGCACTTCGAGGAAGGGCGACGCGCCGTGGTCGTAGCGCAGTTGTGCAAGGCGCGCGCGTTCGGCCTGGGCCGCTTCGGTCGCGCGCAGCGTATCGACCTGCTCGGCGAGCCACTCGCGCGCGGCGAGCGCATCGGCCACGTCGCGGAACGCGGACTGCACGGCGCGCTCATAGGACGTCACAGCCTGGTCGCGCTGCGACTTCGCGACTTCGAGATTCGACTCGCGGCGGCCCATGTCGAAGATCGGCAACGAAATGCCGGGGCCGAAACTCCACGCGCGGCTCGGGCCGGTGAAGAGATCGGAAAGCTGCGTGCTCGCCGTGCCGAACGAACCGGTGAGCGTGATCTTCGGGAAGAATTCCGCGCGCGCTGCGCCGATATTGGCATTCGCCGCACGCAACTGATATTCGGCGGCGACGATGTCGGGGCGGTTGGTGAGCAGGTCGGAAGGCAGGCCCGGCGGCAGGTCGCTCATCACGGAGGCGTCGTCGAGGCGGATATCCTCGTGCGGCAGATCGACGGATTTGCCCACGAGCAGTTGCAGCGCGTTGACGCGCGTGGCGCGTTCCTGCTGAAGTTGCGCGCCGAGCGCCACGGCCTGGCGCCACAAGGTTTCAACCTGCTTGAGATCGAGCTTCGAAATTGCACCCACCTCATAGCGACGCTTGAAGATGCGGTACGACTTCTCGCGGCTCGCGATGGTTTGCTGCGCGAGCATGATGCGTTCGTCGAGGTCGCGCAGGCTCAGATAGCTGTTGGCCACTTGTTCGACCAGCGTGAGCGTGACGGCCTGGCGCGCGGCGTCGGTGGCCAGATAGTTTTGCAACGCCGCTTCCTTGAGGCTGCCCACGCGGCCCCAGAAGTCCAGTTCCCACGTGGCCATGCCGATACCGACCTGGTATTGGCTCGCCGTCATCGGGCGGCCCACGCCGGAGAGGTCGGCGGGCACGCGGGCGCGTGCGAGATCGGCCTCGACACCGAGCGTGGGGAATTGATCCGCACGACGGATGCCGTACATCGCCCGCGCTTCGTCGACACGCTGGATCGCCAGTTGCAGATCGCGGTTGTATTCGAGCGCTTCAGCGATCAAGCCTTGCAGCGTGGGATCGGTGAAATAGTCCTTCCAGCCGATGGCGGTGGCGCTCAGCGCGCTCGCGCCTGCCTGTTGTGCCTGTTGAGCGGCGGCATCGGGGAAGGTATTCGGAACGGGCAGAGGCGGCTGCTCGTAATTGGGCGCGAGCGAGACGCAACCGGCGAGGAACGCGGCGAGCACCGCGTAGAGGACGGCCCGCGCGGGGGCGGACGGGCCGTTCGCACCTTGATGGACGAAGCGACGGATCATCAATGGGTACTCCTCTTGTGCTGGCTGCGGATGTACGCGACAGGCGCAGGCGTGCGCCGCGCACAAGGCGCGGGGCGTGTATCGGGCATGCGGCGGGCGTCGATCGAGGGGCGAGGCGTGGTGGCGAGCGAGGTGTCGTGCATCAGCGCGTGCCGCCCCACGTTAGGGCGGGGCTGGCGTCCGGCCTTACGATATGTGTGACGCGCTCACGCGCGACAAGTGCCGCGGGGTGCGACGCAGTGCCGCCCGAACGGGTGGAGAAGCAAGGGTGCGGATGTGGTGCGAGGCGCGCCAGACGGGGCGCGTGCGGGGATCTGCGGCAGGGTGTCGCGCGCGAGCGGCCTTCAGGCGCGCTCGCCGCGATCGTGCGCCTCGCGGGGAGGCGATTCGATCGTTGCGTGGTCATCATTTCGTTGCGCGTGTGGCGGACGATGGCAGGCCGCGGGATGCGGTTCGCATCGCTCGAGCGTTACGCACGGTGCGTGCGTGACGCTTTCCAGCAACGATCGTGACACAAGCGAAAAAGCCGTGACGGCCAGGTGCGCGCACATTCTTTAAGAGGCTCGGTCTAGCCTCGTGAAATGCGCGCGGCGCTTGCAAACATCTGTTGTAGCAGCAACAAAGACAGAATGACGTTGGGTGACAGGATTACGTCGGCCAGACGAAGGTTTCGTGTTCGTGGGACGTGTTGCCCACGTTCACGGTGCGCTCGACGGTCTTGCCATCGTGGCTGGCCGTGACGACGTAGTGGCCGTGAGGCAGTGCGACGAGCATGTACGGCCCATGCGTACGCGTGGAGATTAATGTCTGGCCATGAGCGTTCGCAATCGTCACGGGCACGTCGGCGAGATATTCATTGCCGCTGGCCGACTGGCGTGCGAATTCGAGCGAGAGCGGATAGTGTGCGGTCGCGGCCTTGAATGCCGCCGACTGGTCGCTGCCGATGCCGCCCGAGACATAGGCGATGCCGTCGGCATGTTGCGCGGGCGGCAGGCCGTTCGCAGCGTTGTTCATGGTCGCGGCGAACGCGCCTTGTGCACCGAGGGCGAGCGTGAGCGTGGCAGCCAGCGAAAGTGCAGCGGTCTTGTATTGAACTGAGCGTGCATCCATTGTTCACCTCCATCGATTCGTCGATCAGTCCCGGCCTTATTGCGCCGGACGGATCAAGCGTAGATTTGATGCCTTAAATAAGGCTTAAAAATGTCGATGAAGAAAAGTTCATGCGGGCACGCGCGTATTACCTGAAATTAAAAAGGCCGTTGCCCGCGCGTGCGGACAACGGCCTTTCAAGGGCGCTACAAAACCGTCGTGAGGCTTACTGCGGAATCATACCCGTGAGCACGTAGGCCTGAATCAGCGTCACGATGCCGACGATGGCCGCGAAAAACAGGCTATGGCGCACCGTGAAGCGGAACAGCGAGGACTCCTTGCCAACGAGACCGGTTGCGGCGCAAGCCACGGCGATCGACTGCGGCGAGATCATCTTGCCGCTCACGCCGCCCGAGGTATTGGCCGCGACCAGCAACGTGTCCGACACGCCGATCTGGTGCGCCGTCGTGTGCTGAAGCGAGCAGAACAACGCATTCGATGACGTATCCGAACCCGTCAGGAACACGCCCAGCCAGCCGAGGAACGGCGAGAAGAACGGGAACGCGGCGCCAGTGCCGGCGAGCGCCAGCGCGAGCGTCGACGACATGCCCGAATAGTTCGCGACGAAGGCGAAAGCCAGCACGAGGCCAATCGACAGGATAGGGCGGCGCAGTTCGCTCACCGTTTCGACGAACGCGACGACGGCGGCGCGCGGCTTCATCTTGAGGATCAGCGCGGAGACGATCGCGGTCAGCATGATCGCGGTGCCCACGGCCGAGAGCCAATCGATCTTGAAGACCGCTTCATAGGGCTTGGCCGTCGCCACGATGGGCGCGGTACGCACGACGAGTTGATCTAGACCCGGCACATGGAAGCTCAGCACGGTGCCGGCGAGCGGCCCCTTGGCGGCGAACAGCGCCTTGAACGGCTTGACGCTCCAGACCGTGACGATGGCGGTCAGCAGGATGAACGGCGTCCACGCACGCACCGTTTGTGCGAGGCTGTACGGCGAGGCCTGGCGACTCGATGCCGATGTCGAAGCCTTGAAGCCTCCGCCAAAGCCGCCGAGCGTTGCGGCACCGCCGCTCACGCGCACGTTCGACGCGGTAGCGCGGCGCGGCGACCACACCTTCAGGAACGCGGCCAGCGCGACGAGGCTCACGAGCGCAGAGGTGATGTCCGGCAGTTCCGGCCCGATGTGGTTCGACGTGAAGTACTGCGTCACTGCGAAGCTGCCACCCGCGACCAGCGCGGCCGGCCACGTTTCCTTGAGACCGCGCTTGCCGTCCATGATGAAGACGAGCCAGAACGGCACGAACAGCGAGAGCAGCGGCAACTGGCGTCCCGCCATTGCGCCGATCAGGAACGGGTCGATGCCCGTCACCTGGCCCGCGACGATGATGGGAATACCCATCGCGCCGAAAGCCACCGGCGCGGTGTTGGCGATCAGGCACAGGCCTGCCGCATAGAGCGGTTCGAAGCCAAGGCCGACCAGCAGCGCCGAGGTAATCGCAACCGGTGCGCCAAAGCCCGCGGCGCCTTCGAGGAACGCGCCAAACGAGAAGCCGATCAGCAACAGTTGCAGGCGCTGGTCATCGGTGATCGACAGCACCGAGGCGCGAATGATCTCGAACTGCCCGGTTTTCACGACGATCTTGTAGAGGAACACCGCGGTGACGATGATCCACGCGATCGGCCAGAGGCCATAGGCGAAGCCGAAGCCCGCCGAAACGAGCGCCTGGCGCACAGGCATGCCGTATTCGAAAATCGCCACGCCGAGCGCGAGCAGGAGCGTGATCGCGGCGGCCACATGGCCCTTGAGGCGCAGGCCGGCGAGCGCAACGAAGAAGAACAGGATGGGCACGGCGGCCACGAGCGCGGATAGCCACAGACTGCCGAGCGGGGTATAGATCTGATGCCAGGGTTGCACTACGGTCTCCTCCGATGATGCGGGTCGATAAGGTGAAAGTGTCGTCAGGCAGGGTTTGGAATGTATTTCGCATGCCTGACGATTGAGCGGTGTGCCGCTATTGCGGCTGATCGCGTTCGCGCAGCAGATCGTGCAGGCTGCGCGGTGCGGGCTTGAGCGGCGTGCGATGCTGGGTCCAGCCCATTTGCTGCGACGGCGCGAGACCGCGCAGTCGCGTTGCGGCCCAGCGCAGCGCGCGATACGCGCGCAGATGCGCGAACGCGCCGCTCCAGAAACGCCAGATGAACTGTTCGCTGCGGCTATGATTCGCGCCCTGGCCGCGCAGCGGATGCGCGACGGCTTCGTCGGGGTTGCGGTTCGCCTCGGTGCGCAGACGCACCAGCAGTTGCGGAATCGGAATGCGCACGGGGCAGACTTCGCCGCATGCGCCGCACAGGCTCGATGCGGTGGGCAGATCGGCGGTGGCGTCGAGGCCTAGCAGATGCGGCGAAATGATCTTGCCGATCGGGCCGGGATAGGTGGTGCCATAGGCATGGCCGCCGATGCGTGTGTACACCGGGCAGTGATTCATGCACGCCCCGCAGCGAATGCATTGCAGCGTGGCGCGCAGTTGATCGTCGGCGTAGGCCTGGCTGCGGCCGTTGTCGAGCAGCACGAGATGCACTTCGCGCGGGCCGTCCTTTTCGCCCGCACGGCGCGGGCTGCTGATGAGATTGAAGTACGTGGTGATCGGCTGGCCCGTGGCCGAGCGCGTGAGCAGGCTCGAAAGCGGCACGATATGTTCGAGCTTCGCCACGACCTTTTCCATGCCCATGATCGCGATATGCACGTCGGGCACGGTGGTCGACAGGCGGCCGTTGCCTTCGTTTTCGACGAGCCAGAGCGTGCCCGTATCGGCGGCGGCGAAGTTCACGCCCGAGAGGCCGATCTGCGCATCCACAAAGGCGCGGCGCAGCGCACGGCGGCCGGTCTGGATCAGCGAATCGACGTCTTCGGTATAAGGCGTATCGGGGATGTGCTCCTCGAACAGATGTGCGATGTCGCCCTTCGTTTTGTGGATCGCGGGCATCACGATATGCGAGGGTTTTTCGCCGGCGAGCTGCACGATGTACTCGCCCATATCCGATTCGATGCAGTCGACCCCGCGCTCGCCGAGGTAATGATTCAGCTCGATTTCCTCGCTCGCCATCGACTTGCCCTTGATGACGCGCGTGGCCGCATGGCGTTGTGCGATAGCGTGGACGATGCGGTTGGCGTCGTCGGCGGTTTCGGCCCAGTGGACGTGGACGCCGTTCTCGCGCAGCTTCGTTTCCAGTTGTTCGAGCAGTTCGGGCAGACGCGCGAGTGCATGCTGACGCACCGCTTCGCCCAGGTCGCGCAGATCTTCGAGTTCGTCCGCTTCGGGAAACTGCGCGGCGCGCTTGCCTTGCAGGAAGTCCATCGCGCCGCGAAAGCTCTTGCGTAGTTGCGGATCGTCGAGCGCCGTACGGGCGCGCTGGCGAAATTCGGCGGTGGGGACGAAGTGCAGCGTGCTTTCGTTGCCGGGGTTTGCAGGCGTGCTCATTGCGCGGCTCCGTTGCGGGTATCGCTCTCGTTATCGCTATCCGTCACGACGATTACCCAAAGCGCGCGCGGGCCGTGTGCGCCATAGGCCGTGGTCTGCTGGATGTCCGAGGTTTTCGAAGGCCCGGAGACCATCACCAGATTGGTCGGCATGCCGTCGCGCCAGCGCTCGGTGGCAACGGCAGTGTGCAGGTCCGCATGCAAGGTGTGGGCGTGAACCAGTGCGATATGCAAGGGCGGCACGAGCGAGACGGTACGTGGCGCATTCGCATCGGGCACCACGATCAGCGTGCCCGTGGCTGCGAGGCCCGAGCGCGCGACCGTAAAGCCCGCGTCGATTTCGTCGAATAGTTCGGACTTCCAGGTTTCGATCGGTTCTGCGTAGGTGCGCGTTTCGATGGCGGCCGCGTTCGTGCGCAGCGCCGCTGCGAGTGCGGCGCCTTCGGCGCTCGACGTATCGAGCAGCAAGCGCTTCACGCCGGTCGCTGCGAGCCGTTGTGCGAGCGCGGCGGGCCATGCCTGACTGCTCGCGCAGACCACCTCGGCATGGGCGGCTTCGAGCATGCGCTGGAATTGTTCGATGCGCGCCGTTCGCGTCGCCAGCATGGCCGCATCGTGCACGCGGCGCTGTGCGTAGTGCGCATCGATGCGGGCATCGAGCGCATCCACGGATGAAGCGACGGCAGCGGGTGCACTGGCACGCAGACGGCCCAGCATACGCGCCCGTGCGCCGAGGGTATCGACCTTATCTACGCTCATGCGGCCTCCCCGCCGGTGCGGCGCCACAGGAACGAGGCGAGGTGTTCGACCGCCAGTGGCGCGCCCTTGCGTTCGGCGGCATGGCCGATGTTCAGCAGGCAGCCGCAGTCGGCGGAGACGAGGCGGTTGCAGCCTGTCGCGCATGCCGAGGCGATCTTGTCGGCCACCATCGCGCCGGAGATATCGGGGTGCTTGAGCGAGAACGTGCCACCGAAGCCGCAGCATTCGGATTCGCGCTCGTGGTCGATGCGCGTGACGCCGGGCAGCGCGTCGACGGCTTCGACGCCATGCACGCGCGTGCCCATTTCGCGGCGCGCGCCGCACGAGGTGTGCAGGACCACGCGCTCGTCGGGTTGCTGGCGTGCGGCGTCGCCATAGGCGCCGTCCAGGCCCAGATCGACATCGAGCACGCGCACGAGGAATTCGGTCAGCTCATAGACGCGCCCGGCGATCGAAGCGGCGCGCGCGGCATCGGCGCCATCGCTTGCGTCGTCGCCTTGGAATAGGGCGGGCCAGTGGTGCCGCATCGTGCCAGCGCACGATCCCGACGGCACGATCACGGGCCAGGGCTGTTCGAACAAGCCGAGTTGAGCGCGGGCGACTTCGCGCGCCTGGCGCGGGTTGCCGCTGCTATAGGCGGGTTGCCCGCAGCAACTCTGGCCACGTGGGAAGTGGACCGTGAGGCCTTCGCGTTCGAGCAGCTTGACCGCGTCGAGCCCGGCCTGAGGCACGAACAGGTCCACAAGGCAGGTTGCGAACAGGTAGACGTCGGTGGGGCGCGGGCCGGTGGGGTAGTGCCGTGGCTTCATGTCTCGCGGGTATCGTTGGGCGCTCGTGGCTGCATGTGGGTCTGTGCTGATGCAATCCGGCGCGTCGTACGGGCGTCTCGTCAGCGGTCGGCGGGGCCGGGCGCGGTGACGGCGGGTTTGTGGCGCATAATTCCCGCTTCGGGCGGCGGCTTCAAACTGGTTGGACCAGTGCGTACTGAGCGTGAAGCCGACGCCCCCGAACGACACGATGGCTCGGGGACAGGCAATGAGGGACAGGGCTGGCGCGCGCGGGCGCGTCGACACGGTGATGCGCCAGATGGAAACCGCGCTGCTCGACGGTACGTGGCGCGCGGGCGAGAAACTGCCGTCCGAGCGCGTGCTCGCGCAGGACTATGGCGTCGCGCGCAACACGGTGCGCGAGGCGATCCAGCGGCTGGCCGCGCGGGGGCTCGTCGCGAGCCGCGCCGGCGCGGGCGTGTTCGTGACCGATCAACTGCGCACGGGCTTCGCTTCGCCGTGGGGGCAACTGGTGGCCGACCACCCGGCGCTGCGCGACGACATTCTCGAATTTCGCCGCGTGCTGGAAGGCGCGACGGCGTATTTCGCGGCGCTGCGCGCGAGCGACGACGATCTCGAACGTATCCGCACGCTGATGGACGAGTTGGAGCGCACGCGCGCCTGCGACGACAAGGGCGCGGAAGCCGACGCCGATGCGAAGCTCCACGAAGTCATCGCCCAGGCCTCGCATAACGCCATGTTTCTGCATCTGCACACGAGCGTGCTGGGCGTGCTGCGCGAGCACATCACGATCAACGGCACGGGCTTGCGTCAGCAGAATGCGGATGCCTCGGGGCTGCTGCTGCTCCAGCACCGCACGCTGTGCGACGCGATCCTCGCGCGGCGTCCCGAGGAGGCGCGCACGGCCATGCAGACTCATATCGACTTCGTGCGTGCACGGGTGGGCGAGGAGAGCGGCTTGCTCGAAACTGGTCCAACCAGTGAGCGAAACGCCTGGCCGGGCGGCGCGGCTCGCGCGCTGCCGAAGGCGCAGAAAGCCCGAAAAACGGGGAAGGTCGCGGCGGCGCGGCGCCCTGCGCCGTCAAAGGCTGCTAAAGTCGGCGCGAAGGACTGACGCACTGACGCGGCGCCCGTACGCAGAGACTGGCGCGCATCGACGCAACGAACCAGAACAAGGAGGCAAGGCCATGCACCCGCCCACCGCGCGCATCGAATCCCTGAACGCCGTGACGTTCACCGTAAGCGACATCGAGCGTTCGGTACGTTTTTACGAAACGCTAGGCTTTGCGCACAAGCCCGGCCCGTCGATCCCCGGGTTCGCCTCGTTTGAATTGGGCGAGGGCGCATCGGCCTGTTACCTGAATCTGCTCGAAGGGCCGCATGGCAAGGTCGAAGGCTGGGGCCGCGCGATCTTCTACGTCTCGGACGTCGACGCCTTCCATGCGCAGGTGCGCGCGGCGGGCCTCGCGCCCGAGTTCGCGCCGCAGGACGCGCCGTGGGGCGAGCGCTATTTTCATCTGCTCGACCCGGATGGCCACGAATTGAGCTTTGCGAAGCCGCTGGGTTGATGGCGGATTCGCGTACGGATCTTGCGCGCCAGCCGTTGGAAGCTGTCGCGCGGCGCATCAATGCATTTGAAATATGTGTGACACCCGTAGCGCCGATAGTGGCGCGTGGCCGTGTCCGTCCGCATGTGTGGCGTCCGATGCACCGGATGCACGCGTAGCGCGCGCCGCGGGTTGCCATTGATCGAAAGAGGAGAGTCGCCATGAACGAGATGGAGCGCGCGGGGCAGGCCGCGCGGGACGCGGGCTACGACGCGCAACAGCAGACGCAGGCTGGTGACGGGGAAGCCGAGCGTGAGCGCCGCCGCCGCCTCAACGAAGAGTTGCTCGACGCCTATGACGAAGAGCTCGAAATGGAAGTCGACGACCGCTTGCAGGAAGGCGGCCTCGACATCAGCGAGGAAACGCGCGCGCTGCGCCGCGTTTATTTCCGCGAGTTGATCCGTCTGCAAGGCGAACTCGTGAAGATGCAGGACTGGATCGTCAGCACCGGCCATCGGCTCGTGGTGATTTTCGAAGGTCGCGATGCGGCGGGCAAGGGCGGCGTCATCAAGCGCATCACGCAGCGCCTGAACCCGCGCATGTGCCGCGTGGCCGCGCTGCCCGCGCCGAACAATCGCGAGCGCACCCAATGGTATTTCCAGCGCTACGTCCAGCATCTGCCTGCAGGTGGCGAAATGGTGCTGTTCGACCGTAGCTGGTACAACCGCGCGGGCGTCGAGCGCGTGATGAACTTCTGCACCGACGACGAGTACGAGGAGTTTTTCCGCTCGGTGCCCGAGTTTGAAAAGATGCTCGTGCGCAGCGGCGTGCAGATCGTCAAGTACTGGTTCTCGATCACGGACGACGAGCAGGAAGTGCGCTTTCAGAGCCGCATCGACGATCCGCTCAAGCAGTGGAAGCTCTCGCCGATGGACCTCGAAAGCCGCCGCCGCTGGGAAGCCTATACGCACGTCAAGGAAGTGATGCTGCAGCGCTCGCATATCCCCGAAGCGCCGTGGTGGGTCGTGCAGGGCGTGGACAAGAAGCGTGCGCGCCTGAACTGCATTCACCATCTGCTCAGCCAGGTGCCGTATCACGAGATCGAGCATCCGCAGGTCACGCTGCCCGCGCGCGTGCATCATCCCGACTACATTCGTCAGCCGGTGCAAGAGAACATGATCGTGCCCGAGATCTACTGATCGGATCGACGTTGAAGCAAAAAAGCCGCGCCTCTCACGAGGCGCGGCTTTTTTTGTGCGGCGGCCGTCAGGCCGCGTCGCATGAATCCGCGTGAAGTCCGCGTCGATCAGAACAGGTGGCGGAACACCCAGTACAGGCCGCCCGCGAGCACGATCGAAACCGGCAGCGTGAGCACCCAGGCGAGCACGAGGCTGCGCACCGTGTTCCATTGCAGGCCCGAGCCGTTGGCGGCCATCGTGCCCGCCACGCCCGAGGACAGCACGTGCGTGGTCGAGACCGGCAGGCCGTAGACGTCGGCGGCGCCGATCGTGGCCATTGCCACCAGTTCGGCGCTCGCACCCTGGCCGTAGGTCAGGTGGGTTTTGCCGATGCGCTCGCCCACCGTCACGACGATGCGCTTCCAGCCCACCATCGTCCCGAGACCCAACGCGATCGCCACGGCCACTTTCACCCACGTCGGGATGAACTTGGTGGCGTGATCGGTCTGGGCCTTGAAGTTGTCGATGGCCTTGGCGTCGGTGGTGGAGAAGGCCGGTGTCTTGGCCTTCTCGATCAGGCGGATCGCTTCGGAGGTCAGGTACATATTGTTGCGCACGTTGTCGACCACCGATTGCGGCACCGCGGAAATCGAGCCGTAGCCGCCGACCTGATCGCCCACCTGGTTGATCAGCGCGGAAAGGGCTGGAACCGTCGCGGGCGCGAGCGTGCGCGAGCCGACAAAGCGCTCGACTTCGGCGCGCGCGTCGGCGGGCGCGGCCACGCCATTCGAGTACTTGTCGAGAATGTGCGAAGCCTCGTGGGCGACGGCGATGAAGGTCTGCGTTTCGGCAGGCGTCACGGCCTTGTTGAGCGCGTAGGCGGTGGGCACCGTGCCGATCAGGATCAGCATGATGAGGCCCATGCCCTTCTGGCCGTCGTTCGAGCCGTGCGCGAACGACACGCCCGTGCAGGTGAGGATCAGCAGCGCGCGGATCCAGAACGGCGGCGGTTCGTTGCCCTTCGGCTCGCTATAGAGCGCGGGCACTTTCACGAGGGCCTTGAGCACGAGCAGCAGCAGCGCGGCGGCGAGAAAGCCCACGATCGGCGAGAACAGCAGCGACTTGCCCACACCCAGCGCCTGGCTCCAGTCCACGCCGCTCGTGCCGCTCGCGCCGTGCATCAGCTGGTTCATCAGGCCCACGCCGATGATCGAGCCGATCAGCGTGTGCGAGCTCGACGACGGCAGGCCGAAATACCATGTGCCGAGATTCCAGATGATGGCCGCGATGAGCAGCGCGAACACCATCGCGAAGCCCGCGCTGCTGCCCACTTGCAGGATCAGTTCCACAGGCAGCAATTGCAGGATGCCGAAGGCGACCGCGCCCGTCGACGTCAGCACGCCCAGGAAATTCCAGGCGCCCGACCATATCACGGCGAGGTTGGGGGAAAGCGAGTGCGTGTAGATGACGGTGGCCACCGCATTCGCGGTATCGTGGAAGCCGTTCACGAATTCGAAGCCCAGTGCGATCAACAGGGCGATGCCGAGCAGCAGCCAGGGCAGCGCGGAGCTTTCACGCACGGGGGAGAGGTCGTCGGCGAGATGCATGCCCACGTAGACGGCGCCCGCGGCGATGACGAGCAGGAAAGCGAGCAGGCTCGCATTGCGACCGCGCGCGGGCGCGGTGCCCGGCTGCGGTGACAGGGAAAGATCCGGCATGACGAGCAGGCTCCTGTATGTAGCGGGTATAACGGGGGATTGTTCAGTCGAAACCGCTTTGAAAGCGGCGGTGAAAGCAACTTTTCCGATCATGCGGAGCATGCGTGACGGATTGATGACATCGGTGGCGAGCGATGCGCAAGCGTGGCCGGCGGCGGTAAAAACGGTCGCTATGAGCGCCGCCAGGGAGACATTCGTCGGAGGATTGCGCACGTGGTTGATCGCGTTCACGAGCCTGTGCAGGAGCCGTCCGCGCAAACGCCTGCCGGACATCCGCATCGTCACGCGAGGGCGCTGGCCCAGCGCGTATTCGCGCCGCGCTGGCACCTGCGCGCGCGCCGCTGGCTGCTCGCGCGCGGCAAGGATGCGACCCGGCTGATCGGCAGTCATCCGTTCTTTGCGGGGTGGTCGGGCACGATCGTCGCCACGGTGATGGCGGCGCTCACGTATGCGGCGCTCTATAACGGGCGTGCCGAGGAACTGCGTCATGCGGCTGAGAACTCGGCGAACATCGTGCGCATCGTGACGAGCGATATCGCGCGTAATGTCGAGCTTTACGATCTCTCGCTGCGGGCTGTCGTGTCGGGCGCGCAGCAGCCCGACACCTGGACGCTGCCCGAGGCGCTGCGCCAGCGCATGCTGTTCGATCGCGCGACGGCGGCTTCTTTTTTAGGCGGGGCTTACGTGCTGGACGCGCAAGGCCATGTGAAGGCCTCGCAGAGCGGTGTCGCGCCGCCCGATGTGTCGTTCGCCGATCGCGATTACTTCGTTGCGCAGGCGCGTGATCCGAATGCCGGACTATTCATTTCGAAGCCCTATGTTTCGCGCTTGCGGCACGGCGTGTTGTCGATTGCGCTTTCGCGGCGGATTGATGCGCCGGATGGCGCATTTGTGGGCGTCGCGCTGCTTGGCGTGCGGCTCGAATATTTTCAGCAGCTCATCGAACGTATCGATGTGGGACGGCGCGGCGGCGTCTTCATCATCATGCAGGACGGCACGCTGCTCGCGAGCAAGCCGATGATGCCGCTTGGCATCGGCGCGAATTATGCTAGCTGGCACAACTACCGGATCATCTCGCAGCACGATGCGGGCACCTTCACCGCGCATTCGGAAGCGGATGGCGTGGAGCGCGTCTATACGTACGCGCACGTGGGCAGCATGCCGATCATCGTGGGCGTTGCGCCCGCCGTGGACGACATTCTCGCGAGCTGGCGGCGTCGTTCGTGGCTGGCGCTGGCGATGACCACGGTGTTCGGCGGCGCATGGGTCGCGGTGTCGTGGATCCTCGCCTTCGCGCTGCGCGACAAGGTGCGCGCGGAAGCCGCGTTGCAGCGTCTCGCGGTGACGGATGGACTCACGGGTCTTGCGAACCGCCGCGCGCTGGACGAGCGGCTGATCTCCGAATGGCAGCGCGCCGCGCGCACGCAGACGCCGCTTGCGGTGCTGTTCCTCGACATCGACCACTTCAAGATCTTCAACGACACCTATGGCCACGCTGCAGGCGACGAAGTGCTCGCGCTGGTGGCCGAGCGCATCGCCTCGGGCACGCGGCGCGCGGCGGACATGACCGCGCGCTACGGCGGCGAGGAGTTCGCGGTCGTACTGCCGGCGACGCCGCTGGCAGGTGCGCAGAAGATCGCCGAGAAGATCCGTCGGCGGGTGGAGGCGGCCAATCTCGCGAACAGTGGATCGCGCTACGGCCGCGTGACGGTAAGCGTGGGCTGCGCGAGCTGCGAGCCGCCGGTTGGCGGTAGCGGCGCGCAATTGCTGGCCGCCGCCGACGCGCTGCTCTATGAAGCGAAGTCGGCGGGGCGCAATCAGGTGCGCGCGAAGCAATGGAACGGCACGCCCGACTCAGCGCCCGCGCCGGGCACGCCGTCCGCGAACTGAAACCCTGCGTGCGCCGCAGAGGCGGCGCAACAGTGACGGGGCAGCAGGCGAGCGTGAGCGACGCTTGCGCCCGGCCACGAGCATTGCACGCGTGTCATTGGGCGGCACCCGACGGGCGCCGTCGTTGGCGGGAGGATTAGCGCGCTAAAAGCACCCTGGGCAACGTGCGGACACGCCGGAGCATGCCCGCGCCTTCGCCTTCAGCGCGCCGATTTCGACAGGCGGTGGCCCAGGCCGAGGTTCGATACGATCTGCCAGGTATAGACGCGCGAATAGTGCACGCCGAATTGACGGCCGATCAGCTCGCGCACGCGGCTGTTGGTCCAGGCGTCACTGGGGAAGCCGTGCTCGCGCGCGGAGCCGTGCAGCGCACCCGCTATCCAGCCGAGCGCGGCCTGGTCCAGCACTGATGGACGGCCGCCCACGCTCATCTGCTGTAGCGCAGCGAGCCCGCCGTCCTCGACGATCGTTTTGTAACGGCGCACCGTCTGGGCGGAGAGGTGCAAGGAATCGGCCACGGAGTTCACCGTCGCGCCATCCACCAACATCTGGCCGGCAGCCATTCGGCGCGCGACACTCGGCAAGTTTTCGGTTCGGGTAAGCATGTGATCACTCGTCAACGAAAGATTCCGGACATGCGGCTTACGGAAGCGCCGCTCCAGTCAACCCTCTCAGTGCATGCGGGTCTTGTCGCTTGCTACGGTCCTGCAAAAGTGACGTCGGAATGCGGGGCCATTGCGGACGGCGAAACGGAACGCCCACTCGGGGCGCTTGCGGGATGGCCCGGCGTGCTTCGTAGGCACGTGGCCCAAGTCGTCCCGCAGCGGATATTAATAATTGTTTTTGTATTGTTTGTGTATAGCTGGCGGAAAAATAGTCTGCTTGACTTAGCGTTTTTCCTGGTCTATCGGAAAAAATGATCATGTCCGGATCGCTTAACAATGCGCTTCAACGCCGCGCATTCGCGCCATGATGCGCCGAATCGGCAGCGCTAAAGATGTTTGCAATCCTTTTCATCGGCCATTTTGGGACACCTAACGCGTGTCGATCGGAAAATTTGGGCAGAATGCCTTTTCCGAATCGGCATGAATGGGATTTACGCCATTCAATTCGATTCAGTTTGAAAAGGGTTTGCCGGATTTGCTTAATAACGCATTTCGATATGCGTATTTAATGCGAATTGGCTATTTCTAAGCTGCCGGTACGCGCGATCTGAAACGTCGCGAACCGCTTGACGGCCATTGGGGATGAACAAGGAACTCGACGAAAAGGTTGAACGTTTGCTACGGCGTGCGGCGAGTCGGCGCGGTCTCGTGCCGTATGGCGCGTTCCATGCCCTCTTCACGCAGGACGTGCCGCTGCGCGAGCGTTACGAAAAGCTCGAAGCCGCAGCGGCGGCGCTATGCGAACCGCAACTGGCCGACTATGCGTCGCTGCTCGCGACCGATTCGGGCTTGCCTGGCCCCGACTTTTATACGCGCTTCAGGCGCTTGCATGCGGAGCGTTATTACGCCACGCTCGGCGCGGATCGCCATCGCATGCTCAAGCTCGTCGAGAAACGCCAGCTTGCGAGCGAAGAGCGCCAGCGTGTGTACGATCACTACCGCAGCGCTGTCGCTGCGCCTGCCATGCAGGAGGCTTGAGCGGCTGTCTGCGGTATTGCGTGAATCATTAGCTGTACTGACACAATCAATTCGTATCGATTGATACGGACTACCGAGGGGAAAATGTCATGCGATTTATCGACCGATCGAAACCCTTGCTGAGCGTGCTTGCCGTGATGGCGGCAATGGCCGGGTCTGCGCCGCTCTACGCGCAGGACGCAGCGGCGCCCGACGCAGCGGCGCCCGACGCATCGGCACCCGCCGCCGCCAGCGCGCCCACGGGCTTGCTGCAGGTGGGCGAAGTACAAACCGTGGCGCATGTGGTGAGCGTGGACGCGGCAACGAACTCGGTCACGCTGCGCGGCCAGCAGGGCAAACAGGTGACGGTGGCGGTGGATCCGGCGGTGGGCAACGTCAGCAAGCTCGCGCCTGGCGATCAGGTCAACATCGTCTACAAGGAGGCATTGCTGCTGCGTGCGGACAAGGTGGACACGAAGGGCATCCGCGAGCGCGTGGTAACTACGGCATCCACGCCTGCGTCGGACGGCGTGACAGCCACGGCGCGTTCGGTGCAGGTGGTGGCGACGGTGCAGAAAGTCGACCGCAAGCATCGCAAGGTGACGCTGCGCGGCCCAACGCGCACGGTCGTGGTGAACGTGCCGCAGGACGTGCCGATCGGCTCGCTCAAGGTGGGCGACAGCATCCGCGCCGACTATGTGGGCGCGACGGCCGTGGAAGTGCTGCGTAACGGCGAACGCGTGCAGTAAAAACAAGGCGCGCCCGGGAACGGGCGCGCCAGCATCATTCAGGTATCGAAGCGCGGGGTCAATCGACGCGATTGCGGTCGCGCACCAGGATCGACACGTACACGACGGTCGAGACGATGATGACCGCGACGCCTGTCACGACCTTCCTGTGATTGAACTCCACCAGCCCGGTCACGGCGATGGCGATGCCCGTTGCCGAACCCAGCGTGCCGATAGCGGCCACGAGGATGCGCAGTTTGCTCCAGACGCGATGACGTCTTTCGGGCCCGGCGCCTGCTCTCAGACGATCGAAAACCATGGCGATTTTTCCCCGTGGATGGCAACCGGCCGGAACGTGAGGGCATGTGGCCTGCTGCCAGACTTGGAAATAATTATAGCGAGCGGGGAAATTGGCGCTTTCAGCGCGTCCGCGTGACGTTTCGCGCGGCGCGAAAAGATTTCACGCGCTTTTGCGTGCGTTTAAGTTTGCCTTAATTTTGCAAAGCCATGATGGGTGCGTCGGGTCGATTCGATAGTCGATTCGCGGTTGTTCTTCACGTCCCCTGTTAGCCGCCGATCTTTATCGGCGGCTTTTTTTTGTGCGCTTCATTGGCAGCGACGTTTGCAAGCGTAGGCAGCCACGCCTTCACGTCGTCACGATTTCACTCGTACTCGGGAAAACCCGCCCGCCCTTGCGTCAAATCACGCAGCGTGTCGCGCGCGGCATCCACGGCGGTGACGGGCATCTGGATGGTGAGCCGCACCGTCATCGTGTAGCGGCTGTCCACGAGCGTGTGCTGGGCCTGTTCGAGCCAGTGACGCACGCGCGTTTCGTCGGGGTAGCCGACTTCCACCATGAGCCGGGCCTGGGCGATACGCTCGACGCGCGGCGCGTCTTGCAGGGCGCTCGCGATCGCGTCGGTATAGGCGCGCACGAGGCCGCCCGCCCCGAGCTTCACGCCGCCGTAGTAGCGCACCACGGCGGCCAGCACGCCGTCGAGGTCGTGATGGCGCAGCACTTCCAGGATCGGCCGACCTGCCGTGCCGGACGGTTCGCCATCGTCGGACATGCCCGACTGGCCGCCCGCGAGCAGCGCCCAGCAGACGTGGGTAGCGCTGGGGTGTTCGTCGCGCAGACGTTGCAGCTCGATCATGGCGGCGTCGCGGTCGGCGACCGGAATCGCGAGACCGATGAAGCGGCTCTTGCGGATCTCGAGCTCCGCGCTGACGGTTGAGGCGAGGGTGTAAGTGGGCAAGGCAGGCGAGGCGAGGCGAGGTGGTGGAAACCGTCATGTTAGCGGATGCGGGGCGCCTGCCAGGCGCGGCGCCCAGACGCTGCCCCACGACGGTCAAAAGTGCGACCACAGGACGCGTCCCGATATCTTGACAATATCCGTAATGGATTCTTGCGGCTTGTGCTAATGACGCATCGGGAGCCAGGCCCGATAATGTCGTTCGTGACGGGTCTAGCTCTGGCTGGGGCGATGCCGAACTCCTCATTCGGTGATCCGTCATTTACCGAATTTCTCTCGCTGGCGCCGCATGGCTTGTGTTCCTTGCGTTCCGCGCCGCGATACCCCCCAAAAAGCTCCCCCAAAAAAATCCCGGTCGGGACATCGTCCATCGACCGGGGTTCATAAGGCTCGCCTGTTCTCAAGAGGCGATTCCACGTTACGCCCATCAAAAATCCGCGGCAACGCGAAAAAAAAGCCCGACTCGCGCCGGGCTCCAAGTGTGACCGCACCCGTTGCCGGGCGCGGCACCTGCAAAAAACTCGTGCTTCGCTAGAGGCTCAAGCGGCCAGCAGCGAACGCAGCACGAACGGCAGGATGCCGCCGTGCTTGTAGTAGTCGACTTCGATCGGCGTGTCGATGCGCAGCAGCACCTGCACGCGTTGATCCTTGCCGTCCTTGTGGTGGATCACGAGCGTCAGGTCTTGCTGCGGCTTGAAGTCGTCCGTCAGGCCTTCGATGTCGAACGTTTCTTCGCCGGTCAGACCGAGCGACTGCACGCTGTCCGAACCCTTGAACTGCAGCGGCAGCACGCCCATGCCAACCAGGTTCGAGCGGTGGATACGCTCGAAGCTGCGTGCGACCACGGCCTTCACGCCCAGCAGTTGCGTGCCCTTGGCTGCCCAGTCGCGCGACGAGCCCGTGCCGTACTCTTCGCCCGCGAACACCATCGTGGGCGTGCCGGCGTCGATGTACTTCATGGCGGCGTCGTAAATCGACAGCTGTTCGCCGCTCGGCTGATGGATCGTCAGGCCGCCTTCGACGCGCGTGCCGTCGGCCTTCGCCGGGATCATCAGGTTCTTGATGCGCACGTTCGCGAACGTACCGCGCATCATGACGTCGTGGTTGCCGCGGCGCGAGCCGTAGCTGTTGAAGTCGGCCTTCTGCACGCCGTTTTCCTTCAGCCAGCGGCCTGCGGGCGAATCTTCCTTGATCGAGCCAGCCGGGCTGATGTGGTCGGTCGTGACCGAGTCACCGAAGATGCCCAGTGCGCGCGCGCCCTTGACCTCGGCGACTTCCGACGACGGCGTCATCGAGAATTCCTTGCCGAAGAACGGCGGCTCGGCGATATAGGTCGACTTCGGCCAGTCGTAGACCTGGCCTTCTTCGCCCTCGATCTTGCTCCACAGGTCGCCCTTCTTCGTGAGCTGGCTGTAGTTCTTCTGGTAAACGTCTGCATCGAGTGCAAACTTGAGCAGCGCGTTGACTTCGTCGCTGGTCGGCCAGATATCGCCGAGGTAGATGTCCTTGCCGCCCTTGCCCTTGCCGACCGGCTCGGTCATCAGGTCGCGCGTGATGTTGCCCGCGATCGCGTAAGCAACGACCAGCGGCGGCGAGGCCAGGAAGTTCGCACGGATGTTCGGGTGAATACGCGCTTCGAAGTTACGGTTGCCCGACAGCACAGCCGCCGCGACGACGTCGTTCTTCACGATCGACTCGTTCAGTTCCGCCGTCAGGTCGCCCGCGTTGCCGATACAGGTCGTGCAGCCGTAAGCCGCGAGTTCGAAGCCGAGCTTCGACAGATAGGGCAGCAGGCCGGTCTTCGTCAGGTATTCCGTGACGATGCGCGAGCCCGGGGCGAGCGAGGTCTTGATGTGCGGCGCGACCGTCAGGCCCGCTTCCACGGCCTTCTTCGCCAGCAGGCCGGCGGCCAGCAGCACCGACGGGTTCGACGTATTCGTGCACGACGTGATTGCCGCGATCAGCACGTCGCCGTTGTGCAGGTTGACGCTCTCGGTCACCTTGTACTCGGCGCCCATGTCGGCGGCCTTCTTGTTGAAGCCGTTTTCCGCGACCGGCTTCGAGAACAGGTCCGTGAAGGTCGACTTCACGTTGCCGATTTCGATGCGGTCTTGCGGGCGCTTCGGGCCGGCCAGCGACGGTGCGACCGTGGCGAGGTCGAGCACGAGCGTCTTCGTGTAGTCGATGGAGCCAGCCTTCGGCACGCCGAACAGCTCCTGTGCCTTGAAGTAGTTCTCGAAGGCCGAGATTTCGGCTTCCGTGCGGCCCGTGCCCTTGAAGTAGTCGATCGTCTTTTCGTCGACCGGGAAGAAGCCCATGGTTGCGCCGTATTCCGGCGCCATGTTGCCGATGGTCGCGCGATCCGGCAGCGACAGCGAGGCCGTGCCTTCGCCGAAGAATTCGACGAACTTGCCGACGACCTTCTCCTTGCGCAGCATTTCGGTGATGGTCAGCACGAGGTCGGTGGCCGTGCAG
Organism: Paraburkholderia sp. J67; assembly: GCF_905220265.1. Lineage (NCBI taxonomy): Bacteria > Pseudomonadati > Pseudomonadota > Betaproteobacteria > Burkholderiales > Burkholderiaceae > Paraburkholderia > Paraburkholderia sp. J67. Next base: position 38,928 of record NZ_CAJMZK010000011.1, read on the forward strand.
CCTTCGCGCAGCTTGCCCTTGAGCTCCACGCCCACCACATCGGGCGTGAGGAAGTAGACCGGCTGGCCGAGCATGCCGGCTTCCGCTTCGATGCCGCCCACGCCCCAGCCCACCACGCCGATGCCGTTGATCATCGTGGTGTGCGAGTCGGTGCCGACGAGGGTGTCGGGGTAGTAGACGGTATCCGCGCCTTCGGCCTTCTTGTGCACGCCGCGTGCGAGGTATTCCAGGTTCACCTGGTGGACGATGCCGATGCCCGGCGGCACGACCTTGAACGTGTCGAAGGCCTGCATGCCCCACTTCATGAACTGGTAGCGCTCGTTGTTGCGCTGGAATTCCAGTTTCATGTTCAGGTCGAGCGCGTCCTTCTGGCGGAAGTAGTCGATCTGGACCGAGTGGTCGACGACGAGATCCACCGGCACGAGCGGCTCGATGACCTTGGGGTCCTTGCCGACCTGTTGCGCGACGCCGCGCATGGCCGCGATGTCGGCGAGCAGCGGCACGCCGGTGAAGTCCTGAAGCACGACGCGGGCAACGACGAACGGAATTTCGTCGACGCGCGACGCATTGGGCTTCCAGTTCGCGAGTTGCTCGATGTGCTCTTCCGCGATCTTCTTGCCGTCGTAGTTACGCAGCACAGATTCGAGCACGAGACGGATCGACACGGGCAGGCGATCGATCTTCACGCCGAGCTGCTTGCCAAGTTGCGGCAGCGAGTAGAACTTGCCTTTGCCGGAACCGCTGTCGAATTCCTTTAGCGTTTTGTGGAGGTTGTGGGCCATGGTGTTTTCCTTCGTTTAATCGCGGAAATAACGCTTTTTTACTACACGTATGCTGCGGGTGCTGATTCTTATCCTTATCCGAACTATCCAATCTATCCGGTTGCTCAGATCACATACAAGTCTACGTATTCGTTCACCGGCATGGCGTTAAGGCGTGCCGCATCGAGCGACACATCGAGAATCGCCTGCTGTTGCCTTGAGGGGAAGCGGCGCGCGAGGTTGCTGCGGAACTTCTCGATCAGGAGCGGGATGCCTTCGTCGCGGCGTCGCTGATGACCGATGGGATACTCCACCACGACTTCGGGCAGCGTTGTGCCGTCGCTGAGTTCGACGGTGAGCGCATTGGCGATCGAACGCTTCGCGGGGTCGTGGTAGTCCTTCGTGAACTGCGGGTCTTCGACGCAGACCGTCTTCGCGCGCAGCGCGTCGATACGCGCATCGCCCGCCACATCGTCCTCATAGTCGGCGGCGGTGAGGCGGCCGAACAGGAGCGGCACGGCGACCATGTACTGGATGCAGTGGTCGCGGTCGGCGGGATTGGCGAGCGGCCCGGTCTTGTCGATGATGCGGATCGCCGCTTCGTGCGTGCGTATCGTGATCCGCTTGATGTCTTGCGCCGTCTTGCCGTGCTGCGCGAGCTGGCGGTGCAGCGTCATCGCCGCCTCAGCGGCCGTCTGCGCGTGGAATTCGGCGGGGAACGAGATCTTGAACAGCACGTTTTCCATCACGTACGTGCCGTAGGGGCGTTGAAACCTGAACGGCTGGCCCTTGAACGAGACGTCGTAGAAGCCCCAGGTCGTGGCTGTTAGCGCCGACGGGTAGCCCATTTCGCCGGTCTTCGCCATCAAGGCGAGGCGCACCGCCCGTGAGGTGGCGTCGCCGGCGGCCCACGACTTGCGCGAGCCGGTGTTGGGCGCATGCCGATAGGTGCGCAGCGCCTGGCCGTCGACCATCGCCAGCGAGAGTGCGTTGATGAGTTCGTCGCGCGTGAGGCCGAGCATCTGCCCGGCCACGGCGGTGGAGGCGAGCTTCACGAGCAGTACGTGATCGAGCCCGACCTTGTTGAACGAGTTCTCCAGCGCAATGCAGCCCTGGATCTCGTGCGCTTTCACCATGCCTTCCAGCACGTGCTGCATGGTGAGCGGTGGCTTGCCTTGCGCCACGGCCGTGCGCGAGAGCCAGTCGGCGGTCGCGAGTATCGCGCCCAGATTGTCCGACGGGTGTCCCCACTCGGCAGCGAGCCAGGTGTCGTTGAAGTCGAGCCAGCGGATCATTGCGCCGATGTTGAAGGCGGCCTGAACCGGGTCGAGCTGGAATTGGGTGCCGGGCACCTTCGCGCCGTGAGGGACGATCGTGCCCGGCACGATCGGTCCCAGCAGCTTGGTGCAGGCGGGGTAGGAGAGCGCTTCGAGTCCGCAACCGAGTGTGTCGATCAGGCAATGCCGGGCCGTCGTCAGTGCGAGCGCACTGTCGATCCGGTAGTCGAGCACGTAGTCGACGATATCGACCAGTACTTGATCCGGTTGCGGCCTGACGTTCGAGATCGGTGCGGACATCGAGGCTCCCCGCGGACCTTACTGACCCGAGGCGCCGCTAGCCGGTGCGGCGCGGGTGGCCGGGTTCAGGGCGTTCGCCTGGGTCGGCGCCATGGCGCCTTGTTGCATTGCAACAGTCTTGCACTCGTCGGCCAGACGCGAGCTGTCCTTGTCCGAGAACAGCATGGCCTTGGACGGGATCACGACCAGGTCGAGGCCGGTTGCGGCGTCGTGGAAGCGATCTGCACCGGTCGTCGTCGATTGACGCGGCAGGTTGTAGTTCTTGTTCGCCCAGTGAACGGTGACGATCTGGTCACGCGCCATGTCGCCCTTCAGGTCGAATTGCATGCCTTCTGCGCAGCTCCAGTGTTCCGAGCCTTCCGGCACCGGATCGACCTTCGCTTCCTTGGCCGGGTTGGCCTTACGCTTGATGATGCGGTGCTTCGGTGCCGGCTTCGCGGGCTTCTTTGCCGTCGTCGACGCTGCGGTGCCCTGTGCGGCGGCGTCGGTCGCGGCCAGCAGCATCGTCGAGGACAGTGCGCCGATAACGGTAGCGATCAGCAGTTTCTTCATGGAGTCAGACCTTTATCTCTTAAATCGGTTGATCAGTGCGCGGCCGCAGGTTGCGACCGCCGGTTGCACTGCGCACGCCCCGAGAGCGCGCAGCGGACGCTATTTTCACCTATTTATCGGTACAAACTTCATTTTTCCGGTGCGCAAAAAAATGCGCTTGACCGGGGGGGAACAGCTGATTCTCATTCATGCCGAGGTTGCCTCGCCGAACAGCGGCGCGGCCTCAGCCGGCACGGCCCGGCCGGTCGAGCGCGCGCGGCGCAGCACCGACCAGTAATAGCGGTAACTCGCGCGGTCGTGCAGCGTGTCGCCGTGGCGCGTCGGACCCCACTGCGCGCTTTGCGCAGCCAGCAGGATCTCGGCGGCGGTGACGATTTCCTCGTCGCGCGGCGCGAAGGCGGCCACGATGGCGGGAATCTGCGCCGGGTGGATGCTCCACATGCGCGTGTAGCCGAACTCGTTGCGCGCGCGGCGGGCGTCGTTCGCGACGATCTCCATGTCGCGCACTTCCGTGCTGACGTTGTGTGAAGGAACCTTGCCGAAAGCGTGGCAGGCCGCGGCGATTTCGAGCTTGGCGCGGCGCACGAGCGGATGGTCGAACTGGCCGGGCGAGCGCATCGCGCTGTCGGGGATCGCGCCGTCATGGGCGGAGACGAAGTCCATCAGCCCGAAGCTCAGCGACTCCACGCCGCGCAGCGCGGCGAGATCGAAGGCGCGCGCGAGCGCGCCATGCGTTTCGACCAGCAACTGGACGGGAATTGGCTTTTCGATGCCCATTTCGACGCGCGTGGCTTCGATGAACGCGGTCATCTCGGCGGCGTCGCCCACGGCGCGGATCTTCGGCAGCATGATGAACGCCGGCGCGCGTTTGGCGGCGCGCAGGATCAGGCGCACGTCGTCGCGCCAGTGGGCATGATGGAAATCGTGGATACGCACGCCGACGCGCCCGAAGCGGTCATGCTCGCTGCCCAGAAACGAGGCGACGAGTTCCGCGTGTTCGGCTTCGCGGCCGACCTGGGCGCCGTCTTCGCAGTCGAGGGTGATGTCGAATACCGGGCCCAGCTCCTGCTGGAGCGCGAGGGACTTCAGCATCAACTTCTCGCTGCCGGCGTAGTGATCGCACGCGGGCAGGAGGGTGGGCGGCGCTTCGCCGTCAAAGAGTACTTCGGCGGGGGAGAGGGCGCGCATCTTCGGCGTCAGGAATCGAGTTTTGGGGGGAACAACCTGATTCGGACGCGCCCTGCGGTCGCGGTGGACGGTGCAAGGCGCGTGCGGATCAGTGCGCGAGATGCGCGCGGCCTGGGCCGCCGCGTCTCGCGCAATCAAACCGGAATGCGCTGCGTTGCCGCCGCGTTCCGGTTTGCCTGCAACAAGCTTACTTGAGCAGGTGAGCGACGCCGTCGCGCTCTTCGAGCAGTTCGTTGAGCGTGCCGTCCATCTTTTCGCGCGAGAACGCGTCGATTTCGAGGCCTTCGACGCGCTTGTATTCGCCGTTTTCGCAGGTCACCGGCACGCCGTAGATGATGTCTTCGGGGATGCCGTACGAGCCGTCCGACGGGATGCCCATCGTGACCCACTTGCCGTTCGTGCCGAGAACCCAGTCACGCACGTGGTCGATCGCCGCGTTGGCAGCCGATGCCGCCGACGACAGGCCGCGCGCTTCGATGATCGCCGCGCCGCGCTTGCCGACCGTCGGAATGAACGTGTTGCGGTTCCATTCGTCGTCGTTGATCAGCTTCGTCAGGTCCTGACCTTCAGCCGTTGCAACGCGGAAGTCCGGGTACATCGTCGGCGAGTGGTTGCCCCACACAGCGAGCTTCTCGATCGAAGCGACCGGCTTGCCCGACTTGGCGGCCAGTTGCGAGAGCGCACGGTTGTGGTCCAGACGCAGCATGGCGGTGAAGTTCTTCTTCGGCAGATCCGGTGCCGACTTCATCGCGATGTAAGCGTTCGTGTTGGCCGGGTTGCCGACGACCAGCACCTTCACGTCGCGGCTGGCGACGTCGTTCAGTGCCTTGCCCTGAACCGTGAAGATTTCGGCGTTGGCCGACAGCAGATCCTTACGCTCCATGCCCTTCGAGCGCGGACGTGCGCCAACCAGCAGGGCGACGTCGGCGTCCTTGAACGCAACCTTCGGGTCGTCGGTGATGACCACGCCCGCGAGCAGCGGGAATGCGCAGTCGTCCAGTTCCATGACGACGCCCTTGACCGCGGCTTGCGCCTGCGGCAGGTCGAGCAGTTGCAGAATGACGGGCTGGTCCTTGCCGAGCAGGTCGCCGTTCGCGATGCGGAACAGCAGGGAGTAAGCGATCTGACCTGCGGCGCCGGTGACGGCAACGCGCTTTGCGGGCTTAGCCATTGAAAATCTCCAGGAAGATGCGTTATTCGCCAGGGTAAAGCGCCATTCTATATGCGCGTTACGCGAAGCGTTCGTGAATCAGACGGTCCTTTATCCAGGCGTGCGGGCGAGGCCTTGCTGGGCCTCACGCGCGCGCCGGCGGGCGGGCCGCCAGGCCGGTAACCTGTATGAAAACGAAGCATGGGGATGGACGGGGACACCCTGGACAGGGACGCCTGACGCGGGCCGCATTGCGTGTGCCGACTCCTGCAACAGCTCGGCTGGGACGGTCCACGGGCGCGTTGCGCGCGTAGGCGCGGGCGGCGGGGCGGATCGAAACCGCGACTGCATGACTGCTAGAAGGAACCGCATGTGCAAGGCGGCCTGCGGCGCATTCGCCACGAGGTGGATGCTGCCGGCGGCTCCTATGAGTCACCCGCGAACCCTTGCTCGCTCGGCAGTTTAGGAGCCGAAACGAGCAAAGTCAACAGTATCTTATGTCTTATATAAGACATATCTGTTGCAGCCAAAAGGGTAGATTTCCGGGGGGCTTTATGTTGAAATGCGCGCCATGAATGCGAACCCGGTCAGCAACGCGAATTCTCCCGCTCCCGAGAGCGGAACGCCCGCGTCTGCGTCCGCGGCGCCGGCACCCTCGCCGTCCCCCACCTTCAGTCCGCTCTATCAGCAGATCAAGGGGCTCATTACACAGAGCCTTGAGACCGGCGAATGGAAGCCCGGCGAAATCATTCCTAGCGAAGTCGAACTGGCCGCCCGTTACAAGGTTAGCCAGGGAACCGTGCGCAAGGCAATCGATGAACTCGCCGCGGACAACCTGCTGGTGCGCCGTCAGGGCAAGGGTACGTTTGTTGCAACGCACAACGAAGACCGCGCCCAGTTTCGCTTCCTTAGATTGCTGGCTGATGACGGTGCGGAACATCCGCACGTCAGCAGACTACTCGAATGCCGGCGCCTGCGCGCCTCGGCCGAGATCGCGCGTCAGCTCGACCTCAAGCCCGCCGATCCCGTCGTGCTCATCAAGCGCCTGTTGCAGTTCGATGGCGAGAGCACCGTGCTCGACGAGATCTGGCTGCCCGGCGGCGTGTTTCGCGGCCTCACGGCCGAGCGCCTCGCCGAGTACAAAGGCCCGCTCTATGCCATGTTCGAAGCCGACTTCGGCACGCGCATGATTCGCGCGACCGAGAAGATCCGCGCCGTGGCCGCCGAGCCCGCCGTGGCCGATCTGCTCAATGTTCCGGCTGGTTTCCCATTGCTTTCCGTTGATCGGGTGTCCTATACCTATGGAGACCGACCGGTCGAGGTACGCCGTGGATGGTATGTCACAACTGGGTACTACTATCAGAATGACTTGAGTTGAAAGAGTGCCCGCAACGAGACATGCGGGCGCTCCCCCACGCGCTGGTCGATTCGCGCGCGAATCAGCGGTTTGCAAGGCTGATTTCGCTGCAGCGCGAAAAGAAATGGCGGTAAAATTGCGTATTAGTGTTAACACATAGTAGGGGTCTAGCATGGCAGAAGCCGCAAAAAAACCGAGGCCGGAATACCGGAACATCGGCATAGGGCAGATTTTGTTCGCATACCGCCTGCCGTTGGCCGGTCGCGTATCGATCGGCCACCGCATCAGTGGTGTGCTGTTATTCCTGTTCTTGCCTTTCCTGTTGTTCCTGTTGGATCAGAGCCTCACTTCGGAACTTAGCTTCGAAGTCTTCAAGGGCTTCCTTTCCAACATCATCGTCAAGCTCATCGTGCTGGTCCTCGGATGGGCGTTCCTCTTCCATTTCTGCGCTGGCGTGCGCCACCTGTTCATGGATTTCAACCATGACCTCGCGGCCAAAGAAAAAGGCAAATCGACCTCGCTCGTCGTCGTTGTCCTGTCCACGATCCTCACGATCGCCTTCGCGGCAAAACTCTTCGGAGCGTTTTAAGAATGTCGGCTAAAAACGGTATCGGTCCGAAGCGCCTCGTTGTCGGCGCGCACTACGGCCTGCGTGACTGGATTGCCCAGCGCGCGACCGCCGTGCTCATGGCGATCTACACGGTCGTCCTGCTCGTGCTGTTCTTCGGCGCACACGATTTTTCTTATGACGGCTGGGCGTCGATTTTCTCCGCCCAATGGATGAAGCTCGCGACGTTCGTCATGCTGCTCGCGCTGTTTTATCACGCCTGGATTGGCGTGCGCGACATCTGGATGGACTACATCAAGCCCGTCGGCCTGCGCATCACGCTGGACGTGCTGACGATCGCCTGGCTGCTGGGCAGCCTGGGCTACGCCGCGCAGATTCTCTGGAGAGTGTAAAAGAATGGCTGCAATCAAGAATTCTCTGCCGCGTCGCAAGTTCGACGTGGTCATCGTCGGCGCGGGCGGCTCGGGGATGCGCGCGTCGCTGCAACTGGCGCGTGCTGGCCTGTCGGTCTGCGTGCTCTCGAAAGTGTTCCCGACGCGTTCGCACACGGTCGCTGCCCAGGGCGGCATCGGCGCATCGCTCGGCAACATGAGCGAAGACAACTGGCATTACCACTTCTACGACACGATCAAGGGTTCCGACTGGCTCGGCGACCAGGACGCGATCGAGTTCATGTGCCGTGAAGCACCGAACGCCGTCTACGAACTGGAACACATGGGCATGCCGTTCGACCGCAATGCGGACGGCACGATCTACCAGCGTCCGTTCGGCGGCCACACGGCCAACTACGGCGAAAAGCCGGTCCAGCGCGCCTGTGCTGCTGCTGACCGTACCGGCCACGCCCTGCTGCACACGCTGTATCAGCAAAACGTCGCGGCGAAGACCACGTTCTTCGTCGAGTGGATGGCGCTGGACCTGATCCGCGACGCCGAAGGCGACGTGCTCGGCGTGACCGCGCTCGAAATGGAAACGGGCGACGTCTACATCCTCGAAGGCAAGACCACGCTGTTCGCCACGGGCGGCGCAGGCCGGATCTTCCAGGCATCGACCAACGCGTTCATCAACACCGGCGACGGTCTGGGCATGGCCGCACGTTCGGGCATCGCGCTGCAGGACATGGAGTTCTGGCAGTTCCACCCGACCGGTGTGGCAGGTGCTGGCGTGCTGATCACGGAAGGCGTGCGCGGCGAAGGCGGCATTCTGCGTAACTCGAACGGCGAGCGCTTCATGGAGCGTTACGCGCCGACCCTGAAGGACCTCGCACCGCGTGACTTCGTTTCGCGTTCGATGGACCAGGAAATCAAGGAAGGCCGCGGCGTTGGCGCACACAAGGATCACGTGCTGCTCGACCTGTCGCACATCGGCGCAGAGACGATCATGAAGCGTCTGCCGTCGATCCGCGAAATCGCGCTGAAGTTCGCGAACGTCGACTGCATCAAGGAACCGATCCCGGTCGTTCCGACGATTCACTACCAGATGGGCGGCATCCCGACCAACATCAATGGTCAGGTCGTTGGCACGCCGAAGGGTCACGAAGACGTCGTCAACGGCTTCTACGCCGTGGGCGAATGCTCGTGCGTCTCGGTGCACGGTGCAAACCGTCTGGGCACGAACTCGCTGCTCGACCTCGTGGTGTTCGGCCGTGCTGCCGGCAACCACATCGTCAAGCACGTGAAGGAGCTCAAGGAGCACAAGCCGCTGCCGGCTGATGCTGCTGACTTCTCGCTGGCACGTCTGGCGAAGCTCGACAACTCGACCTCGGGCGAGTACGCGCAAAGCGTCGCGAACGAAATCCGCGGCTCGATGCAGAAGCACGCTGGCGTGTTCCGTACCTCGGCCCTGCTGGCCGAAGGTGTCAAGGACATCGCGCAAGTCGTGGAACAGGCGAAGCATATCCACCTGAAGGACAAGTCGAAGGTGTTCAACACCGCGCGCGTCGAAGCGCTCGAAGTGGCGAACCTCGTGGAAGTTGCGCAAGCAACGATGGTCTCGGCTGAGGCCCGTAAGGAAAGCCGTGGTGCACACGCGCACAGCGACTTTGAACACCGCGACGACGAAAACTGGCTGCGCCATACCCTGTGGTTCAGCGAAGGCAACCGTCTTGATTACAAGCCGGTTCACATGAAGCCGCTGACCGTCGAGTCCGTGCCGCCGAAGGCGCGTACGTTCTAAGGCACACGCCAGTCAAAAGGAAATCTGGAAATGGCCAAACGTATTTTTGAAGTCTATCGCTACGACCCGGACAAGGACGCGGCGCCGCGCATGCAGACGTACGAGCTGGACCTCACGCACGAGCGCATGCTGCTCGACGCGCTGGTGAAGCTCAAGGAAGTGGACGAAACGCTGTCGTTCCGCCGTTCGTGCCGTGAAGGCGTGTGCGGTTCGGACGCAATGAACATCAACGGCAAGAACGGTCTGGCGTGCCTCACGAACCTGAACGACCTGCCGCAGAAGATCGTGCTGCGTCCGCTGCCGGGCCTGCCCGTCGTGCGCGACCTGATCGTCGACATGACGCACTTCTTCAACCAGTACCACTCGATCAAGCCGTACCTGATCAACGATACGCCGCCGCCCGAGAAAGAGCGTCTGCAGTCGCCTGAAGAGCGCGACGAACTCGACGGCGTGTACGAGTGTATTCTGTGCGCAAGCTGCTCGACCTCGTGCCCGAGCTTCTGGTGGAATCCGGACAAGTTCGTCGGCCCGGCAGGTCTGCTGCAAGCCTACCGTTTCATCGCGGACAGCCGCGACGAAGCCACCGGCGAGCGTCTCGATAACCTCGAAGACCCGTATCGTCTGTTCCGTTGCCACACGATCATGAACTGCGTCGACGTTTGCCCGAAGGGCCTGAACCCGACGAAGGCGATCGGCAAGATCAAGGAACTGATGGTCCGCCGCGCGGTTTGATCTGGCGAGATTGAATGGACTCGCACCAGTCTGATCCCCATCGCCGCGCGCGCCTTCGCTGGCGCGCGCGGCGCGGTATGCTCGAAAACGACATTATTTTCGAGCGATTTTTCGACCGCTATGAGCATGACCTCAGCGACGCCGACGTAGGCGCACTCACGCGCCTGCTCGAGCTGAGCGATAACGACCTGATGGACTTGCTGCTCGCACGCAAGGAACCAGAAGGCGACCTTTCCGACCCGGACGTGAAGCGGGTGCTGGAGCTGCTTCGCAACGTCTGAGCCGCGGCGACGCCCTGTAAGGGGCGTTAGAAGGCGCCGCGCCAGACCTGCAAACTATCGAATCCTGTGTTTATCTTCGATTGAGGATGTGCTATGACCCCGTCTGATGTAAAAGCCACGCTATCGTTCAGCGACAATTCGCCGAGCGTCGAACTGCCGATCTACAAGGGCACCCAAGGCCCGGATGTGATCGACATCCGCAAACTGTACGGTCAGACCGGCAAGTTCACGTATGACCCGGGCTTCATGTCGACGGCGGCGTGCAACTCGGCGATCACGTACATCGACGGGGACAAGGGCGAACTGCTGTACCGCGGTTACCCGATCGACAACCTCGCGGAAAACGCTGACTTCCTCGAAAGCTGCTATCTGCTGCTGAAGGGCGAGCTGCCGAACCAGGCGCAGAAGGACGAATTCGTCAAGACCGTCACGCAGCACACGATGGTCCACGAGCAGATGCAATTCTTCTTCCGCGGCTTCCGTCGCGACGCGCACCCGATGGCGATTCTGGTCGCAGCAGTTGGCGCACTGTCGGCCTTCTATCACGACTCGCTCGACATCAACAACGCGAAGCACCGTGAAGTCTCGGCGATCCGCATGATTGCCAAGCTGCCGACGCTGGTCGCGATGGCGTACAAGTACTCGATCGGCCAGCCGTTCGTGTACCCGCAGAACGACCTGTCGTACAGCGCGAACTTCATGCGCATGATGTTCTCGAACCCGTGCGAAGAGTACAAGGTCAACGACGTGCTGGTGCGCGCGCTCGACCGTATCCTGATCCTGCACGCAGACCACGAACAGAACGCGTCGACCTCGACGGTCCGTCTGGCGGGTTCGTCGGGCGCGAACCCGTTCGCGTGTATCGCGGCCGGTATCGCTTGCCTGTGGGGCCCGGCGCACGGTGGTGCGAACGAAGCCGCACTGAACATGCTTGAGGAAATCGGCTCGGTGGACAACATCCCTGAGTTCATCAAGCAGGTGAAGGACAAGAACTCGGGCGTGAAGCTGATGGGCTTCGGTCACCGCGTGTACAAGAACTACGATCCGCGTGCGAAGCTGATGCGCGAAACGTGCCACGAAGTGCTCGAAGAACTGGGCCTGCACGACGATCCGCTGTTCAAGCTCGCGATGGCGCTCGAAAAGATCGCTCTCGAAGACGAATACTTCGTGTCGCGCAAGCTGTACCCGAACGTCGACTTCTACTCGGGCATCGTTCAGCGCGCGCTGGGCATCCCGACCTCGATGTTCACGTGTATCTTCGCGATGGCACGTACGGTGGGCTGGATCGCCCAGTGGAACGAAATGATCGCCGACCCCGAACAAAAGATCGGCCGTCCGCGTCAGCTGTTCATCGGCAACACGCCGCGCGAAGCGAAGCCGATCTCGCAACGCTAAGCCAGACATGTGGCGCTCGATGCGCCGCGTGCGGTATCCCGAACGCCCCGACGGTTTGCCCGTCGGGGCGTTTTTTTGCTTGGGCCTTGCATGGAAGGTTTCGCGATGCGTCTGACTTTCTCTCCCACGACTCAAGCCGATGCCGATGTGCTCGTCGAGATGCGTATCGCCGCGATGCGCGAGAGCCTGGAGCGCATCGGCCGTTTCGATCCGCAACGCGCCCGCGAACGCTTTCTGGCTGCGTTTGAGCCGGCGCTGTGTCGATTCATTGAAGCCGACGGAACGCGCGCTGGTTTCGTCCTGATCCGGCCGCAGGAAGGGCACTGGTTGCTCGATCATCTGTATGTGCTGCCTGCGTATCAAGGCAAGGGCATCGGCGCAAAGGTTCTGCGCGAGATTTTTGCGGACGCCGATAAGGCGGGTTTGCCGGTACGCGTCGGCGCGCTGCGCGCAAGCGATTCCAATCGCTTTTATCAGCGGCATGGTTTCGTGCAGACGGCCGAAGCCGATTGGGACATCTACTACGAACGCCAACCCGTTTCGCCCGACACGCGCCGCTAGCATCCCCAAGCCAATTTCCTCGATCCCGAATCCTTTATCATGGAACGGCCCATCACCCCGAGCCGCTTCATGTTCTTCGCCGCGAACTCCCTGCACCGTCGCCTGAGCATTGCCATCGGCACGCTCGCGCTATTCGTGGGCATACTCGGTTCGCTCGGTACCTTTCTCGTGGTGCGCAGCCTCGCGAGCGAGTTCAGTGCGAGCCTGCGCGACGCCGCCGCGCACGTGCAGGCGGGGGTACCGCACCGGGCCTCAGAACCCAGCGGTTTGCGGCGACCTTCCGACGACTTCGTCGTGCAAATCTGGTCCGCCGACGACGCTTCTGCACCGAGCCGCACCAGCGACCCCGACATCGCCTTGCCGCGCGCGCAAACGGGCTTCTCGTCGATCGACTACGACGGCGAGGCGTGGGACGTCTTTGCGCTCGCCGCCGGCGACGAATATATCCAGGTCGCCGAGTCGCGCAGCATGCGCAACCGCAACGCGTTGCGCGTCGCGCTCTGGAGCCTGCTGCCCGTGCTCGCGCTTTTACCGCTGCTTGTGCTGACGATCGCCGTGACGGTGCGTTTCTCGCTGCGACCGCTGGAGCGCGTCGGCCGTCGCGCGGCGACGGTCGATCTGCACGCGCTCAAGCCGCTCGACGCCGACAAGGCGCCGGTGGAGTTGCGGCCCTTCATCGAGTCGATCAACCGCATGATCGAGCGGCTTTCGGTGCTCGTGAACGCCGAGCGCAAGTTCATCGCCGATGCCGCGCATGAACTGCGTTCGCCCATTTCGGCGATGCAGTTGCAGATCGACAATTTGCGCGACGTGCCGCCCGGTCAGTACCCCGAACGCTTCGACGAACTGCGGCGCGGCGTGGCGCGCACGGGCTCGCTGGTGTCGCAATTGCTCGGACTCGCGCGCGCGGAAATCGGCGGTGCGCAGCGTGCCGTCCAGGACATTGCGCTCACGCATCTCGTACCCGAGGTGCTGGCCGACCTGTTGCCCCTCGCCGATGCTCGCGGCGTGGATCTGGGCGTCGAACGGCTCGACGAGGCGAGCGTGCGCGCGACCGAAGGCGATTTGCGCGTGCTGATCAAGAACCTCGTCGATAACGCAATCCGCTACGTACATGCAGGCGGGCGCGTCGATGTGTCGGTGCGGCGCGAAGCGAAGACGGTGACGATCGAAGTGATCGACGATGGCCCCGGCATCGCCGAAAGCGATCTGCCGCACGTGTTCGACCGATTTTTTCGCGCCGCGAACAACGATGCGGAAGGCAGCGGCCTGGGTCTGGCGATCGCGCAGACGCTGGCGCAGAGCTACGGCGGACGGGTGACGCTCGCCAATCGGAGCGACGGCCAGGATGGCATCGTCGCGCGGATCGAATTGCCTCTCGCCTGACACGTCACACGAGAACATGAAGCAACGAATGCCAAGGAAAACTAAGCAATGCGGATTCTGCTGATCGAAGACGATCTGCTGATCGGGCCTGCGCTACTGCGTGCGCTGAAGGACGCGTCCTATAGCGTCGACTGGGTACGTACGGGCGAGAGCGGCCGCACGGCGATACGCGATGGTTCCTACACGGCAATCCTGCTCGACCTGGGGCTCGGCGACATGAGCGGGCTGGACGTGCTGCGTGGTCTGCGCGAAGCGAGCGACGCCACGCCAGTCATCATCATCACGGCGCGCGACGACGTGGATACGCGTGTCGAAGGTCTCGACCTCGGCGCCGACGACTATCTCGTCAAGCCGTTCGAGAGCAAGGAACTGCTCGCGCGCATCCGTGCGGTGGTGCGGCGCAAAGCAGGCTTCGCCTCCGCGACGATGGGCAGTGCGCGCGTGACGCTCGACATGAATACGCGCCGTCTGGCGTTCGATGGCCAGAGCGACGATCTTTCCGCACGAGAGTACGCGTTGATGCTCGCGTTGCTGGAGCGGCCCGGCGCAATCCTTTCGCGTCAGCAACTGGAAGAGCGGCTCTATGGCTGGGGCGAGGAAGTGGAGAGCAACGCCGTCGATGCCGTGATTTACAGCGTGCGCCGCAAATTCGGCCATGCCGTCATCCGCAATGTGCGCGGGTTGGGATGGGCCGCGTGCGTGTGAACGCGCATAAAAAACGCGGCGAACCAGAGGGCTCGCCGCGTGGCGCGCAACGTCGGGGGAACGCCGCATCTTGCGCGCTGGAAAATCGTTCAAAGACCGGGGCCAGGCACTAGCGCACGATCACGACGCCAGCAGCCGCTGCCACGGATTCGCATGCCAGGACTTCGACAGCACCGCAAGCAATTCGGCCTCGCTCTCCGAGAGATGGCGGTCGGCGTGCACGGCGATCAGGCACAGGCTCAGCACTTCGGCACGCAAGGCGGGATCTTCGAGTTCGCGCAGCACCTGCTGCATGACGTCGGAGTCGAGCTTACAGGCATCGCCCCAGTTCAGATTCGCGTTCATGAGCAGGTCCTCGCACAGATCGCGCAGGATCGTGCCGAACTCGCCTGGCGCGAGGCCGAGCCGGTCGGCGATGCGGGCGCGATGCACGGCGGCGAGTTCGCTGCTGTTCAGGTGGCCGTCGGCGAGCAGGGCGATGGCGACGATCCGGCCCGCCGCCTGCGGGCTGTTGCTGGTGTAGGTGCGCATGGTCAGGAGTCCTTGATCAATCGTTGAAAAAAGAGAGGCGTGCGTTCAGTCGAAGATGTCTTCGAGCCACGACTTGCGCCGGCGTTCGTGGCTGCCTTGGCGGTGCCCGTAATCGCGTGAGCGATAGTGGGCGCCGTGCCGCTCGTCGCGATGGTCGTTGTAATCGTCATCCAGCCGCCGCGCCGTATGGTCCTGACGGCCCTGATGGGCTTGTCCTTGCGCCGCGC
Organism: Paraburkholderia sp. J67; assembly: GCF_905220265.1. Lineage (NCBI taxonomy): Bacteria > Pseudomonadati > Pseudomonadota > Betaproteobacteria > Burkholderiales > Burkholderiaceae > Paraburkholderia > Paraburkholderia sp. J67. The sequence goes on from NZ_CAJMZK010000011.1 coordinate 54,071, forward strand.
GTTCGATCAGCCTGTCGAGTTCGCCACGGTCGAGCCAGACACCGCGGCATTGCGGGCAGTAGTCCAGTTCGACGCCATGACGCTCGGCGATCGCGAGGGTGACGTCAGGGCAGTGCGGGCATTTCATGTTGCGCTCCTTTCGGGGGCGGCGGCCGATGCGGCTGCCGTGGAAACCATCCTCGCAGAGAAAAATGAGCGAAGAATGAGGAGCGCCGCGCGGGCGTTCCAGCCGGTTACGGCGTCTCCAGATTGCCGCCCTCGTCGTTGGCATCTTTGTGCGGACGCGTCTTCAAGAGCGACACCACCACGCCGCCCGCGAGCAGCGCCACGGTCACGCCAAGGCTCAGCGGCGCGGGAATCTTGCCGACGATACCCACCAGGAAGATCTTTGCGCCGATGAACACCAGCACGAGCGCGAGCGCATGCTTGAGGTAGTAGAAGCGGTGCGCCATCGCCGCGAGCGCGAAAAACAGGGCGCGCAGACCGAGCACGGCGAAGATGTTGCTCGTGTAGACGATGAACGGATCGGTGGTGATCGAGAAGATGGCCGGGATCGAGTCGACGGCGAAGATCAGGTCGGCGAATTCGATCATCAGCAGGGCGACGAGCAGCGGCGTGGCGTAGCGCGTGAGCTTGCCGCTGACCGGATGTGCGCGCCGCACCACGAATGCGCCGGCTTCGAGCCGCTCGGTCACGGGCAGCACCCGGCGTATCGTGCGCAGGATCTTGCTGTCTTCCACGCGCGATGCCTCCTTGGAGCCGATCAACATCTTCACGCCGGTCGCCGCGAGGAACAGGCCGAACACGAACAGCATCCACTCGAACTGCGCGACGAGCGCCGCGCCCAGACCCACCATCAGCGCGCGCAGCACCAGCACGCCGACGATGCCCCAGAACAGCACACGATGCTGATAAGCGCGCGGCACCGCGAGCGCGCCGAAGATCGACGCGATCACGAAGACGTTGTCGAGCGAGAGGGATTTTTCGATCAGATAGCCCGTGACGTACTCGGTCGCCGGCTGAGCGCCAAGCTGCCACCAGATGAAGCCGCCGAACAGCAGGCCGATCGTGATGTAGCCGAGCGAGAGCCAGAGACTTTCGCGGATGCCGATCTCGCGGTCGTCGCGGTGCAGCACGCCAAGATCGAGTGCCAGCAGCACGATCACCACCGCGATGAAGGCGATCCAAAGCCAGATGGGCTGTCCGAGGAAGGTGGCGGTGACGAATGGCGCGAGCATGGTACGGTCCTTGGCGTAAAGAGTCAGGAGCCGGACCGTGCGCATGCCGCGTTGCCGCCGCATCTGGCCGGTTCGGCCCTACGGGCCTTTGGCCCATAGGGTCAGCTTAGCGGCGAAGAATGAGCGGAAAATGAGCAGAAAAATGCTGGGCGAAAGCGAGTGATCAGAACTGGTAGTTGATCGACAGATCGCAAACGCCTTCCGTCTTGGTCTGGATGATCGGACTGTTCGCGGCGCTGCCTAGCAGACGTTTGATGGCGCCATCGGCACTCACGAACCAGTGCTTGTTGACGAAGTACACCATCGTGATGCCGAAGCCCGCCGACTTCAGGCCCGCGCTCGCGTTGTATTGCCGGTAGCCCGAAGCCAGGGCCTGCTGGCCGGTCACCCCAAACCAGCTCTGCATGTAGTTCGAATCGGCGAACGTGACCGAGGGGCCGGCGAACCAGTAGAAGCTCTGGTTGCTGCCAGGCAGCGGCATATAGGCGCCTAGGTCGGCGGTCCAGCCATTCGAGCCGCCGAAGCTGCGCGTGAAGGCCGCGCGCATCACGAGCGGGAAGTCCTTTGACACCACGTATTCGCCCGCGATTTTCATGAGCGGAGCGGGATTGATATTGCCCATGCCATTGAGTCGCGAGGGATCGTCGTGGCCGCGCCGGCCCAGATCGTAGGCGGCCGCGATGCTCATGCGCCAGTTCGGACCTTGCAGGACATTCACGCCGAAGCCTTCGCCGGTCGAGCCGAACAGGATGTCCTTGTAGCGCAGGTCGATGCTCGGCCCGGCCATCATGTGATAGCGATCGGAGCCGTCGTAGCGCGGCTCGAAGGTGGAGCCCACGCCGAGACGCGCTTCGAAATTGGGTCGGTCGGGCTCAAAGAGCTTTTCCAGCGGAATGCCAGCCGAGTACTGCCATTCGCCGAGCGGCGAGGGTGTCTGCGCATAGGCGCGCGGCGCGAACGCCGCCAGGGCGCAGGCAGTGGCCGCCACGGCGAGCGAGGCGTGACGCGCAGCGCGCACGCGGGAGCCGGCCTGCAGGTGCCGCCCCTGGTATGGGTTTGTTCTCGTTGTTGTGTTGTACGCAGCGGCCCAGGTGAGCGCACTGCGGGGCGAACGGGTTGCGAATGGCATGAGGCCTCCAGGATTGCCTGATCGTGCCGCGAGGTATCCGTATCCAGTGTGATTGAACCCTGTTCGGGACGCTTGTGCGGCGGCGCACGTCACGCAATCGACGTGCCCGATGTGGCACCTTCTATTTGAACGCACCCTCGGTTTCGCTTCGAACCTGAAGAAAAAATTATCGGAAAAACAAAGGCTTTGCGTCGCAAGCGTGAAATCGCGCGAGCAAAACGGCTTGCGCCGCTCGCCGGGTAACCGTGATACAGGTATCGCTACTACCACCCAACTCCCTGTTTTTTATCGGTTTTTTTAGCTGGACTGCGTACAGGACGCGGACCTTGCGTGGCATAATCGACTCACAACGTAAGCCTCCCCGCAGTCAAATCATCCCCGCACATCATGGCAAAGACGCTCTACGACAAATTGTGGGACACCCATGTGGTCCACACGGAAGACGACGGCACGACGATCCTTTATATCGACCGTCATCTGCTGCACGAAGTCACCAGTCCGCAGGCTTTCGAAGGCCTGAAACTGCACGAGCGCCCGGTGTGGCGCATCAGCGCGAACCTGGCCGTCTCCGACCATAACGTGCCCACGACCGATCGCAGCCACGGTATCGCTGATCCGGTTTCGAAGCTCCAGGTGGACACGCTCGATTCGAACTGCGACGCCTTCGGCATCACGCAGTTCAAGATGAGCGACCAGCGCCAGGGCATCGTGCACATCGTCGGTCCGGAACAGGGCGCGACGCTGCCGGGCATGACGATCGTCTGCGGCGACTCGCACACGTCCACGCACGGCGCGTTCGGCGCGCTTGCGCACGGCATCGGCACCTCGGAAGTCGAGCACGTGCTGGCCACGCAAACGCTTCTGCAAAAGAAGAGCAAGAACATGCTCATCAAGGTGGAAGGTACGTTGCCGCGCGGCTGTACCGCGAAGGACATCGTGCTGGCCATCATCGGCAAGATCGGCACGGCGGGCGGCACGGGTTACGCCATGGAGTTCGGCGGCTCGATGATCCGCGGCCTCACGATGGAAGGCCGCATGACGGTCTGCAACATGGCGATCGAAGGCGGCGCGCGCGCTGGCATGGTCGCCGTGGACGACACCACGATCGAATACCTGAAGGACCGTCCGTTCTCGCCGCAAGGCGCGGAGTGGGACCAGGCCGTCGAGTACTGGAAGAACTTCCGCACCGACGAAGGCGCGCACTTCGACCGCGTGGTCGAGCTGAGCGCGGCCGACATCGTGCCGCAAGTGACGTGGGGCACTTCGCCGGAAATGGTCACGTCGATCGACGGTCGCGTGCCCGATCCCGAGCGCGAAAAGGACCCGGTCAAGCGCGATGCGATGGAACGCGCACTGCAATACATGGCGCTCGAACCGAACATGCCGATCGAGTCCATCAAGCCGGACAAGATCTTTATCGGTTCGTGCACGAATGCGCGTATCGAAGACCTGCGCTCCGCCGCTTATGTCGTGAAGAAGCTGGGCCGCCGCGTGGCTGCAAACGTGCGTCTCGCGATGGTCGTGCCGGGTTCGGGTCTCGTGAAGGCGCAAGCCGAGCGCGAAGGTCTGGACAAGGTGTTCACGGACGCGGGCTTCGAATGGCGTGAGCCGGGCTGCTCGATGTGTCTCGCCATGAACGCCGACCGTCTCGAGCCGGGCGAGCGTTGCGCGTCCACCTCGAACCGCAATTTCGAAGGCCGTCAGGGCGCGGGCGGACGCACGCACCTGGTGAGCCCGGCCATGGCGGCCGCAGCGGCCATCGAAGGCCATTTCGTCGATATTCGCAAGCTCGGTTGAGGCCACGCATCATGGAAAAATTCATCGTACACACGGGCCTCGTGGCGCCGCTCGATCGCGAAAACGTGGACACGGACGCGATCATCCCGAAGCAGTTCCTCAAGTCGATCAAGCGCACCGGCTTCGGCCCCAACGCGTTCGACGAATGGCGTTATCTCGACCACGGCGAGCCGGGTCAGGACAACTCGAAGCGTCCGCTCAACCCGGACTTCGTGCTGAACCAGCCGCGTTACCAGGGCGCTTCGGTCCTGCTCACGCGCAAGAACTTCGGCTGCGGCAGCTCGCGCGAACACGCACCGTGGGCGCTCGACCAGTACGGCTTTCGCGCCATCATCGCGCCGAGCTTCGCGGACATTTTCTATAACAACTGCTTCAAGAACGGCCTGCTGCCGATCGTGCTGAGCGAAGCAGATGTCGATCATCTGTTCAACGAAACGTACGCATTCAACGGTTTCCAGCTGACGATCGACCTGGAAAAACAGGTTGTGCGTACAACGGACGGTGCGAAGGAATATCCGTTCGACGTCGCCGCGTTCCGCCGCTACTGCCTCTTGAACGGCTTCGATGATATCGGCCTCACGCTGCGTCACGCCGACAAGATCCGCCAGTACGAAGCCGAACGCATCGCGCGCCAGCCGTGGCTGAACAACCGCGTCATCTGAAGCATCTGACGCGCGGCGGCTGACCAGGCAGAAACAGGCGCCGCGCATAACGAAACACAGCGAGGAACACCAGGATGAAGATTGCAGTGCTGCCGGGCGACGGCATCGGTCCCGAGATCGTCAAGGAAGCCGTCAAGGTGCTGAACGCGCTCGACGAAAAGTTCGAGCTGGAAGAAGCGCCCGTTGGCGGCGCGGGCTACGAGGCGAGCGGTCATCCGCTGCCCGAGGCGACGCTTGCGCTGGCGAAGTCCGCCGACGCGATCCTGTTCGGCGCGGTGGGCGACTGGAAGTACGACTCGCTCGAACGCGCGCTGCGTCCCGAGCAGGCGATTCTGGGCCTGCGCAAGCACCTGGAACTGTTCGCGAACTTCCGCCCGGCGATCTGCTATCCGCAACTCACGGGTGCCTCGTCGCTCAAGCCGGAAATCGTTTCGGGCCTCGACATCCTGATCGTGCGCGAACTGAACGGCGACATCTACTTCGGCCAGCCGCGCGGCACGCGCGAATCGCCGGACGGTCTGTTCCAGGGCGCACGCGAAGGCTTCGACACGATGCGTTATTCGGAGCCCGAAGTACGCCGTATCGCTCACGTGGCATTCCAGGCCGCGCAAAAGCGCCAGAAAAAGCTCACGTCCGTCGACAAGGCCAACGTGCTCGAAACCTCGCAGTTCTGGCGCGACATCATGATCGATGTCTCGAAGGAATATGCCGATGTCGAGCTGTCGCACATGTATGTCGATAACGCCGCGATGCAACTGGTGAAGGCGCCCAAGGCGTTCGACGTGGTGGTCACGGGCAACATGTTCGGCGATATCCTTTCGGACGAAGCCGCCATGCTCACGGGCTCGATCGGCATGCTGCCCTCGGCTTCGCTCGACAAGAACAGCAAGGGTCTGTACGAGCCGTCGCACGGTTCGGCGCCGGATATCGCGGGCAAGGGCGTTGCCAATCCGCTCGCGACGATCCTCTCGGCCGCCATGATGCTGCGTTTCTCGCTGGGCCGCGAAGAGCAGGCTCAACGCATCGAAAACGCCGTGAAGAAGGTGCTCGAGCAGGGTTATCGCACCGGCGACATCGTCACGCCCGACTGCAAGAAGGTCGGCACGGTGGAGATGGGCGACGCCGTGGTCGCGGCGCTGTAAGTCGCAGGAAAGGGCATGCCTTCACAGGCGTGCCCTTTTTATTTGGCGCACGTTATGTCGAGTACTTGAAACGTGCGTCCTAAATAGCGGAAAGTGCGGTTTTTGCCGCGCAAATTAACTGTTTCGTGTATATTGCTTTGATGGCGACGATCTCCCCGATCACGACTGTTCCGAACATCCACGGCGAAAAAACTGCCCGTGCGATTTCGCTCGCCATCATCACGAAAACGATTACGAAAACGATCATCACGCGTTGATCGCTCGTCGTGCCCGCTCATCTTCCCCGCGCGGCCACGCCGGGCGAGCGAAGCGGGGAAGTGTCCAAATCAAGGGTTAGTCATGAACGTAGGTCTCGTAGGTTGGCGCGGCATGGTCGGCAGCGTGCTGATGCAGCGCATGCAGGAAGAACGCGATTTCGACCTGATCGAACCGGTGTTTTTCAGCACCAGCAACGCAGGCGGCGCGGCTCCGTCGTTCGCCAAAAACGAGACGAAGCTCAAGGACGCGAACAGCGTTGACGAGCTCAAGAAGTGCGACGTCATCATCACCTGCCAGGGCGGCGACTACACCAACGAGGTGTATCCGAAGCTGCGCGCGGCGGGCTGGAACGGCTACTGGATCGACGCCGCTTCGTCGCTGCGCATGAAGGACGATGCGGTCATCATCCTCGACCCGGTCAACCTCGACGTCATCAAGGACGCACTGGTCAAGGGTCAGAAGGACTTCATCGGCGGCAACTGCACGGTCAGCCTGATGCTGATGGCGCTGGGCGGCCTGTTCCGCGAAGGCCTCGTCGACTGGATGACGGCCATGACCTACCAGGCTGCATCGGGCGCGGGCGCGCAAAATATGCGCGAACTGCTCTCGCAGATGGGCGCGCTCAACGCGGCTGTCGCGACCGATCTGGCGAACCCGTCGTCGGCGATCCTCGACATCGACCGCAAGGTGCTGGCCACCATGAACAGCGACGCGATGCCGACCAGCCAGTTTGGCGTGCCGCTCGCGGGCTCGCTGATTCCGTGGATCGACAAGGATCTTGGCAACGGCATGTCGAAGGAAGAGTGGAAGGGCGGCGCGGAAACCAACAAGATCCTCGGCAAGCCCGCGATGGGCCAGCCGGGTTCGATCCCGGTCGACGGTCTGTGCGTGCGTATCGGCGCGATGCGCTGCCACTCGCAGGCGCTCACGATCAAGCTGAACAAGGACGTGCCGCTCGACGAGATCAACGGCATCCTCGCTTCGGCCAACGACTGGGTCAAGGTCGTGCCGAACGAGCGTGAAGCTTCGATGCGCGATCTGTCGCCGGCTCAAGTGACCGGCACGCTGTCGGTGCCGGTCGGCCGCCTGCGCAAACTGGCGATGGGCGGCGAGTATCTGTCGGCGTTTACGGTCGGCGATCAGCTGCTTTGGGGCGCGGCTGAACCCCTGCGTCGCATGTTGCGGATTCTGCTGGACAAGTGAATGAATTAAACTACGCGCCTAATGACGCGTAGACAGGGCAAAAGCGCCGCGCCAGTCGCGGCGCTTTTTTATTTTCGCGGCCATCTTGCATGGCTTGTGAGCCCGACCCCATGAATTTCCGTTTGATCGACCGCGAGAGCGGTGTGCCAGGGCATCTGATGATCGTTCGACTTGACTCTGTTCCCGCTGATCGAGGAACCCAAAACATGAAGGCGCGGCGCGCCATGCACGCAGCCGTGGCTGCGGCGGTGCTTGCGCTTGCCGGTACGGCCTATGCCGCCAGCCCGGATAGTGCGTCGCCCGCTGAGGCGTCGAGCGCGGCTGCCGCTGCGGCCTCGGGCGCTTCCGCTGCTGCACCGGCGTTGCCCGTGATCGGCCAGTACACCGTGCAGCCGGGCCAGTCGCTGCATGACGTTGCAGTCGATCTCACCCAGTCGCACGACAAGACGACGCTCGCCCGCGCGAGTCAGGCGGTCTTTGACGCCAATCCCGCCGCCTTCATGAAGCACGACGCAAGCCGCCTCCGGGTGGGCGCCGTGCTGAACGTGCCGGGCACGCCCGATATCGCGAGCGGGGCCTCGGGCGTGACGCCCGTGTCGGCGCCGTCTTCGGCTAGCGCATCTGAGACCACCGCTGCGACCGCGGCAGCGGCTTCCGCCCTAGCCGCAGCGAACGCAAGCGCCGGTGCGGCGAGCCATGCCGTGAGCGCGTCCGCGCCCGAAGCGGCTGCGAGCGCGGCGATCGCGCCGACGGCTTCGGCTGCATCGGCGTCCACCGCGAGCGACGCTCATTCGTGGAGCGGCGCGATTCAGGCTGCTCCTTCGAGCGCAGCTTCGGCGTCGGCTCCGGCGCACGTCACGGTATCGAGCCTGCAGCAACTGCTCGCGCTCAAGAGCCGTGTGCTGATGGCGTTGCAACAACATGGCATCGGCAAGCCGGCGCAGGTCGCTGGCGCGGCCCCGGCAGGCGCGCATGGCGGCACGACGGCTGGCGGCGCAGCGCCGGGCGCGCAGAACGCGCAGCCCGATGTGCTGCCGATCACCTGGGGCGTTTTGGCGGCGGTCGTGCTGGCCTTCGTCGCGCTTATCGTGCGCCTGCTCACGCGTAAGCGTCGCAAGAGCGTCGCCGCCGTCGATGAGCCGGTGGCTTCCGTTGTTCCTCCTGTTGTTCCGGCTGCGTCGGAACTGGCGCGCGAAGACGAGCACGAGCAGGAAGTGCAGGAAGCCGCGCACGAGGAACCTCCGGTCCTGCATGAATCGCTGTCGCCGTCAGGTTTCGCCGAGCAGTCCGAGATCTCGTCGCTGCATGACGAACCGCATAACGAGCTGCACAGCGAGCAGCCGCACGCCGAGACGCCGCAGCCCGACGCAGCGCTCGACCATGCAACCGAGGCCGCTAGCTTGTCGGCTGCAGTCGAACTGGGCGCGGAAGCGCTGCCGCCGACTCTGTTCGAGGCATCGCACACCGAGACCACGGACGATCATGCGGAGCTGCACGCCGAGCACAACGAACACGAGATCGTCTCGCACGTCGCCGAACCGGCCGAGCCGGAATCGCTCGTCGACACAACGGAATCCGCGAGCCTGGACGCAGCCGAGCTGGGTGCGTCAGCACTGCCGTCGGAAGGGCTGGAGGCCGCGCGCGCTACCAGTGAAGCGGAAGAGCTGGCCCATCACCGGGTCGAAGAGTCGCCAGCAAGCGAGGCGCTCCCCCTTGCCGCCGAACATGCAGCGAATGAACTGACTCTGCCGGTCGACGAAGTCGAGCCGTCGCAAATCGATCACGTCGATCACGTCGATCACGTCGATCACGTCGATCACGTCGCAGCGCAGGCCGAGCCGCAGACGAACGACCTCCCCGAAGCCACGGAAGCCCCCATTGCCGAAGCCCAGGCGAAGCCCGCCGAACTCACGCTGCCCGGCGAGCCGTCGGAGCCCGAAGCGCAGCACGCAGCACCCGTAGTCCCAGAAGTCCCCGTAGTTTCCGAAGAACAAGAAATGGCCCAACTGGAAGTACCGAAAGAGTTTCCGAAGTCCGCAGTGGACGCGCTAGGCAGTCTCGATATGCTGCCGCCGCGCATCGATTTGCCTGAATTCCCGCCGCCATTCGCCCGTAGCATGGAGCCGCTCGCCGCGCCCGCGACTATCGCGCGCCAGTCGCTGCCGCTCGCCGAGCCGCCTGCGCCGCCGGTCGGGCAAGCCATCGAAGCCGGCACCGCTGGCGTGGGGTCGATCGCGGGGCTCGCCGCCGGCATGGGCGCGTTGCCGATCGGCGCGCCGCCCGTGGGCGCACCGCCGATCGCACCGCGTTTCGGCACGTTGTCGCTCGATTTCGATCTGAACCTGCCGCCCGATTCCGCAGAGCCGCTGCCGGTCTTTACGCCCGAGCAACTCTCGCGCATCGCGCGCAACAAGCTCGACCTCGCGCACGAATACATCGAGCTGGGCGACCTCTCGGGCGCGCGCGCGCTCATCAATGAAGTGATCGAGTCGAACGACCACGCCACGCGCAACGATGCGCAGGCGCTGTTGTCCACGCTCTCGCCGCTGTCCTGAGCGCCGCCTGCCGTATGCGTATCGCGCTAGGAATCCAGTACGATGGGGCCGCGTTCTGCGGCTGGCAATCGCAGCCGCACGGCAAGACCGTGCAGGATGCGCTCGAGCGCGCGCTGCGCGAGTTCGCCTGCGTGCCGCTACCCACCGTGGTCGCGGGCCGCACCGATACCGGCGTGCACGGTCTCGGGCAGGTCGTGCACTTCGACACCGACCTCGACCGCACGCCGTTCTCGTGGGTGCGCGGCACCAACGCGTTTCTGCCTTCGACGGTCGCGGTGCAATGGGCGCAGCCCATGCCCGACGCCTTCCATGCGCGCTTCGCGGCCTTCGAACGCACCTACTACTACGTGCTCTACGTCAACGCGGTCCGCTCGCCGATGCTGGCGAGCCGCGCGGGCTGGATTCACACCCCGCTCGACGTCGACGCGATGCGCGAGGCGGCCCAATACTTAATCGGCAAGCATGATTTTTCGGCATTCCGTTCGTCGGAATGTCAGTCGAAAACGCCTGTCAAGCACCTGTATCAGATCGATATCCGCCCGCTTGGCGACTTCATCCACTTCCGTTTTCGCGCCAATGCCTTCCTGCACCACATGGTGCGCAACCTGATGGGTTGTCTGGTGGCAGTGGGGCGCGGGCGCTATCCGGCTTCGTGGATGGCCGAGGTGCTGGCGGGGCTCGATCGCTCCAAAGCCGCGCCGACCTTCATGCCCGACGGTCTCTATCTCGCGCAAGTAGGTTATCCTGACGAGTTCGCCGTTCCTGCGCCGCACACGGCCAGCGTGCCGTGGAGCACGGTCTGGACCGATCCGGCCTGATTCCGGTGCGCGGTTGGCCTATCGCCGCGTAATGCGTGCAATGTCGCCGATCGCGCTATCAATTAACACGATTCACATCGAGTCACCCGTCATGACGTCAGTCGAGCAAACCGTCGCGCAGCACCGCACTCGCATCAAGCTCTGTGGGCTGTCGACGCCCGAAGCGGTTGCGCACGCCATCGACGTCGGCGCGGATGCCATCGGCCTTGTGTTCTACCCACCGAGCGCGCGCTCGGTCAGCGTCGCGCAGGCCGTCGAGTTGACGCACGACATCCCGCCGTTCGTTTCGGTGGTGGGGCTCTTTGTGAACGCCACGCCGCAATGGATCAGCGAGGTGGCCAGCAACGTCTCGCTCACGCTTCTGCAATTCCACGGCGACGAAACGCCGCAGCAGTGCGAGGCGCTGGCCACGGTTGCCGGTTTGCCCTGGTTGCGGGCGCTGAGAGTGGCGGCGGATACTCAACAGGCCGATTTGATAGAATCGGCGAATAGTTATTCATCAGCCAGCGGCCTGCTGTTCGACACCCATGTCGACGGTTACGGCGGCGGCGGGAAGGTCTTCGATTGGTCACTTATCCCCGCAGGGCTCGCGCGTCGGGCCGTTTTAAGTGGTGGCTTGAACGCGCAAAACGTCAGTGATGCGATTCGCCAGGTGCGTCCGTACGCCGTCGATGTCTCCAGTGGCATCGAGGTTCCGGGCGCGAAGGGCGTGAAGGATCACGCCCGCATGGCGGCGTTCGTGCGCGCAGTGCGCGAAGCGGACGCGGGATAATTTCTTGGGTCAGTCAGCCCTTGCATACAGCAAGGCGCCCCGACTGGCCGAGCGAGTGACTTATGTACAATTTGCCCGATGAACGTGGCCATTTCGGCCAATATGGCGGCGTGTTCGCTGCTGAAACCCTGATGCAGGCGATCGACGAACTGCGCGTGGCTTACGCGAAGTTCAAGGACGATCCCGAGTTTGTCGCTGAATATCAGCACGAATTGAAGCATTTTGTCGGCCGCCCGTCGCCGATCTATCACGCCCGTCGCTGGAGCGAGATGGTGGGCGGCGCGCAGATCTTCCTCAAGCGCGAAGACCTGAACCACACCGGCGCCCACAAGGTGAACAACGTGATCGGCCAGGCGCTGCTCGCCCGTCGCATGGGCAAGCCGCGCGTGATCGCCGAAACCGGCGCAGGTCAGCACGGCGTGGCTACGGCCACCATCGCAGCGCGCTTCGGTATGGAGTGCGTGGTCTACATGGGCGCCGAAGACGTGCGCCGCCAGGCCGCCAACGTTTACCGCATGAAATTGCTGGGCGCGACCGTGGTTCCGGTCGAGTCGGGTTCGCGCACGCTCAAGGACGCGCTCAACGAAGCGATGCGCGACTGGGTCACCAACGTCGAAAACACCTTCTACATCATCGGCACCGTGGCGGGCCCGCACCCGTACCCGATGATGGTGCGCGACTTCCAGCGCGTGATCGGCGACGAATGCCGCGTGCAGATGCCCGAAATCACGGGTCGCCAGCCCGATGCCGTGATCGCCTGCGTGGGCGGCGGTTCGAACGCGATGGGTATCTTTTACCCGTACATCGACGATAGTTCGGTGCAGTTGATCGGCGTCGAGCCGGCTGGCGACGGCATGGAAACGGGCCGTCACGCGGCTTCGCTCGCGGCCGGCACGCCGGGCGTGCTGCACGGCAACCGCACCTATCTGCTGCAAGACGAGAACGGCCAGATCATCGAGACGCATTCGGTCTCGGCGGGCCTCGACTACCCGGGCGTCGGCCCTGAGCACGCGTGGCTCAAGGACAGCGGCCGCGCGCAGTACGTGACCGTCGACGACGAGGAAGCGCTCAAGGCGTTCCACGACTGCTGCCGTATCGAAGGCATCATTCCGGCGCTCGAATCGAGTCACGCGCTCGCCTACGCGGCGAAGCTCGCGCCGACGCTGCCCAAGGACAAGGTTCTGCTGGTGAACCTGTCGGGTCGCGGCGACAAGGACATGCACACGGTCGCCGAGCGATCGGGCATCCAGTTCTAAGCGCCCGGAGCAACGTAAAAGATGCGTGACGAGTTCGATGAGCCGGAAGTGCCGGCGCCCGTGAGTGAGGCAGGTGAAGCTGCTGTGAGCCTGCAATCCTTGCCCACGGTGCCCGATACCATCCGGCTCCTGAACCGCGATTTTCTGACCGATGCGGCGAACTTGCCTGATGCCTCGATCGACCTGATCGTCGCCGACCCGCCATATGGGCTCGGCAAGGACTACGGCAACGACTCCGATATGCGTTCGGGTGAGGATTTTCTCGCCTGGACCTACGAGTGGCTCGATCTGGCCATCCCGAAGCTGAAGGCCAGCGGCTCGCTCTATGTGTTCTGCACCTGGCAGTACGCGCCCGAGATCTTCGTTTATCTGAAGTCGAAAATGACCATGATCAACGAGATCGTCTGGGATCGTCGCGTACCCAGCATGGGCGGCACGACCCGCCGCTTTACCTCGGTGCATGACAACATCGGCTTTTTCGCAGTCTCGAAGGATTATTACTTCGATCTCGATCCCGTCCGTATCCCGTACGATGCCGCCACGAAGAAGGCGCGTTCGCGCAAATTGTTCGAAGGCAGCAAGTGGCTGGAGCTCGGCTACAACCCCAAGGACGTCTGGTCGGTTTCGCGGCTGCATCGCCAGCACGCGGAACGTGTCGATCATCCGACCCAGAAGCCCCTGGAAATCGTCGAGCGCATGGTGCTCGCGAGCTGCCCGCCGGGCGGCCGCGTGCTGGACCCGTTTATGGGCAGCGGCACCACGGCAGTCGCCTGCGCGCGTCAGAAGCGCGAATTCGTCGGCTATGAGATCAATGAAAGTTACTGCGCGATCGCGCGTGAACGCGTGAGTCTGGTCGCAGAAGCGCCCCCCGCGTCCGCTACGTCCGCGAGCGTTGCGGCAGGCGCCTGAAGCGCCGCCGCCGTCCGGATGTCGCGATTGATGGCGATCGCGACGCGCAGTCACACCGAATCTGAGGACCCTGAAATGTCCCGCATCAACAGCAAGTTCGCGGCGCTCGCCGCTGCCAGCAAGAAAGGCCTGATCCCGTTCATGACGGCAGGCGACCCCGATCCGGCCCGCACGGTCGAGTTCATGCACGCGCTCGCCGCCGGCGGCGCCGATGTGATCGAACTGGGTGTGCCGTTCTCCGATCCGATGGCCGACGGCCCCGTGATCCAGCAGTCGTCGGAGCGCGCGCTCGCGAAGGGCGTCACGCTCAAGAGCGTGCTGGCGGACGTCAAGCGCTTCCGCGAGACCGACAACGACACGCCGGTCGTGCTGATGGGCTACGCCAACCCGATCGAGCGCATGGGCGCCGACGCCTTTGCGGCCGCCGCGCAGGAAGCGGGTGTGGACGGCGTGCTGGTGGTCGACTATCCGCCCGAGGAGTCGGCGGATTTCGCCGCGAAGATGAAGGCGGCTGGCATCGATCCGATCTTCCTGCTCGCGCCCACGTCGACCGATGAACGCATCGCGGAAGTCGGCCGGATCGCCAGCGGCTACGTCTATTACGTGTCGCTCAAGGGCGTCACGGGTGCGGCGAATCTGGACGTCGCGAGCATCGCGAGTAAAATCCCGGCGATCAAGGCCCGCGTGCCGCTGCCCGTTGGGGTGGGCTTCGGTATTCGCGACGCCGAAACGGCCGCCGCCGTGGCCGAAGTCTCCGACGCGGTCGTGATCGGCAGCCGCATTGTGCAGCTGCTCCAGCAGGCGTCGCCTGACACCGCCGCAGAAACTCTCACGCAATTCATTTCCGACATTCGGGCAGCGCTAGACGCCGTCTCGGACAAGGGGAGATGAGCGCGAAATGAGACTGCTGTAAAATCCAGTTTTCGCCATGCGCGGTCGGGGTCGGAACCCGGTCGAAATGACGTTGCCGTATTGAACCGGACGCCGCGCCCGCGCATCACGATGAAGGAAGAATACAAATGAGCTGGCTCGACAAACTGCTGCCGCCGAAGATCAAGCAAACGGATCCGAAAAGCCGCAAGAGCATTCCGGAAGGTTTGTGGATCAAGTGCCCGAAGTGCGAAGCGGTCCTGTACCGCAACGACGTCGAAGCAAATCTGCACGTCTGCCCGAAGTGCGATCACCACATGCGCATCAACGCGCGCGAGCGTCTGGACGGTCTGCTCGATCCGGAGGGCCGCTATGAAATCGGCCAGGAGATCGTGCCGGTCGACGCGCTGAAGTTCAAGGACAGCCGCAAGTACCCGGATCGCATCAAGGAAGCGATGGACGACACCGGCGAAACCGACGCCATGGTCGTCATGGGTGGCGCGATCCACACACTGCCTTGCGTGGTCGCCTGCTTCGAGTTCTCGTTCATGGGCGGCTCGATGGGTTCGGTGGTCGGCGAGCGCTTTGCCCGCGGCGCGCAGAACGCCCTGGAGCAGCAAGTGCCGTTCATCTGCTTCACGGCTTCGGGCGGTGCGCGCATGCAGGAAAGCCTGCTGTCGCTCATGCAGATGGCCAAGACCACGGCCATGCTGACCAAGCTGTCGGAAGCCAAGCTGCCGTTCATCTCGGTGCTGACCGACCCGACGATGGGTGGCGTGTCGGCCAGCTTCGCATTCCTGGGCGACGTTGTGATCGCCGAACCGAAGGCGCTGATCGGCTTTGCCGGCCCGCGCGTGATCGAGCAGACGGTGCGCGAGAAGCTGCCGGAAGGCTTCCAGCGTTCGGAGTTCCTGCTGCAGAAGGGCGCGATCGACATGATCGTCGACCGTCGCAAGCTGCGCGAGGAAATCGCCCAGCTGATGGCGATCATGCAGCGCCAACCCGCCGACGCGGTGGCCTGAGCTTAGCCTCCAGCCGCTGTGAGGTTCGAGCGCGGAACTTCAGGGTTCCGCGCCTTGTCAGACGCGCCGCAAGCGAAAGCAAGCGGCGCGTTGTCATTTCCGCGATAATGCCGTGTTTTCGTAGCGGACGAGTCCGTCACGCTAGCCTCACTTAATCGCGCCGCACTTCCTGAATCATCCCGATATCGTCCGATGAGTACCTTTCCCACCCTCGACGCGTGGCTCACGCATCTCGAAACCGCGCATCCGGTTGGCATCGACATGGGCCTTGGCCGCATCAGCCAGGTCAAGGACGCGCTGAACCTGACGTTCACCTGCCCGATCTTCACGGTCGGCGGCACCAACGGGAAGGGCTCCACCTGTGCGATTCTGGAAACGATCCTGCTGAAGGCGGGCTATCACGTCGGCTGCCACACGTCGCCGCATCTGCTGGCGTTCAACGAGCGCGCGCGCATCGACGGCCAGCAGGCCAGCGACGCGGACCTGCTGCCGCACTTCGAGGCCGTTGAAGCCGCACGCAACGCGCTGCCCACGCCGGTCTCGCTTACGTACTTCGAATTCACCACGCTTGCGATCATGCATCTGTTCGCATCGCGCGGTCTTGATGCCGTGATCTTCGAAGTGGGTCTGGGCGGCCGTCTGGACGCCGTGAACATCCTCGACACCGACTGCGCGATCGTCACGAGCATCGACCTCGATCACACCGAATACCTGGGCGACACGCGCGAGAAGATCGGCTTCGAGAAGGCCGGCATCTTCCGCCCGGGCAAGCCGGCGATCTGCTCGGACCCGCTGCCGCCGCAGTCGCTGATCGACCATGCCGAAGCGATCGGCGCCGAACTGTGGCTCTTCGGCCGCGATTTCCGCTATGAAGGCGCGCCCGGCAACGAGCGCCAGCAATGGAGCTATGTCGGCCCGACGCAACGCCGTTCGGCGCTCGCCTACCCGGCGCTGCGCGGCGCGAATCAGCTGATCAATACGTCGGCGGCGCTCGCGGCGCTGGAGTCGATGCGCGATCGCCTGCCGGTCTCGGCCCAGGATATTCGCCTGGGTCTGGCCAACGTCGAATTGCCGGGCCGCTTCCAGGTCCTGCCGGGCAAGCCTGCGATCATTTTCGACGTCGGCCATAATCCGCACGCCGCCGCCGTGCTTGGGCAAAATCTCGGCAGCATGGGCTATTTTCCGTACACGTACGCGGTTTTTGGCGCCATGCGCGACAAGGACATCGCGGGCGTGATCGGCCATCTGAAGGGCGAAATCGACCACTGGTGCGTGACCGGCCTGCCCGGTCCCCGTGCGGCGTCGGCGCAACAGCTCGAGGACGTGCTGCGCGACGCGGGCGTGGAAGAGGGCGCAGATAGCAGCGTCACGCGCTACGAAACGCCCGCCGAGGCGTTTCAAGATGCGCTAAAACGGGCTACCGAAAATGATAGAATTGTCGTCTTCGGGAGTTTTCTGACTGTCGCCGGCGTCATGGCCTGGCGAAAGTCACAGCAGCACTGATCGCGCGGCACCCTGCAAGCCGCCACGCACAGGCCAAAAGCAGCCATACATGGGAATTTTCTCGTTCGGCAAGAAAGACGACGCGCCCCGCCGACGCGGTGCCGACACGGGCTCCACCACCACCCGGCGGAGCAGTCAGAACACGCGCGTGGAGCGGCGTAGCCGCCGGCCGGATCGCACGCGCGACGCCGAGGCGATGCTCCTCGACCCCACGTTGCCCGAAAAGCAGCGCGCCCGCCGCCGCCTCGTCGGTGCGATCGCGCTGGTGCTGGCCGCCATCGTGATCCTGCCGATGGTGCTGGATTCGCATCCGAAGCCCGTTACCGACGACATCGCCATCGACATCCCGAGTCATCCCGCGCCAAAGAACGCCGCGCGCGACGACGACGTGGACAGCCAGGCAGGCGTCGCTCCCGACAATCCGGCTGCTGCTGACGTTGCGCCGGGCGCCTCGGGTCTCGCGGCGGCCAATGTCGCCAATACGGCGAACCAGAACACGCAAACGGCTAAAGCGGCTCAAGCGGCCCAGTCCGCTCAAAGCGCACCGTCCAAACCCGCGCCTGCCGCACAGGCGCAGACGCAGTCCAATTCCACGACACAGACCGCACAGGCGCAGAAGCCAGCCGCGAAGCCCGCGCAGCCGGCCGCTCCGGCCACGGCGCTCGCCTCGCGCAGCAAGCCTGCCGCCACGGACAACACGAGCGACGACAGCGCCGATGGCGACGCGGCCACGCCCGCCACGCCGCCGGGTGCGCGCTTCGCGGTGCAGCTGGGCGCGTTCCCGGACGCCGCCGCCGCGAATCGTTGGGTCGCCAAGTTGAAAGCCGCGGGCGTACCCGCATATACCGAACAACGCAAGGATACGGACGGCACCACGCGCACCCTGTTGCGCGCGGGTCCGTTCCCGGATCGCGCGGCCGCCTCGGAGGCGATCGCCAAGGTGCGCGGCGCGGGCCTCGCGTCCGGTTCGAACGGCAACGCCGAATAAGCCGTCCATGTTCACGGCATTCGACTACGCTGTAATGGCGGTGATGGGGCTGTCCGCGCTGCGAGGCGCGTGGCGTGGCTTCATCGGCGAAATTTTCGGGCTGATCGGCTGGATCGCGGCCTTTGTGGTGGGATGCCGCTTCGTGGACCGTGTGGTGCCCTTCATTCCCGCGCATTGGCCGGGCGGGGCGCTGACCCAGTGGCTGATCGCCTTCGCGCTGATCGTGATCGCCGTGGTGCTCGTCGCGGGTGTGGGCAATGCATTGCTGACCCGGCTGGTCCAGGTGAGCGGGCTGGGCGGCGTGGATCGCTCGCTTGGCATGCTGTTCGGCCTCGTGCGAGGCGTCGTGCTGGTGCTGATTCTCGTCGTCCTCGCGGGACTGACCGAGCTGCCCCAGCAGGACTTCTGGCGCAAGGCGCTGCTGCGGCCCTATGCCGAGCAGGGTGTGCACGAACTGAAACCGCTGTTGCCCGAGACGCTCGCGGCCTACGTTCACGTCTGATCAGAAGCTGATCGCGTGACGCAAGCCCGGCCCGAAGACAAGTAATGCCCCTTCGCGGCGCTTCGCGCCGGCTCTGCCGGCCGCCGTCACCGCGTCGTTACCGATTTCGCTTTTTTGAAGGACCTGCCATGTGCGGCATCGTAGGCGTAGTTTCCCGTTCTCCCGTCAATCAGCTCCTCTATGACGCGCTGCTGCTGTTGCAGCACCGTGGTCAGGACGCGGCCGGCATTGCCACCGCGAACGGCAGCACGTTCCATATGCATAAGGCCAACGGCATGGTGCGCGACGTGTTCCGCACGCGCAACATGCGTAGCCTGCCCGGCACCAGCGGCATCGGCCAGGTGCGTTACCCGACGGCCGGCTCGGCGTCGAGCGAAGAAGAAGCCCAGCCGTTCTACGTGAACGCGCCTTTCGGCATCGTCCTCGCCCACAACGGTAATCTCACCAACTGGCAACAGTTGAAGGAAGAGATGTTCCGTGTGGATCGCCGCCACGTGAACACCAGTTCCGATACCGAAGTGCTGCTCAACGTGCTCGCGCACGAAGTGCAACTCGCGAGCACGGGGCTGGAGCTCGATCCGGCCGCGCTCTTCAAGGCGGTCTCGGGCGTGCACCGCCGCCTGCGCGGCTCGTACGCCATCGTCTCGCTGATCGCCGGCTACGGTCTGCTCGCGTTCCGCGACCCGTTCGGCATTCGCCCGCTGTGCATCGGCAAGCAGGAAACGGCGGAAGGCACGGAATGGATGCTGGCGTCGGAATCGGTGGCGCTCGAAGGCATCGGCTTCGAATTCGTGCGTGACGTGCGTCCCGGTGAAGCGGTGTTCATCGACTTCGACGGCAAGTTCCACTCGCAGCAATGCGCCGAGTCGCCCACGCTCAACCCCTGCATCTTCGAACTCGTGTACCTCGCGCGTCCGGATTCGGTGCTCGACGGCGTGCCGGTCTACAACGCGCGTCTGCGCATGGGCGACTATCTCGCCGAGAAGATCCAGCGCGAACTGCCCGACGTGAAGATCGACGTAGTCATGCCGATTCCCGATTCGTCGCGTCCCGCGGCGATGCAGGTGGCGAACAAGCTGGGCGTCGAGTATCGCGAAGGCTTCTTCAAGAACCGCTACGTCGGCCGCACCTTCATCATGCCGGGCCAGGCGATGCGCAAGAAGTCGGTGCGCCAGAAGCTCAACGCCATGGGCATCGAGTTCAAGGGCAAGAACGTGCTGATCATCGACGACTCGATCGTGCGCGGCACCACCTCGCACGAAATCGTGCAGATGGCGCGCGATGCGGGCGCGACCAAGGTGATCTTCGCGTCGGCGGCGCCGCCCGTGAAATTCCCGAACGTGTACGGCATCGACATGCCCACGCGCGGCGAACTGGTGGCGCATGGCCGCACGGACGAGGAAGTGGCGCGCATCATCGGCGCGGACTACCTCGTCTATCAGGACGTGGATGCGCTCAAGAAGGCCGTGCGCGATATCAACCCGGAACTGGGCGACTTCGAAGCTTCGTGCTTCGACGGCGAATACATCACCGGCGATATCACGAGCGCGTATCTCGACAACATCGAGACCGCGCGCCTCGCACCGCAATCGCAGTCGGATCGCGACGCCGCGAGCGACGCGATGGACGGCGGCACGCGCTCGCAGCTTCACCTGCAACTCTCGGTGGAGTGATGCACGCGACGGCGGGTACGGGTCGCTGCCCGCGCTCGCCGTGATCGCACTCGAAGCCCGCTTCCGGCTCAGCTCACGCTGACGCAAGCGGGCTTTTTTGCGTCTGCGCCGTGCGGGTTGGGTGAGGCGCGCAGACATGAACGACGGCTCTGGTTACGGAAAATACGGACATGGACGATCACCTCAACTTCGACACGCTGGCGGTCCGCTCGGGCACGCTGCGCAGTGAGTTCAACGAACATTCGGAAGCGCTCTATCTCACGTCGAGCTTTTGTTTCGGTAGCGCCGCCGAAGCGGCCGAGCGTTTCGCCAACTCCGAAACCGGCTATACGTACGCGCGTTTCACGAATCCGACCGTCACGATGTTCCAGGACCGTCTCGCCGCGCTCGAAGGCGGTGAAGCCTGCATGGCGACGGCCTCGGGCATGGCCGCGATCATGTCGGTGGTGATGGCGACACTACAGCAGGGCGATCACATCGTCAGCTCGCGCAGCCTGTTTGGCTCGACGCTCGGCATGTTTTCGCAGATATTCCCGCGCTTTGGCATCACGACGACTTTCGTCGATCCGCACGATCTCGATGCCTGGAAAAGCGCTGTGCGCCCTGAAACGAAGCTGTTTTTCCTCGAAACGCCGTCGAACCCGCTCACCGAGATCGCCGATATCGAAGCCGTGAGCAAGATCGCGAAGGCGGCGGGCGCGCTCTTCGTCGTCGACAACTGTTTCTGTAGCCCGGCGCTGCAACAACCGCTCAAGTTCGGCGCGGATGTCGTGATGCACTCGGCCACCAAGTTCCTCGATGGTCAGGGCCGCGTGCTCGGCGGCGCGCTGGTGGGCTCGAAGCAGTTCATCCAGGAGAAGGTGTTTCCGTTCGTGCGCAGCGCGGGCCCGACGCTGTCCGCGTTCAACGCCTGGGTGCTGCTCAAGGGCATGGAAACGCTCTCGCTGCGCGTGGAGAAGCAATCGGACAACGCGCTCGAGATCGCGCGCTGGCTCGAAGCGCATCCGGCCGTGAAGCGCGTCTATTACCCGGGCCTCGAATCGCATCCGCAGCACGAACTTGCCAAGCGTCAGCAGAAGAAGGGTGGGGCCATCGTTTCGTTCGAACTGAAAGGCGATACGCCCGAAGCACAGCGTGCGAATGCCTGGCGCGTGATCGACAACACGAAGGTCTGCTCGATCACCGGCAATCTGGGCGACACGCGCACGACCATCACGCATCCGGCCACCACGACGCACGGTCGCATTGCGCCGGAGGCGCGCGCGGCGGCAGGCATCACGGAAGGGTTGATCCGCCTCGCGGTGGGCCTCGAAGATCCGCAGGACGTGCGCACCGATCTCGCGCGCGGGCTCGATGGCGTGCAATCAGGCGTGTGATAGCGCAGGCGGCGCGTCGTTGTTATTTTTCTTGTCTTGAGTGAGTGCATCATGGCGGTGATTCGTGGCTTGTTCGTCTATCCGGTGAAATCGTGTGGCGCGATCGCGCTCGATCGCGCGCAGCTCGAATCGCAAGGGCTGATGTGGGACCGTCACTGGATGGTTGTGGACGCAACGGGACGGTTTGTCTCGCAGCGCGAATTCGCGGCGATGGCGCGCATCGTTCCGGCCTTCGAGGAAGACGGCGTGAGGCTCTCGATGGACGGCATGGATGCCTCACTGCTGCTGCCGTTCGCGCCGCGCGGCGACGAGGCGCGCATGAGCGCGACGGTGTGGAAAGACACGTTCGAGGCGCTCGACGAAGGCGATGAGGCGGCGCAGTGGTTCACGCGCGCGCTGGGCGTGCCGGTGCGCCTCGTACGTTTCGCGCAGGATGTCACGCGGCTTGCGAGCAAGAAATGGACGCAGGACCAGGACGCGCCCACGCAATTCGCCGATGGTTTTCCGATCCTCGTCGCAAGCGAGTCGTCACTGGCCGATCTCAATGCGCGCCTGGCGGCCAAGGGTGCGCCGCCGGTGCCGATGAGCCGCTTCCGGCCCAATATCGTGGTCGATGGCGGCGAGGCATTCGACGAGGACTTTATCGATACGCTTTCGATCGAAGGCGAAGCCGGTCACGACGACGTGGTGCTGCGCTTCGTGAAGCCGTGTTCGCGCTGCCCGATCACGACCATCGATCAGCACACGGGCGAGCGTGACGCGCACTGGCCGGACGAGCCGCTCGATACGTTGCAGACGTTTCGCGTCGACGCGCGTGTGGACGGCGGCCTCACGTTCGGGCAGAACGCGACAGTCTTGAGTGGTGCGGGCAGACGCCTCGCAGTCGGGGCGCAGGCGCAGTGGGAGTATCGCTTCGAGTGAAGCGAACAGCGTGATTCAGTGCGAGGGCAGCGCGCGCCATTGGCCGGGCGCGAGCCCGAAGCGCCGCGTAAAGGCGTGCGTGAAGGCGCTCTGATCGCCGAAGCCCACTTCGAGCGCGATCTGCGTGAGCGAGCAGCGCGGGTCCGCAAGCAGCGCGAGCGACGTGTCCAGACGCAGACGCTGAAGATAGCGATGCGGCGTCTCGCCGAACGCTTCGATAAAGAGCTGATGAAAGCGCCGCATGCCGAAGCCGCAATGCGCGGCGAGATCGGCGATACGCAGCGGTTCCGCCAGATGTGCGCGCAGCCAGCGGTCGATGCGCGTAAAGTCCAGCCCGGCCGCTGCCGCCGATACCGGGTCGCCAGCGATACCGGTTTGCGCGATCACGGCGGCGCACAGGCGAGCCGAAGCGTCCCAATGGAAGCGTCGCGCGCGCAAGTCGGCATCGTTGTCCTGCTCATGCAAGGGCAGCGAGGCGCGCTGCGCGATCTGGCGCACGAGCGTCGTAAGTGCCGGGTCGATGCGCACGGCCCGCGCCGAATCGAACAGCCGTTCAGGCACCGCGAGCGATGCTGCCGGCAAATCCAGCACCAACTGGCAGTTCTCGCCGATCCCCGAATATTCGTGCTGCGCGCCGGCTGGAATCAGCCAGGCGGAGCATTCGTCGATGCGCTCGCCCACGCCGTTGACCGACATCTCCATCGAACCGTCGAGCCCGAGCACGATCTGGTGAAAGTCGTGCAGATCGGTGGCTTCGATCGCGCCGTAGCGGCGCAATTCGACGCCGGGGGCGGTAACGGGAGTGTGATGATGCGGATTCATGGCGAACGCACGGACTCGTCAAACGGCGCTCATACGGAGCACCGTTTGACGCTGACGCCAGCTTAGACGTCGAGCAGTTCCACTTCGAACACGAGCGTTGCGTTCGGCGGAATCACGCCGCCTGCGCCGCGCACGCCGTAGCCGAGTTGCGGCGGAATCGTGAGCTTGCGCACGCCGCCGACCTTCATACCCTGGACGCCTTCGTCCCAGCCCTTGATGACCATGCCGCCGCCCAGCACGAAGGCGAACGGGTCGTTACGGTCCTTGCTCGAATCGAACTTCTGGCCGTCCGTCAGCCAGCCGGTGTAATGCACGCTGACCGTCTGGCCGGCGGTGGCTTCTGCGCCGGTGCCTTCGGTCAGGTCTTCGTACTTGAGGCCGGATGCGGTGGTCACGATGGACATGGAATACTCCTGAATCGGATTGGGTAAAAGCGCTATTGTAGGCGCTTTGCAGGCTCGCGAGGCATGGCCGGCGCGTCACGTGAAGGGATTGAAAGGCGGGCACGGCACATGCGGCTCGACGGGGCGCAAGGGGACTGGGCGCGCGATGGCGCCGCGGCTTCGCGCCCCTGCCTATAATGAGGCCCACGCCCAGCCAGATGGGCCAGCCTGCCCAGGCGGGCGATAGAAGAGGAAACGATGGCGTCGACCACCCCTACCCGTACCGAACGCACGGCACGCCTGTGTGCCGAGGCCGCGCTTTTCATGCGCGATTACGTGCTTTCGCGCGTCTCGCACGATTTGCGCAGCCCCCTGAATGCCATCCATAGCTGGGCCTATGTGCTCGACCGCAAGATCGACAGCGCCGACGCCACCGCGCAGCGCGCGCTCGGCGGCATCCGCACGGGCGTGGAACAGCAGGTGCACCTGCTTGAAACGCTAGTCGATACCACCCGCGCCGAAACCCGCAAACTCCAGATCGAGCGCACGTCGTTCGAACTCGACGCGCTGATCGACGAAATCGTTGCCGATGTGCGCGCCGCGCTCGCCGACGCGCGCGACGTGACGATCGCGGTGGAGGGCGTACCCCGCGCCGCCACGCTCGATGCCGGGCGCGAGCGCGTGGCCCAGGCGCTCTGGCTGCTGCTGGCCTTCGCCACGGAAGCCGCCGCGCAGGGCGGCACGGTCACGCTCGCCGTAAGCGCCACGGCCACGGCGGCGCAGTTCGAAGTGCGCTGGCAAGCCAGCCCCGCGTCGCTCACCGACGACGCCCTGACGCATCTGTTCGAACCGTTTGCCCGCGCCCAGGCTCGCGAGCCGCAGGAACAGGGACGCTTTCCGTGGGTGCTCGCGCTCTGCCAGCGCGTCGCCGAAGCCCACGGCGGCCGCTTCGAAGCGCAACCGCTCGTGCAAGGCGAGGCGGCATTGCTCACGCTGAACGTGCCATCCAGCGGCGCCTGATGTGCCGAACGCCAGTCGATGCGCCCGCGCGAGCGGGCCGTCGATGCCTTACAGCGTTCTTTCACCCCTTATACTGAGCGCTTCGCTTTTCCGGAGCCCCAAGTCTTGATTCAGCTCTTCGCCCTGGTCGGCGCGCTGTTGCTCGTTGCCCTCAACGGTTTCTTCGTCGCGGCCGAATTCGGCCTCGTCAAGCTGCGCGCGACGCGCGTGCAAAGTCTCGCCGCGGAGCATGGCCTGCGCGGACGTCTGCTCGCCAAGGTGCACGGCCAGCTCGACGCTTACCTGTCCGCCTGTCAGCTCGGCATCACGCTGGCCTCGCTCGGTCTTGGCTGGATCGGCGAGCCTGCCTTCGCGCAATTGCTCGAACCCGTTTTCGAACTGGTGGGCGTGAGCTCGCCGGCGCTGATCCACGGCATTTCGCTGGTATTCGCCTTCACGGCGATTTCGTTCCTTCACATTGTGGTGGGCGAACTGGCGCCGAAGTCGCTCGCGATCCGCGAAGCCGAGAAAATATCGCTGTGGGCCGCCACGCCGCTCTACGGCTTCTACTGGACGATGTATCCGGCGATCTGGGTGCTCAACTCCAGCGCCAATGCGGTGCTGCGCCTGGCGGGCTTGTCGGCCGACCACGGCAGCGAGGCGCACTATTCGACGGAAGAACTCAAGCTGATCCTGCGTAGCCGCCGCGCCGCCGCCGAAGCCGAAGCGCAGGCCGCGTTGCGCTCGCACAGCGATACCGGTGCGCACGCAGGCGCGAAAGGCCGCGAGGCACGCGGGCGCCCGGCGCGCGAGGCGGCCGCCGTGCACGCACACGGCGCCGCCGCCAACGCGAACTCGCTGAGCGTGGACGAATGGAACACGCTGGCCCACTCGCTCGACTTCTCGCGCCTGACCGTCTCCGACCTCATGCGCCCCGCGCACGAGATGGTGGGGCTGCGTCGCGATCTCTCCTTGCGCGAGAACATGCAGATCGTCGCTCGCCATCGCTTTAGCCGCTATCCGCTGTTCGAGGATGCATCGGGCGAACAGGTCGCGGGACTCATTCACCTGAAGGATCTGTTGCTCGCGCGCGAGGCCGGTCACACGCTCGACGACCTCGGCAAGTTCGTGCGCCCGGTGCAGTACGTGAAGCCCGAAGCGCCCGCGCTCGCGCTATTCCGGCGCTTTCGCAAGGGTGCGCCGCACTTCGCGCTGGTCGGACGCAAGGGTATGCGGCCGAGCGGCTTCCTCACGCTCGACAATCTGCTGGGCGCACTGGTGGGCCAGATTCACGACGAGTTCCATCAGGCCGATACCGACTGGACCCGCATGGACGACGGCACGCTGATGGGCCGCGGCAGTCTGCCGGTGGTGTCGCTGGAGCAGGCGCTGGGTATCGACATCGACGAAGGACGCGCCGAATCGGTGGGCGGCCTCGTGATCCACGCGCTCAACGATCTGCCGACCGAAGGGCAACGCGTGTCGTTCGACCGCTTCGACATTGTCGTGAAGAAGATGAAGGGCCCGCGCATCATCCTGGTCCGCGTGTACCCGAAGGATCTGGAAGACGAGGGCGGTTGATCCTCAGTTGAGCGCGGTTGACCTCAGGCTCGCGTGAGATTCGTGAGGACTGCAACCGGCAACGCAGCCAGCACGTCGCGCAGATAGAGCAGGTTGGCTTGATCGCCTGACGCGCCGTCCTTGCTGGCGCTGTGGTCCGCATCGGCCAGCCAGTCGTGCAGCGCCGATGCCGGGCAATCCTTCGGCAGCGCGATGGCGGTATCGCCCCAACGCGCGGGCGCGACCAGCGGCAAGTCGCCGTCGAGTAACTTTGCCGCGTGCCGTGTGCCGACGATGACCGCCCAGCGATCGCCGTGACGGCGCACGAACGCGATCGCATGCGCGGCCAGCGCGCCGCGCACGTCGAGCGGCCAATATTCCCCTTCACGCAGCAGACCCGTAGCGCGCTCGCGCAGTGCGAGCAGCCGGTGGATCACGGCCTGCTTCACATGCGCGTCGCGCCAGTTCGCGAGCTTGATGGCAGGCGAAGTGTCGTCGAGCGCTGCCGCGCGCTGCGCATAGTCCACGGGCCTGCGATTGTCGGGATCGACGAGACTGAAATCCCAAAGCTCCGTGCCTTGATAGAGATCGGGCACGCCCGGCGAGGTGAGGCGCAGCACGGTTTGCAATAGCGTATTCACGGCGCCAGCCGGTGCTACGCGCGCGACGAAAGCGGCCAGCGCAGGCAGGAAGCCGTCACGTTGCTGCGGCGCGAGGATGTCGAAGAGAAATGCCTGGCACTCCGACTCATAGGCTTCGTCGGGCAGGAGCCAATTGGTGCGTAGTTTCGCTTCGCGCAACGCTTTTAGTTGCCATTGCGCGACGCGTTCGGCCAGCGCGCGCACACCCGCTTCATCGGCGGGATCGAGTTGCGGCGGCCAGCAGCCCACGAGCGTCTGATAGAGCATTGCCTCGGCGGTGGGGCCGGGCGACCACGGCGCGGTGTCGGCGTTCGATGGGGTGCCGTTGCGCCGCTGTGGCTGGTTGAGCATCGACCAGGCGCGCAGCGTCGCGTCCCACTCTGGCGCGATCTCGCTGAGCACGGCGAGGCGAGCGCGCACGTCCTCGCCGCGCTTGTGGTCGTGGGTGGCGGTGGCGAGCAGCGCATAAGGCGTGCGGCGCTGGCGCTGCACGTTGGCAGCGTGAAATTCGGCCACGCTGAGCGAAAAATCGTCGGGATCGGTGCCCACGTCGTTACGCGAGAGCAGGCGGCCGTAGCGATAAAGCGCGGTATCTTCGGTCGCCTTCGCTGCAAGCGGCGCGGTGAGTTGCGAGAACAACGCAAGTGCCGTGCGCTGCGCGATCAGTGCGTGGCTCAAGGGCGCGGCTGGCGGATTCTGTCCGCCATGTTTCGCGTTGCTTGCGCTGGCATTGCTCACGCGCGTCGCTTTCGCCGCATTGCCGTTCGCGGCGTCCGGCGCGCGTGCGCCGAGCCAGGCATCGACCTGCTCGAGCGCGCCGAGATTCGCACGCGGCAACGCACGGCGCGCAGCTTCCAGCGCGACATTGAAATAGCGGCTGTCGAGCGCGCCGCGCAAACCATTGACCGGATAGATCCGATACACCGGAAAATGCATGGCCAGTTGCGCGACGGTGCGAAGCACGCTCGCATAAGTGAAGTCGCGCGTGCCCGGCTGCTCGCGCGCGATACGGTGCAGCGCGCGCGCCGCATGATCGAGTTCCGCCGCGAGCGACACGTTCAGCACTTCGCGGCGCGCGTCGAGCGCCACCTGCGCGAATGTCGCGTCCTCGCCCGAGATCGCGGCCCACGTTTGCGCCAGCGGCGCGGCCCCTGCCGGATCGTGCAGCAGGGCGCCCACGTCGTTCATGAAGTCGTAGCCAGTCGTGCCTTGCACGGGCCAGTCATCGCGCAGCGCCTCGCCGCGCGCAAGGATCTTTTCGACGACGATATACGGCGCGCCCGCGCGCAACGTCGCGAGCCGCTGGCGCAGCCGCTCGCAGTATTCGCGCGGATCGGCGAGTCCGTCGATGTGGTCGATCCGCAGGCCGTCGATCACGCCGTCCGCATAGAGGCGGAAGATGAGCTTGTGCACCGCTTCGAATACGTCATGACGCTCCACCCGCACGCCCGCGAGTGCGCTCACGTCGAAGAAGCGCCGCCAGTTCACCTCGTCCGCCGCCGTGCGCCACCACGCGAGCCGGAAATGCTGGCGCTCCAGCAGTCGGTGCAGGCGGTCGCGTGGCACGGGATCATCGCTTCGATAGGATTCCAGAACGAATTCGATCGCGGCCGTCCCTTCGCGCTCGACGAATTCGCGCAGGGCGTCGCGCGCGGCGGCGGCGCGTACCTGATCGTCGGGCTGCGTGGTGAGGCCCTGGAACGACGCGGCGAGGGCGCTCAGATCGGCGCGATTGGCCGATTGCAGCAGCGCCGCATAGTCGATCGGACAGATCGGGCACACGTGCGGCCCGTATTGCACAAAAAAGCGCGTAGCAAGCGCGTCGAACTTCAGTTCGATACGGCCGGCCGCGAGTTCTTCGCCGTACTGCGCGCCCAGAAACGGCATCAGCACCTTGCCGCGCAGCGCCGGGTCGGGCGAGTGCCAGTCCACGTCGAAGTGGCGCGCGAACGCGCTATGCCGCCCCCATTCGAGAATATCGAGCCACCACGCGTTGTGCGCGCCGCCCACGCCCATGTGGTTCGGCACGGTGTCCACGACGAGACCCATGCCGCGCGCGTGGACGGCATCGGCGAGGCGTCGCAGCGCCCCTTCGCCGCCGAGCTCCGCGCTCACCGTACCGTAGTCGACCGTGTCGTAGCCGTGCATCGAGCCGGGCTGGGCCGTCGTGATCGGCGAGAGATACAGATGGCTCACGCCGAGCGTGGTGAAGTAGTCGAGTTGCGCGAGCGCGTCGTCGAAGGTGAAAGCGTGATGAAGCTGCAGGCGCAGCGTGGCGCGGGGAAGTGTCATGGCGTCGGCGGTACGGGGGGCGAGGCGGATTCCGCGCCCGTGCTGCGCCTTGCTGCATCCGCCGTACCCGCGCATTCGCGTGCGTGCACGATCGTCTCCACGCGCGCGGCGAACGCGGGATCGGCGAACAGGACGTCGACGGGCAGCGGCAGGCGCTGCCGCCAGTTCGGATGTTCGTCGATGGAGCCGGGCAGGTTCGGCTGATCGGCCATGCCGAGCAGGTCTTCGAGCGGGCAGGTCACGAGCGGGCTCGCACTGGCGGCCACGTAACCGAGCGCGCCATCGACGGGCGGATCGTCCGGCGGCGGTTCGGCCGCTTCGCGTGGCGCGAAGCCGGTCTGCTGGAGCGCGTGCCAGAGCGCGGCGCGGTCGGCGTCGCGCTGTGCGTGTTCGAGCGCGACCGGGTCGCGCCCGTCCGCGCGCGGCAGGGTCTGGCCGATGCGGTTGCGCCAGTCGATATCGGCGCCTTGCCACCAGCCCGCGACCGTCGCCAGATCGTGCGTGGTGGTGGTGGCGATGCCGTGCGCGTCGTAGCGCGCGGGCGGCAGAAAGCCGTGCCCCTCGCGCTCGAACCAGAGCACGCGAATGCCATAGAGTCCATGCGCGGCCAGCCGCTCGCGCAGGCCCGGCGGCACGGTGCCCAGATCCTCGCCGATCACGATCGCACGATGCCGCCACGATTCGAGTGCGATCAGGCGCACGAGATCGTCGAACGGATAGCGCAGATACGCGCCGTGCTTTGCGCTCTCGCCCTCGGGCACGAGCCACAGCCGCCGCAGCCCGAGGATATGGTCGATGCGCACGCCGCCCGCGTGGGCGAACGCGGCGCGCAGCATGTCGATGAAGGCGCGAAAGCCGTTGTTGTGCATCGCGCGCGGCGAGAACGTGGTGAGCCCCCAGCTTTGTCCGGCCTGGTTGAAGATATCGGGCGGCGCGCCCACCGAGACGCGCTGCAACATGTCGTTGGGCAGCGACCAGGCATGCGAGCCCGCACCGTCGCAACCTACGGCGAGATCGGCGACGAGACCGATCGCCATGCCCGCCTCGCGCGCGGCGCGCTGCGCCTGCGAAAGCCCTTCGGCGGCGAGCCATTGCAGGAAGCGATAGAAGTCCACTTCGCGGCGACGCTCCGTTGCGAAAGTCGTCACCGCAGGGCTGCGCGGGTCGCGCAGCGCTTCGGGCCAGTCGCGCCAGTGGTACGCACCCGAGTCGCCGCTGAGCATGGCTTCCTGAAGCGCCTCGAAACGCGCGTGATCTTCGAGCGCCTCGCCGCCGCGCGCGCAGAAGGCGTCGAAGGCGGCGGCGCGCGGCGAACGGCTCGTGCGTTCGGTGGCGTCGAAGCGCTCGAACAGCACGCGCAGGACTTTGAGTTTGAGCGGCGCGGCGCGCTGCCAGTCGATCAGCGACAGCGCTTCGAGTTCGCGCCCTGCATCGCCAGTCTGCGCCGCGTCGGCGGCTTCGCGCGCGGCCTGTTCGCCGAATACCGCGGCCGGGTCGATATGCGTGACGTTGAGCCAGAGTCTGGAGGAAGGCGAATACGGACTGAAGTGGCCGGGATCCGCGCAGAACATCGCGTGCGTGGGACTGACCGCGAGCGCCTGCGCGCCGTGCCGGCCGCTTTGCGTGGCGAGCGTGGCCAGCGCCGTGTAATCGCCGATGCCGCCATCGCCTTTGCGTCGGAGTCCATACAATTGTGCGGCGACGCCCCAGAGCGGCGGGACGTGCAGGGCATCGTCGCCATGACGCGCGCGCCAGGCATCGGCTACGTTATGACAGCGCGGCGGCGCGACGGCAATCGTGAGCCGGTGATCGTTGACGCTGAGCGTGTGATAGCCCGGCTCCGGGAGCGGAGCGAGCAGCGCGGGTGCGCCCTTGGGCGAGGTGAAGCGGCCTTCGATATGCTCGCCGTTCTCCAGGTCGATGCGATAGTGACTGCCGGTGCGAACCGCCGAGGCGGGCAATTCGATCGCGCTCTCGTATTCGGCGGTGATGAGCGGAGGCAGGCGGCGCGACGACTGCTCGGCGTTCAGGACCGAAACGCTATGGCGCAACTGCGTGGCGTTCGCGCAGGGCAAGCCCGCGCATTCGAGCAACGCTTCGAGCGTGCTGTCCGGCACGCGCTGTGTGATGCCGTGGGCGTCCGACCATTCGACTTCGAAACCCGCGCGCTGGGCCAGTTCCGCAAGCGCTTCGCCGTGGCGCGCGCTATTTGTGCTGTTCATGCCAGCGGCTCCTCGCGCCGCACCGCGCGCGCGTCGTGATGCAGTGCGTAGTCGGGCACGTTGCCGGTCAGCCATGCGATGCAGGCGCTTTCGGGCAGCACGCCGTTGTCAGCGTAGTCGCGCGCGCGCGGTGGCGTTTCGAACACCACCATGCCTTCGGGGCGAGCATCGAGCCGCACGCCGTCGTGGCCGAGATTGAGCGCGATCGTATAGGTCTCGCCATCGTCGAGACGCCAGCGTGCTATCAGCGCGCGTTGGCCGTTGCCCTCGTCGTCGGCGATCACCGTCGCGCCGAGCGCGCGCGCGTGGCGCAGACGTGGCGTCAGCAGACGCGCACGCACCGTGAGCGCGGATTGATAGAAGTGCATCCAGTCGCGCCGTTCGTCGTCGAGCGGCGCATCGGCGGGCGGCGACGAGCGGATGAAGGTCTGCGGATCGTTCGGATCGGGAATTTCCTCGCGCCGCTTCGCATCGCCGAAGGCGCTAAAGGCCTTGAATTCGCGGCGACGACCTTCGCGCACCGCATCGGCGAGATCGCCTTCGAAACCCGTGAAAAACAGGAACGGCTGCGTCGAGCCATATTCCTCTTCCATGAACAGCAGCGGAATCTGCGGCGAGAGCAGCAGCAGCGCCGTGGCCGCGCGCAGCGCATCGTCGTCGGCGAGCGTGCGCAGGCGCTCGCCGAACGCGCGGTTGCCGATCTGGTCGTGATTTTGCAGAAACATCACGAACGAGGTGGGCGGCAGATGCCCGCTTGGCTCGCCGCGCGGCTTGCCGTCATGGACCGGCGACGGATCGCCCTGATAGACGAAACCTTCGCTCAGTGCGCGTGCGAGCTTCTGGATCGGGTGATCGGTGAAGGCGCGGTAATAGCCCTCCGATTCGCCGGTGAGCATGACATGCAGCGCGTGATGGGCGTCGTCGTTCCATTGGGCGCTGAAGTGCGTCTCCAGCAGATTCGCTTCGTTATGCTCGTTTTCCAGCACCAGATGCACATGGCGGCCCGGCTCCACGCGCGCCTGCACATGATCGGCGAGTTCGCGCAGCCAGTCGGGATTGTCGATCGCGTGCACGGCGTCCAGACGCAGGCCGTCGAAGCGATATTCGGTGAGCCAGTAGAGTGCGTTGTCGCTATAGAAGTCGCGCACTTCGGGGCGCGCGAAGTCGAGCGCTTCGCCCCACGGCGTATGCGTGCCCGCCTTGAAGAAGGGTTTCGCGTACTGGCCGAGCCAGTTGCCGTCCGGCCCGAAGTGGTTGTAGACCACGTCGAGAAACACCTGCAATCCGAGTCCGTGCGCCGTATCGATCAACGCCTTGAGTTCGTCGGGTGTGCCGTAGGCCGCATGCGGCGCATAGGGCAGCACGACGTCGTAGCCCCAGCCACGCTCGCCGGGATAGTCGTTCAGGGGCATCAGTTCGATGGCCGTGATGCCGATCGCCGCGAGCGCGGGCAAACGCTTCATCACGCCGCGATAGCCGCCGAGCGCGCCCACATGCAGTTCGTAGAGCACGGTTTCTTCCCACGGACGGCCCTGCCATTGCGCATGCTGCCAGGCGTAAGCGCGTGCATCGAGCACTTCGCTCGGGCCATGTACGCCGTGCGGCTGGAAGCGCGAAGCGGGGTCGGGAACGAGTTGCCCGCCGTCGATGCGGTAGCGATAGCGCGTGCCGGGCCCGCATAGCGCCTGCGCTTCGAACCAGCCATTGTGGGACGGCGTCATGTCGAGCGGGGCGGGTGCCTCGTGCGCATCGTCGCGCTCGAATACCACCTGCACGGCGCTGCATGAAGGTGCCCAGAAGCGAAAGCGCGTATGCGGCTGCGCGAGCGCCGCGCCCGTCAACTGCGCGCCGAATGGCAGACAGTGCATGAAATGGCGGGCATGCGGTTCGTGCGACGGGTGTTGCATGGGCTGATCGCACGGATTGTGCTGATCGTGCGGATTGTTCAGATCGTTCGGATGCAGGGTCATGGCCAGTTCCTGTGGCTATCCAGCAGCGTGTTCATCCGGGCCCGTGGCCGGCGCTGCGGCGGGCGGCTGGCGCGGGTCGGGTGGCGGCGTTTTGCCAGCACTTGCGGCATTTGCCGTCGAGTCGTGTCCGGCGTAGCGCGTATGCCGCGCGCACAGCACCACGAGCGTGTGCGCGGCGACCTCGAACGTCCCGTCGTTTAGCGCATGTGGCGGCTCATCGGGATGCGCGGTGTCGAGCGTCACGAACCACGCGAGGCGCGGCGCAGGCGCCGTGAACTTCACCGCATGCGTCGAGGCGTTCAGCATCATTAACAATACTTCCATTTCGCCGTCGAGTCCCGGTCCCGCGCGCCGCACCGCAAACGCGCGCGCCTCGGGGTCCTGCCATGCCGCGGGCGAGAGCGGCTCGCCGTGCTCGTCGAACCAGTCGATGTCGTGGATGCCGGGCAGCACCTCGCGGTCGCCGAACAGAAAATGCGTCTCCCGCAGCAAGGGATGGTCCCGGCGCAACGCAATGGCGCGCGCGGCGAATGCCGTCATCGCCTCGCCTTGCGGCGTCGCCGCGAGTGTCCAGTCGAGCCAGGAAATCTCGTTGTCCTGGCAGTAGGCGTTGTTGTTGCCATGCTGGGTGCGGCCGGTTTCGTCGCCGGCGAGCAGCATCGGCGTGCCGAGCGCGATGCACAGCGTCGCCAGCATCGAACGCGTGACGCGGGCGCGCGTGTCGAGAATGGCGGGATCGTCGGTCGGGCCTTCCACGCCCCAGTTCGCGCTCCAGTTTTCGTTGTGGCCGTCGCGATTGTCTTCGCCATTCGCTTCGTTGTGCTTGTGTTCGTACGACACCAGATCGGCGAGCGTGAAGCCATCGTGCGAGGTCACGAAATTGAGCGAGGCCCACGGACGACGCTTGCGCCGGTCGAACAGGTCGGCCGAACCCGTGAGGCGCGCGGCGAGGTCCGCGCGCTGGCTGGGCGCGCCGCGCCAGTAACGCCGCACGCTGTCGCGAAAGCGGTCGTTCCATTCGGCGAAGCCCGGCGGATGGTTGCCCAGTTGATAGCCGCCGGGGCCCACGTCCCACGGCTCGGAAATCAGCTTGACCTGCGCGAGCACGGGGTCCTGGCGCAACACGTCGAAGAATCCGCTGGCGGGATCGAAACCATGCGCTTCGCGGCCGAGCGTCACGCCCAGATCGAAGCGAAAGCCGTCGATGCCGTACGAGGTGACCCAATAGCGCAGCGAATCCACCACCATCTGCAAGACCCGCGGATGCGAGAGATTGAGCGTGTTGCCGCAACCGGTGTCGTTGATGAGGTGGCGTTCGTCGCCAGGCACGCAGCGGTAATAGCAGGCGTTGTCGAGCCCGCGCCAGGAGACCGTCGGTCCGACTTCGCCGCTTTCGCAAGTGTGGTTGTAGACAACATCGAGCAATACCTCGATGCCCGCCGCGTGCAACTGGCGCACGGCGATGCGCATTTCGTCGGTGTCGTAGCCTGAGAGATACGAGGGCTCCGGCGCGAAGAACGCTGCCGTGTTGTAGCCCCAGTAGTTGCGCAGCCCGCGCTCGACCAGAAAGCGCTCGGTGAGAAACGCGTGCACGGGCAACAGTTCCACGGCGGTGACGCCAAGCTTGTGCAGATGGTCGATGAAATACGGCATGCCGAGCGCGGCGAAGGTGCCGCGCGTATGCGTGCGCAGATCGTGACGCATCATCGAGATGCCGCGCAGATGCGCCTCGTAGATGACGGTCTTGCTCCAGGGCGTGTTAGGGCGCACGTCGCGCGACCAGTCGAAGGCGTCGTGGCTCACGACGGCCTTGGGCATCGCGGGTGCGGAGTCGCGGCGATCGAGCGAGAGGTCGACACGGTTCGAATGCACGCGATAGCCGTAGAGCGTATCGGACCAGCGGAACTGGCCGACGAGCTTGCGCGCGTAGGGGTCCAGCAGCAACTTGTACGGATTGAAACGATGGCCTTGATGCGGCTGATAAGGCCCATGCGCGCGCAAACCGTAGACGGTGCCCGGATGCGCGCCAGGCAGATAGCCGTGCCAGATTTCGTCGGTGCATTCGGGCAGCGTGTAGCGCGTGCGCTCCTTGCGCCCGGTCGGATCGAACAGGCAGAGTTCGATGCGCCACGCGTGCGCCGAGAACACCGCGAAGTTCGTGCCCAGCCCGTCCCATGTCGCGCCAAGCGGATAGGGTGAACCGGGCAGCAGCCGGTCGGGCAGGCCGTTAGACATATCGATGCTCCTTCTCGTGTTTCTTGTATTGCATCGGATTGCTGATTAAATGCGAACTGGGCTGCGGATCAGCGTCGCAGCCTTAACACCAGGGTGCCGAGCGGCGGCAGCACGAGCGCCACCGATTGCGGCTTGCCGTGGCTTTGCACCGGCTCGGTCGATACCATTCCTCCATTGCCCGTGTTCGAACCGCCATAGACTTCGGCGTCGGTGTTGAGCGCTTCTTCCCACTGTCCAGGCTGCGGCATGCCGATCCGGTAACCGTGGCGCGGCACCGGCGTGAAATTGCAGACTACGACGATCTCGCGGCCCGTGCCGTCCACGCGCCGCCACGCAAGCACGCTGTTTTCGCTGTCATCGGCGACCAGCCATTCGAAACCGCCCGGCTCCGTGTCGAGCACATGGAGCGCCGGTTCGGTGCCATAGAGCCGGTTGAGATCGCGCACGAGCGTCTGCACGCCGCGATGCAGCGGATCGTCGAGCAGGTTCCAGTGCGGCGTGCCATCGTGATCGAATTCGGCCATCTGCCCGAACTCGCCGCCCATGAACAGCAGCTTCTTGCCCGGATGCGCCCACATGAAGCCGAAATACGCGCGCAGGTTCGCGAACTTCTGCCAGCGATCGCCTGGCATCTTGCCGAGCAGCGAGCCCTTGCCGTGCACCACTTCGTCATGCGAGAGCGGCAGCACGAAACGCTCGGAATACGCGTACACCATCGCGAACGTCATCATGTGATGGTGATAGCGCCGGTACACGGGGTCTTCGTGCATGTAGTGCAGCGTGTCGTGCATCCAGCCCATGTTCCACTTGAACTGGAAGCCGAGACCACCGTCCTCCAGGCGCGCGGTGACGCCCGGCCATGCGGTCGACTCCTCGGCGATGGTGATGACGCCGGGGCGTTGCGGCACGTACTGCGTTTCGTGATTGAGGCGCTTGAGGAACGCGATCGATTCCAGATTTTCGCGGCCGCCGTAAACGTTCGACACCCATTCGCCTTGCGCGCGCGAATAGTCGCGATAGAGCATCGACGCGACGGCATCCACGCGCAGGCCGTCGACGTGATAACGCATCAGCCACGCGAGCCCGGAGGCGATCAGGAACGCGCTCACCTCTTTGCGGCCGAGGTTGTAGATCATCGTGTTCCAGTCGGGGTGGTAGCCTTCGCGTGGGTCCGCGTGCTCGTAGAGCGGCGTGCCGTCGAATTCGATCAGGCCGTGCGCATCGTTCGGAAAATGCGCGGGCACCCAGTCGAGGATCACGCCCAGTCCCGCTTCATGCGCGCGATCGACGAATGCGGCGAAGTCGAGCGGCGAGCCTAGCCGTGCCGTGGGCGCGAATTGCGAGAGCGGTTGATAGCCCCACGACCCGCCGAACGGATGCTCGGCAACCGGCAGCAGTTCAATGTGCGTGAAGCCCATGCCCTGCGCGTAGGGAATCAGTCGATCCGAAAGCGCGCGCCAGTCGGGGGCGGGTGCGTCCGCGCCCTGGGTGGGTAGCCACGAGGACGCGTGCACTTCGTAGATCGACATGGCGGCGCGCGCATTTTGCCGCTGTGCGCGCCCTTGCAGCCAGTCGTGGTCGTTCCAGGCGAATTGATCGAGCGCTTCGACGGGCGCGACGATCGACGCCGTGGCAGGCGGCGCTTCGGTCTGGAATGCGCACGGATCGGACTTGAGCGGCAGCACCTGGCCGCCCGCGCCCAGAATTTCGTACTTGTAGCGCGCGCCCGCGGCCACGCGCGGAATGAACAGCTCCCACACGCCCGCTTCATAGCGCAGCCGCATGGGATGGCGCCGGCCGTCCCATGCGTTGAAGTCGCCCACCACGGACACGCGCCGCGCATTCGGCGCCCACACGGCGAAGCGCACGCCGGGCACGCCGTCGCACACGTCGGGACGCGCACCGAGGCATTCGAGCACTGCGTACGGGTCGCCATCGGCGAGACGGCGCAGCGCGTCTTCGGAAAGCTGTGGGCCGAATGAATAGGGGTCCTCGACTTCCTGCGTCACGCCATGCCAGTCGATGGCGAGCCGGTACGATCCCGCTTCGGCAAGCGGCCCTGCGAAGAGGCCTGCCGGATGCACGCGAGTGAGTTCCGCCAGGGTATGGGCGCGGTCGCGCGCGAGCACGCTGACCTGTGAAGCGTTCGGCAGCCACGCGCGTACATAAGGCGCGCCATCGACCCAGTGCAACCCGAGCACGGCGAACGGATCGGCATGACGCGCCTCCACCAGCGCGTCGATGTCGTGAGGGGGCAGGCCGGCGTCCGGGGCGCGCTCAGGCATGTCCGCTTCCTCCCGTATGCGCGTGTCCGTGGACATGGTTGGGCGTGAGGCCGAGCACGCGGCTCGCGAGCGCAGCAAGGCCACGGATCGGCAACGCGAGCCACGAAGGCCGGTTGGCGGCTTCGTAGCGGATCTCGTAGGCCGCCTTCTCGATCAGGAACAGGTCGAGCAGCGCCTGCTCGTGCGTGGCGCTCACGAGCGAGATAGGCGCGTTGGTCGCGGCCGCGCGGTACTGGCTCAGGAAGGTTTCGGCGGCGTGGCCGCGGAAGCGCTCGAACAGTGTGCGCTTGCGGTCGGCGAGGGCTTGCGGCGCGCTTTCTGTCGTGG
Source organism: Paraburkholderia sp. J67 (assembly GCF_905220265.1). Lineage (NCBI taxonomy): Bacteria > Pseudomonadati > Pseudomonadota > Betaproteobacteria > Burkholderiales > Burkholderiaceae > Paraburkholderia > Paraburkholderia sp. J67. The sequence continues at coordinate 92,401 of NZ_CAJMZK010000011.1, forward strand.
ATTGTGCGGCGGCGCCCGCATAGGAGAGCGAGCGCAGGAGGCCCGCGACGTCGCGCAACGAACACTGCTTCGCGCGCCGATAGTCGAGCGCCCGCGCGGGTTCGCCTTCGAAGTCGATCAGATAGGCGTCGCCTTGCGCGAGCAGCACCTGGCCCAGATGGAAGTCGCCGTGAATGCGAATGCGCGCCGCGGACGCATCGGGCGGCACCAGCGATTGCAGTGCCTCGATCAATGCGTCCCGGCGATCGATGAGGCTGCGCGCGAGTTCGCGCGCGTCGTCGTCGAGCGTGTGGTCGTCGTCGCCCACATGTTGCGCGACGATGTCGAGCGCTTCGACGAGCATCGCTTTCGTGTCGGCGACCCACTTGCGCACGTCGTCGGGCGTGGCGGCTTCGGGTGCGAAGGCCGGGTCGTCGGTCGGCTGCGCGAGCGCCGCGTGCAACTCGCCCAGCCGCTTGCCGATCGCGCCGATCACGGTGGCGTAGTTCTGCATGACTTCTTCTTCGTGGGCCGGATCGGTGCTTTCGCCGTCGTCCGCGGAGAGCGCCAGTTCGTCGATCGTGCGGCGCAGATAGTCGAGCGCCCACGCCCACGCATCGCCCTGATTGTCGATGAAGCCTTGCAGGATCGCGAGCGTATGCGGCACGCCTTGCGGATCGACGCGTACCACTTCGCCATACAGTGGCGCGGTGTTCGCATAGCCGAGCTTCGTGAGGTAGCGGCTCATTTCGGCTTCGGGATGCACGCCTGCCATCAGGCGGCGCACCAGCTTCAAAACGAGCGTTTCCGCGATGATGAGCGAGCTGTTGCTTTGCTCCGCCGCGAGCCAGCGTATTTCGGGTTCCTCACCGAGTTCGAGTTCCTGTAGACGCTCGGTCGGTTCGAAGTGGATCGTGCTGCCTTGCACGGTCGGTACGGCTGCGCGTTCGCGCAGCTTGCGCAGCACGCCATAGGCGAACCAGGGCAGCGAGAAGGCATCTGTGAGGTAGCCGATCGTGCGTCCGCGCCGCACGCGTGACAGGGCGAGCTGGATATGCAACGGCGTCGTGGTGTCCGCGCCCCAGGTGATGGCGATGGGCAGCACATAGCGCTCGCTCGTGCCATCCGCGAGTTCGGCTTCGAGTTCGGTGAAGGCGAAGCCCGCGCCCTGGATGGTCGTGAGCGCGGCCAGCCGCACGCCGCGCAGCGGTTTGTCCTTGGACGCAAACCAGCGCCGCCGCGACAGATACGATGGCAGCACTTCCGATTCCAGCAGCCGCACGTTCTCGGGCGTCGCGCCAGTTTGACCTTCGCGAATCACTACGGTCACGAATTCCGGCAATTGTTCCGAAGCGGGCTGGCTCCACGACGGCCGTTGCGTGCCGGGGCACAAAAGGAACCACAGGAAGCCATACGGCGGGAAGGTCAATAGATAGGGTAACTGACCAATCGGCGGGAACACGGAATCCGCCGTCATTTCGACCGGCGCGGTGCCCGCAAATTCGGACAGATCGAGTTCGACCGCTTGCGGCGCGCGCGAGAGATTTGCCACGCAGAGGATCGACGGTTCGCCCGGCATTTCGCGTAGATACGCCAGAATCTTGCGGTTGGCGGGCCGCAGGAAGCGGATCGTGCCGCGCCCGAAGGCCTGCTTTGCGCGGCGCGTGGCCAGCATGCGGCGCGTCCAGTTGAGCAGCGAATGCGGATCGCGCGTTTGCGCTTCCACGTTGATCGCGTCGTAGCCGTAGAGCGAGCCCATCAGCGGCGGCAGCACCAGTTGCTCCGGATCGGCGCGCGAGAAGCCGCCGTTGCGATCGGACGACCACTGCATCGGCGTACGCACGCCGTCGCGGTCGCCGAGGTGAATGTTGTCGCCCATGCCAAGTTCGTCGCCGTAGTAAATCACCGGCGTGCCCGGCATCGACAGCAGCAGCGAATTGATCAGTTCGATACGGCGTCGATCGCGCTCCATGAGCGGCGCGAGACGGCGGCGAATGCCCAGATTCAGGCGCGCGCGCCGGTCGCTCGCATAGGTGTTCCAGAGATAGTCGCGCTCGGAATCGGTCACCATCTCCAGAGTGAGTTCATCATGATTGCGCAGGAAAATGGCCCACTGGCAGCTTTCCGGCAGATCGGGCGTCTGCTTCATGATGTCGATGATCGGGAAACGGTCCTCGCTCGCGATGGCCATATAAAGACGCGGCATCAGCGGGAAGTGGAACGCCATATGGCATTCGTCTTCGTTGCCGAAGTACTCCTGCACATCTTCCGGCCATTGATTCGCTTCGGCCAGCAGCATGCGATTGGGGTAGTGCTCGTCGATGGTCGCGCGAATCTGTTTGAGGATCGCGTGCGTCTCAGGCAGGTTTTCGTTGTTGGTGCCTTCGCGTTCCACGAGATAGGGCACGGCGTCCAGCCGCAGGCCATCGATGCCCATGTCGAGCCAGAAGCGCATGACGTGCAGCACTTCGCGCAGCACGGCCGGGTTGTCGAAGTTGAGGTCGGGCTGGTGCGAATAGAAGCGGTGCCAGTAGTAAGCGCCCGCGACCGGATCATGGGTCCAGTTCGACGCTTCGGTGTCGATAAAGATGATGCGCGTGCCTTGATAGCGCTGGTCCGTATCCGACCATACGTAGTAGTTGCGATGGTTCGAACCGGGTTTCGCGCGTCGCGCGCGCTGGAACCACGGATGCTGGTCCGACGTGTGATTGATGACGAGCTCGGTGATCACGCGAATGCCGCGTGCGTGCGCTTCCTGAATGAAGCGTCGCACGTCGGCGAGCTGGCCGTAGTCGGGGTGGACGGTGCGGTAGTCGGCGATGTCGTAGCCGTCGTCGCGGCGCGGCGAGGGGTAGAACGGCAGTAGCCAGACGGCGGTCACGCCCAGGCCCGCGATGTAGTCGAGCTTCGCAAGCAGGCCGGGGAAATCGCCCACGCCGTCGTTGTTCGCATCGAAGAACGACTTGACGTGCACCTGGTAAATCACGGCGTCCTTGTACCAGTACGGGTCGTCCGAGAGCAGCGATGGCTTGCCGCGCTTTTGCGTGACGTGCGCTTCGTGGCCGTTGTCGTCGGCCGGTGCGGTGGGGTCGTGTGTCACCGAGGGGTCGCGTTTCATGTCGCTCCTCCGGGCGGGAAGTCGTCGCCCAGTTCGGGGTGGCCTTCGAGTTGCGCGTCTTCGGCCTCGGGTGGGGGCGTTTCGCGCGGGAGTCCGTCGATGGGCGCGATGCGCCAGATTGCGAAGGGTTTTGTATTCGGGTCCAGCCGCACGTGCTGCCAGCGGCCCTGCCATTCGAAGCGCTCGCCCGTCATCTCGTCGACCACGGCGAGGCGCGCGTGATCGTCGATCTGCCATTGCTGGAACGTGGCCCAGGACAGCTCGATATCGGCGCCCTGTTCGTTGAAGGCATCGAGGTTGATGGCCACGACGATGACGTTGTCCCGCGCGGGGGTGGCTTTTTCGAAGCAGAGAATCGATTCGCTGTGCGCGGGCAGGAAGGTGACGCCAAGATGCGTCTGCAAGGCGGGGTTCGCGCGTCGCACGCGGTTGAGCGCGGTGATTTCCGGCACTATGTTGCCGGGGCGGTTCCAGTCCCACGCGCGCAGCTGGTATTTTTCGGAGTCCAGATATTCTTCGCTATTCGGCAATGGCCGGGCGTCGCACAGCTCGAACCCGCTATAGACGCCCCAGATCCCTGCGAGCAGCGAGGCGAGCGCGGCGCGTATCAAATGGATCGAGCGCGCGCCGCTTTGCAGATAGCGCGGATTGATGTCCGGCGTATTGACGAAGAAGTTGGGTCGATAGAAGTCGCGCACCTCGCTCTGCGTGAGTTCGGTGAGGTAGGCGATGAAATCGCGCTTCGACTCGCGCCACGTGAAATAGCTGTACGACTGCGAAAAGCCGAGCTTCGCCAGCCGGTACATCAGGCGTGGGCGCGTGAAGGCTTCTGCCAGGAAAATCACGTCTGGGTGACGCGCGCGCACGTCGGCGATCATCCATTCCCAGAACGGCAGGGGCTTGGTGTGCGGGTTGTCGACGCGGAAAATCCGCACGCCCGTGTCCACCCAGAACAGGATTACGTCGCGCAGCGCGAGCCAGAGATCGGGCTTCGCGTCGTGCGCGTAGAACTCGGGGTTCACGATGTCCTGGTACTTCTTCGGCGGGTTTTCCGCGTAGCGCAGCGTGCCGTCGGGACGCCATGCGAACCAGCCCGGATGCGCCTTGAGCCACGGATGGTCGGGCGAGCACTGGATCGCGAAATCGAGCGCGATTTCGAGGCCGTGCGCGTGCGCCGCGTTCAGCATGCGGCAGAAGTCCTCCAGCGTGCCCAGTTGCGGATGCACGGCGGTGTGGCCGCCTTCTGCGCCGCCAATCGCATACGGGCTGCCCACGTCGCCGGGCTGGGCGGTCAGCGAATTATTGCGGCCCTTGCGATTGGCGACGCCGATCGGGTGGATCGGCGGGAAATACAGCACGTCGAAACCCATATCGCGCACGCGCGGCATCTTCGCGATCACGTCGTCCCAGGTGCCGTGGCGCGCTTCGTCGTCGCTCATCGAGCGCGGGAAGATCTCGTACCAGCTCGCGAAACGCGCGGCGGGACGCTCGGCGTCCACGCGCTGCACGGTGGCGTCGCGCGAGAGAAATGGGCGGTGATGCGCGGCGCGCACGGCGGCGGCCGTTGCGTGCGCCGCGAGCAGTGCGCAGCGCGTGTCCGTATCCGCGCCGATAAACCGTCTGACGATGTCGTCGAGCGCGGCGCGCGTGCGGGCGTGTTCCTCGCCGGGCACGTCCGAGGTTTCGGCCGTGGCGAGCACGAGCGCAAGCAGGCGGCTCGCTTCCTCGAGTTCGAGTTCGACGGGTTGATTGACTGCGCGCTTCTTTTGCAGATGATCGGCCAGCGAGGCGAAGTCGTCGCGCCACGCGATCACCACGAACTCGTAGCGGCCCACGCGATCGAGCGGAAAGTGGCCGCCCCACAGATCGTTGCCGGCGGGCGGCAGTGGCGTCATCGGTGTTTCGTGCCAGGCGGTTTCGTCGACGGCGCGCCAGAGGATCGCAGCGTCGATCCGGTCATGGCCTTCCGCGAAGATCGCGGCGCGCACCTCGCAGCGCTCGCCGACGATGCGCTTCGCCACGAAGCGCCCATGATCGACCGAGGGCGTGACGCTCTCGATGGCGATACGCGGCGCGGCGATCGCTTCCAGCACGCTCTTGTGGCCGCTCGTGGGCGACTTCGCGAGATCCTCAGGCGGTGCGAGCGTGACGAGCGGGGTGGCGAGCGCACGGAACATCCAGCATGCGCCCGCAGGTAGTGTGAAGCTGTCCGGAATCGCGCTGGCGTCGTGACGCTCGGGCGTGCGCGCGCCGCGCAAGCTCTGCGCGTCGAGCGGCGTGAAGCGGGTGAAATTGCCCGGTACGCCGTCGAGCAGATGCGCCATGTTCACGCGCACGGGCGCGGCCAGCGCGGGATTGACGAGTGTGAGCAGCGCTTCTTCCGCGTTGCGCAGATCGTCGCGGTCGCCGCGCAGCAGGGCGGCCACGGGGGCGCCAGCGCCGCTGAGCGTGCGCAGTTCGCCATTGGTTTGCAGGATGAAGGTCTCGCGTTGCAGGGCGTTGGCGTGGGCGATGTCGGCGGACAGGTCGATGGGCGCATGCGCCTTCACGTCTTGCCATGCGCGTGCACCGCCTGCGGGATCGTGGCCGCCGTGGCCGCTCGCATCGTGCACGCCGTATTCGAAGCCCATCGGCACGAGCCAGCCGGTGCCGAGCGCCGCCGCCGCGCGCAGCATGCGCCGATAGGCCCGCTCGACGGCGCGGGCGTCGGTGGCGCCTTCGAGATCGTGCGCGAGGCGCGCCCCGTAAGGCGCTTCGGGAAACGTGATGGGCGAGCCCACGCGCCGCACGACGGCATGCTCCTCGACCATCCAGCTCGCCGAGAAGTCCCACCAGCGCAGCGACGTGAAGGCGGCGTCGAAGCCCGCATGCTCGAGTTGCGCGATTTCCTCGCGCGCGAGACCGGGCGTGGCGGCCAGCCAGCGCGTCGTGGGATGGCTCGCGCGCACGGCGTCGAACACGGCGCGCAGTGCGCTGACCGGCACGCGATGCGGCGAATCGATACGAAACCCGCCGAGTCCCGCATCCACGAGGCTCGTCGCGAATTGCGCCCACCAGAGCGCGAGCGGCGCGCCCGCGCGCTCGAAATCGGCGTAAGCGACATTGGCGTCACGGTGGCCGTGGCGCGGGTCGAGGCGCGCATCCTCGGGCTCGAACGGATGAAACCATTCGGGATGCCCGACGTAGAGCGCACCGTCGGCGGCCGCGCGGTCGAGCGTGAGGTCCGCGAGCAGCGTGATGCCGCGCGCACGCGCAGCGCTCGCGAGCAGGCGCAACGCGTCGTCCACGCGTTCCTGCGAACCGAAGGCGGGATGCAAACGGGTGTGATCGGCGATGATGCGGTCGTCGCCCGAGGCGCCGGGCGCGAACAGGCCGCCGATCAGGACATGATCGAAGCCGAGCGACGCCGCGTGCGCAAAGTGCGCAGGCCAGGCGTCGAGCGGCCCGGCGAGGACGGAATGGACGAAGTAGATCCGCGGCGCATAGGCGTGAGGAGGTTCCATCGGTCGTATTCCAGGTAGGTCGGACGGCGTGGATGCAGGCCGATGGGACACCGGGTGCGATCACGTTGCCCGTGGGCTGCCGGAGCGGGCCGCGCGAGGCTCGCGGCGCGTCCTGTTCAGAGTAGTGCAAGAGCAGGCCGGAACCAAACCGCGAGCGACGCGTGGCGTCTTGGCGAAGGATTCAGCAAGGCCTGTGCCCAGGGCATGGGCGCGCGCGGGTGTGCCGCCGGGCGCGGCGTAGACGTGAGCGCGCAGCGCAACGCGCGTGCAGGTACGGCAACGATTGCGCGTGGGCCGCGCGAATTTTGCAAAAGAGCCCATCACCGCGCGCGGCTGCACGACGATGGGGCAACAACGGGTGTCAGTTCCCGACCATGCTCGCCGCGATGTTCACGCAGAGCCCGAGCACCGACACATTGAAATAGAACGAGAGAATCGATTGCGCGAGCACGCTGCGGCGTGCGCTGCGCCCGCGCATGCCGACATCGGCGGTCTGCGAGGCGCAGGCGATCGTGAACGAGAAGTACAGGAAGTCCCAGTAATTGGGCGTGAGTTGCTTGTCGGGGAAGGCGAGGGCGGGCGCATCGGGATCGGAGCCGTAATAGACGCGCGCATAGTGCAGCGTGAAGATGGTCGGAATCAGGAACCACGCGCCAATCAGCGTCATGCCGGTGAGCAGCGAATGCAGCACCTTCGAGGCTGTGCCGAGATCCTTCGTGGTGCCGAGTTCCAGCACGATGGCGACGATGCTCGCCACGGTCGCCGCGCACACGACGATCAGCACCGTGCCCGCGTTCTGGTCCTCGCGCTGGGCGTTGGCGCGCACGGCATCTTCGCTCGTGCGCACCATGTGTATCCAGATCAGCACGAGGTAGGTCCAGATCGCCGTGTCCCAGCCGACGAGGACGCGCGCCACTGGCCGGATCGTCGCGGGCACGAGTGCGCCGGCCACGATGCCGAGCACGATGCCGGTTGTCATATGCGGCCGGTTGCGCAGGACTTGCGGAAGAAGATTCATCGCATGGATCGCTCGGGTGGCGCGCGTGCACGACGGGGTTTATCGACGGGACTGGCACGCGCATTGTTGCAACGATTTGAAGCGGCTCGCCGATATGGCGTTATTTTAAGGATCGCGCCTTACGGTTTGTCTAACGGCGCCGCGCGGGGCTATATTGCTTGAGCGGCGTGGCATCTGGACCTTTCTTCGTAACAGCGGTGTGTCACGCGTACGATTGCAAACCTTTCCAGCCGTGTTTCCCGTCGTTTCCCGTTGCCCTCGTCGCCATGCCGACGGCTTCGTCTGGAGTACCCATGACCGATGTGAGGCAGGACGGGACCGCTAGCACTGCCGCCGCGCCTGGCCGCCGCCGCTTCGTGACGCTCGCCTGTGTGTCCGCCGTGGCGCTTGCCTTCACGCTGGTCGGCCGGCGCGTCGCGCCTTTGACGTTCGGCATGGCGCAGGCCTTGGGCGCTGCGCCGTCCGATCGCGGCTATCGTGCCTTCATCGCGCTTTCCCAACGTCTCACCGGACGCACGCGCCTCGATAACGTGCTCGGCCAGCGCATCTATGCCGCGCTCGCGCGTGCGAGCAACGAGTTCGAGCACAGCGTCGGCGCGCTCAATACGTGGTTGAAGGGGCACGGCGGCGTGCCATCGGATACCGTCACGGCCGCGCTCAAGATCGATCAGCCTGCGCTTGCCTCGACCGTGGGTGACATCATGCGCGCGTGGTATCTCGGCGTGGTGGGCGAGATGCCGAACGTGCAGGTGCTCGCCTATGAAAAAGCCTTGATGTTCGGCCCTGTCGACGACGTACTGACGATTCCTTCGTATTGCCGCGACCTGCCGTTCTACTGGACGCAGAAGCCTTCGGATTTCTCCGCCGCGAGCGTGGCGGCGGCGTAGCAGGTTAATCGCGCGAGCATACTCGAAGGTCGCGCCGGATCCTCACAACTCGAACGTCAGAACAAGCGAGAAGACGATGGCGATTGAGCACTCTGCGGATGTGGTCGTGGTCGGCTCGGGCGTGGCGGGGAGTCTGGTCGCGTATCGCATGGCTCAGGCCGGCGCCTCCGTGATCCTGCTCGAAGCCGGGCCGCGTCTCGCGCGTTGGCAGATCGTCGAGAACTTTCGCAACTCGCCCGTCAAGGCCGACTTCGCGACACCGTATCCGTCCGTGTCCTGGGCGCCGCATCCCGAGTATTCGCCGCCCAACGGCTATCTGGTGCAGAAGGGCGATTATCCGTACAACTCACAATATTTGCGCCTCGTGGGCGGCACCACCTGGCATTGGGCAGCGGCGGCCTGGCGGCTTTTGCCGTCCGATTTCCGGCTCAAGACGCAGTACGGCGTGGGCCGCGACTGGGCGTATCCGTACGAGACACTGGAGCCCTGGTATCAGGCCGCCGAAGTCGAACTGGGCGTCTCGGGACCGGATGCCGCGCATGATCTCGGCTCGCCGCGCTCGAAGCCTTATCCGATGCCTATGCTGCCGCTCTCGTACATGGATCAGCGCTTTTCCGAGGTGCTCAACGCCAACGGTTTTCGCGTGGTGCCCGAGCCAGTCGCGCGCAACAGCCGCCCGTACGATGCACGCCCAACCTGTTGCGGCAACAACAACTGCATGCCGATCTGCCCGATCGCAGCGATGTACAACGGCATCGTCCATGCCGACAAGGCCGAACGCGCAGGCGCAAAGCTCGTGCCCGAGGCCGTGGTGTACCGCATCGAGTCGGACAACAAAGGGCTCATCACGGCGGTGCACTACAAGGACCCGCGCGGGAACAGCACGCGCGTGACGGGCAAGTTCTTCGTGCTGGCGGCCAACGGCATCGAAACGCCCAAGCTCATGCTGCTTTCGACGAGCGCGGCGTTTCCGCACGGCATCGGCAACAGTTCGGATCAAGTGGGGCGCAACCTGATGGATCATCCGGGCACGGGCGTGACATTTCTCGCCAACGAAGCGCTGTGGCCGGGACGCGGGCCGATGGAAATGACCTCGGTGGTGAGTTTTCGCGACGGGGCGTTCCGCGCCGACTATGCCGCCAAGAAGCTCCATCTGTCGAATGCCGTGACGACGCTCGCCGTGACCGCTGCGCTTATCAAGAACGGCCTCACGGGCGCGGAATTCGATCGGCAGATTCGCGATCGCGCGGCGCGCACGCTCACCATCAACAGCTTCCACGAGCATCTGCCCGAGCCGCAGAACCGCGTGCTGCCATCGCGCGAGCACAAGGACGCGCTGGGCATCGCGCAACCGGAGATCTACTACTCGATCAACGACTACGTGAAGAAGAGCGCCGTCAATACGCATGACCTGTACGCACAGATCGCGCAGCTTTTCGGCGGGACGGAGGTGGCCTTCGACGACAGCTTCGCACCCAATAATCACATCATGGGCACGACGATTATGGGCACGAACGCGGCCGATTCGGTCGTCGATGCGGATTGCCGCACGCATGACCATGCAAATCTGTTCATTGCCAGCAGCGCAGTGATGCCGAGCGCGGCCTCGGTGAACTGCACGCTGACTGTGGCGGCGCTGGCGCTCAAGCTGGCGGACAAATTGCGTCACGAGTTGTGATGGGCGCTTTGACCCAGGCTGCGGCCAGCCTCTGGACAGGAAGCCGACGATGAACGAACGACAATCCCCCGCGCGTCGTGTCGCTTCGCATGCACGGCATACGCACCCGCTACAGTCGGCGCTCGACCTCTTCGCGCCGCCTCGGCCAGTGCGACGCGCGCGCAGCGCAGCCTTCGCCGTGCTGTTCTGCGCTTTCGCGCTGTATATCGCCTGGCATGCATCGCAGGAGACGGCCACGCGCCCCGTCGACGAACTGCCGTTGGCGGCCGCCCATGGGGAAGGCCCGGCCTCCGCTGCTGGCGCGGCTGTCGCTGCTGTCAATGCGCGGCCCGACATCGTCCAGCGCGGCGAGTACCTCACGCGCGTCGGCGACTGCGCCGCCTGCCATACCGCCGACCCGGCGCGCCCTTTCGCGGGCGGGTTGCCGATCAGCACGCCATTCGGCCGGATCTACACGCCCAACATCACGCCTGACACGGATACCGGCATCGGCCAATGGAGCGATGCCGACTTCATGCGGGCGATGCACGAAGGCATTCGCAAAGGCGGCGAGCGGCTCTATCCGGCGTTCCCGTATGTCGAGTTCACGCGCGTGTCCGGGCAGGACGTGCAGGCGATCCGCGCGTATTTGAAGACGCTCGCGCCGATCCACGCCACGCCGCCCGCGAACGAACTGCACTTTCCATTCAACCAGCGCTGGCTGATGCAGCTCTGGAATCTCTTCAATTTCGAAGAGGGGCGCTTCGTGCCGGATCCGCAAAAAAGCGCCGAATACAATCGCGGCGCCTATCTCGTGCGAGGGCTGGCGCACTGCGAGGAATGCCACACGCCGCGTAATTTGACGCAAGGTTTGAAGAAGAGCGAGCGCTTTTCGGGCGCGACCCAGGCGGGCTGGCAGGCCTATAACATCACGCCCGACCGCGCGGGCGGGATCGGCGGCTGGAGCGACGACGCGCTCGCGAGCTATCTGACGACCGGCGTGGCGACGGGCCATGCTAACGCCGCCGGGCCGATGGCCGCAGTCGTGCAGAACTCGACGCAATACCTGACGCCGGAAGACCTGCGCTCGATCGGCGTGTTCCTGCGCGCGCAGCCCGCCGTGGCGGGCGGCGTGACGCGCTCACGCGACTCGTTCGGGCAACCGGCCAACGACGACATCACCACGCTGCGCGGCACCCGCATCACGGCGGTGGACGGCGTACAACTGTTCGTGGCGAACTGCGCGAGCTGCCACAACTGGACCGGCGCGGGCGTGGGCGCCAGCGCGCCGGGCGCATATCCGTCGCTGATTCACAACAGCGTGGCGGGCGCCGCGAGCGCGGGCAACCTCGCGATGGTGATCCTGCACGGCGTGACACGCCGGACCCGGGACGCCGACGTGTTGATGCCCGGCTTCGGGAGCCAGCTCAGCAACGACCAGATCGCGGCGATCGCGAACTATGTGACGAAGACATTTGGCAATCCGCAGGCGGCGATTACGGCCGATCAAGTCGCGGCGCTGCGCGCCCAGCCGCAATGAGCGCGTGCGGGCCGGCCAGCTTTGTTTAAGGCGTATGAAGCGCCGCGGAAAACTGCAGACAAAAAGCGGGATGGCTCGCATACGTCGCGCGCACACAGGGCTATCATGAGGCGATGACGCTCACTCTCGTTCCTGAAGTTGTGCATCACGCGGCCAATGCGGCCGGTCGCGATTTCGTGATCGGCGACCTGCACGGCTGCGTGGACGCCTTGCGCTATCTGCTTCACAAAGTGGGCTTCGACGCCACGTGCGACCGCCTGTTTTCGGTCGGCGATCTGGTCGATCGCGGCGACCAGTGCGAGCAGGCGCTGAAGTTGCTCGACAAGCCGTGGTTCTATGCCGTGCTCGGCAATCACGAGGACACCCTGTGCGCCGTCGCCGAAGGGCGGCTCGCGCGGCATCGCTGGTATGGGATCGGCGGGGGCTGGGCGCAGGCGCTCCCGGACGACGCCCTGGCTGTGCACGCGAAGCGCTTGCGCGAACTCCCGCTCGTGCGCACCGTGGGTGAGGGCGCCGCGCGATTCAACGTGCTGCATGCGGAGTTCTTCGGCGACGACGCCGAACTCGACGCCGGCCAGTTCGACGCTACCGTGCGCGAACGCATGCTGTGGGGGCGCGAGCTTGCCCTCAATGCCGGCGCGCCGCCGCGCCACGCTCTCTCGCTCACCTATTGCGGGCATACGCCAATGCGCGAGCTGCGCCAGATCGGCTCACAGGTGTTCGTCGACACCGGGGCGTTCATTCCCGAAGGACGCCTGTCGATGATTGAGGCGATGACGTCGCGGCACTGGTCGATTTCCGTGCAGGACGCGCGCGCGTTGGGCGCCGCGAACATGGCGCTGCCCTGAGTTTTCCCGGATGGTTGGCTGGCCCACAAGCCGAAGATCGTCGATGCAGGTTGGGTATAATCGCCGCCCAATTCATCCGGGCCAGTCGAGTCATCTGACACGACAACGGCTCATCGACGGAGGCGCCGAGTGCGGGCAGTAGTGGTGATGGTCGCGGCAGGATGGCTCGCGACGGCGACGGCATGGGCCGCTGCCCCAACGGCGGGGCATGCCGGAAAGGCGCCGATTGCCGCGCACAAGACCGGCAAAAACGCGAAAGGCCCCGCGCATCCGGTTCGCAAGCATGGCGCGAGGGAAACAAATGCGTCGCGGCATGCGGGGCGATCCGGCCACACTACGCATGCGGCGCACGCAAAGCACGACGCGGTGGCGGGATCGAAGGCGACATCACAGGGTTTCGCGCACACGCCGCGTCAGGCGGCTGCGCGCAAGCCCTCGCAACCGGCTGTGGTGCGTCCGGCGCCACGCCACAAACTCATGGTCGACGCGCCCGCGCCGACGCCTGCGGTGGCCGTGAAGCGCGCTATCCCGCAACCGCATGAACTCCCGCCGATCCTGAGCTGAGCCGCGCTGCGTCGTCACGCGCTGCCGAGACTCGACGCGAGCAACTGTAGCGTCGCCGCCGAACGCGGATCGCGCACGCGCGAATGCAGCGTCACCCGCGACACGGGCAAGGGCGGCAACCCGTATTTCACGCCGACATCGACAAGCGTGCGCGGCGCCACCCGCCGCGCGAGCGCCGAGACGGCCAGACCCGCCTCCAGCGCAGCGCCGACCGCGGCCACGCCGCCACCGACGAACACCTCGTTCCACGCCGTCCCTGCCGAATCGAGCGCAGCAATGGCCGCCGCGCGCACCGCACAGGGGCCCGCGAGCAGCGCGAGCGGCAGCGGTGCCGTGGGCGACCATTGCCACTCGGGCGAAGCGAGCCAGACCAGGGGCTCGTCGAAGAGCAGGCGCGCATCGCCGCGTGGCGCCTCATCGGCTTCCTGCCGCACGATCACGGCGTCGAGCCGCCGCTCGTCGAACTGGGCGAGCAACTGCGCCGACAGACCCAGATGCAGGGCGATCACGAGACCTGGATCGTGCGCGCGTAGCAGCGCGAGCTGACGGGCGAGTTGCGCATCCGCGACGTGCTCGCTCAGACCTAGCGAAAGCCGACGTACATCGCCCGCCAGCGCGCCGAGCGCGCGTTCGTGCGCCCCCAGCAGATCGCGCGCGGCGCCGAGAAACGCGAGTCCATCGGGTGAGAGCCGTACGAGGCGCGGCGTGCGTTCGAGCAACTGTCGCCCGAGGTGGTTTTCGAGCCGCTTGAGCTTGAGACTGACGGCCGATTGCGTGGTGCCGAGCGCATCGGCGGCGCGTGTGAAGCTGCGTAGTTCGGCGACCAGCACGAAGGCGCGCACGGCGTCGAGATCGAGAGGTTTCATTTCCATTGGAAATGGATGAAATATGGAGTGATGTCTGTTTGTAATGATAGACGGCGACTAAGCTACTGTCATGTTCAATCAACCGGATGGAGCCTGACATGCCTTTCACCCGAATCGCCGTACGCGCCGGCAAGCCCGCAACGTATCGCAAGGCCCTCATGCAGGGCGTGCATCGCGCGCTCATGGAAGTGTTCAAGGCGCCGGAGGATGACCAGTTCATGGTCGTCACCGAGCACGACGCTGATAATTTCGTGTTTGGCCGGCATTACCTGGGGATCGAGCGGAGCGACGATCTGGTGATGATTCAGATCGCCGTGAGCAATACGCGCGGGCAGGATCAGAAGAAGGCGCTGTTTGCGCAGATTGCGGAAAACCTTGCGCAGGATCCGGGCGTGCGACGCGAAGACGTGTTCATTAATCTCGTGGATGTCGCGAGGGAGAACTGGTCGTTTGGGAATGTTAACAAACAATTGTCGCTGCCAAAGGGGTAGCTGTTGTGGCTAACCTTTAGCGCAAATCGGTGGCGCTCGTACCGTGGTCAAGGCGCGCTACGTTCACGTACGGGTGAAATGGACACACCTGGCTGATCACCACCCGCTATTCGTCGAAGACGCCGGAGAAAGACAAGGGGGGAATGAACCCGATTCGCCGGGCCCGACGTATCTCGGCGACGGTGCGCCAGGGCTCTTTGCTGGTGGCTTCGCTTCAGTAGCGTCATGTATTCGCCAACGGCGTCTTGGTGCAGAAGCCCAGTGCCTTCACCGGCGTTCGTCCGGGTCGGTATTGCGGCTGTTGTAAGGGGGGAAAGGTCACGAAACACCTTATTCGAAGAGTAGGCGTCAGCCGGCCGCGAGCCTGCTACCATTTTGCCGTCACGGCACGTTCGCTCAGGTTACTAGGTGAAGATCCCGTTTGCCCTTGATGAGACAGAACGCATCGTCGAAATCCGTGAGGTGCCGCCCTCCGTGGAGGGCACCTTTCGCTGCGCCGCGTGCGGTGAGCCCGTGACGCCAAAGCAGGGCGAGGTGCGGATCTGGCATTTCGCGCACCGGCCCGAGTCCGGCCGGACGACGGCGTTCGAGACGGCGCTGCATGTTCTCGCCAAACAGTTTCTTGTGGAAAGCGACACGCTGTGCGTGCCGGGTCTCGTGTGCCAGCTGGATGCGCGGGCAGGCGGCGAAGACATCACGCTGTGCGTCGAGCACACGCTCCACTGGGACGCGGTAGGGGAGGCGGAAGTCTGGGTCGAGGGCATCCGTCCGGATTTCCGGGGCGTCTGTGAAGGCCGGGCCATCTTTGTCGAGGTGACGGTCACGCACGAGGTGGACGCGCCCAAACGGGAGACGCTCAAGCGCCTTGGAGCGCCGACGCTGGAGATCGACCAGTCAGCGGTGCCGCGCAATGTGACGGCGCCTGAGCTGCGGCGACGGGTGCTGGACGCGATCGAGGGCAAGCGCTGGGTGTTCTATCCCGGAGAAGCCGAGGCCTGGGCGCAGCTCAATGCCCTACGCCAACAGAGCGATGCCGTGTCCCGTGCCGCATCCCATGCTGTGGTCGACCAACAGCGCCAGGGACAACGGCGACAGGAGGCAGCGCTCAACGCCGCACGCGCGGACACACAAGCCGAACGCCTGCGGATGATCGCAAGTGCGAATGCGGCATTTCGCAGCGCCACCTCCGAGCGCCAACTGGCGTTCCTCGAGCAGAAGCTGGGCAAGCCCGTGACGACGTGGCCGGCCAGTATTGGACAGGATGTGCGGGGCGCCGAGGCCATCCCGGCGTCCACGCGCATCTGGCAGGCTGATGTGTTCCGCCGGTACATCCACGGGCGGGGCGCGCGCTACCATCCGCGTGTGAGCGTCGAACCGGTGGCCGACTGGCTGGTCCAGCGTTACGCCATTGCCTCGACTGAACTGACCTCCGTTCGCGACGCAGTCTGGAATTTTCTTTCCGCGCTCGGGCGGGCGGGATATCTTCGCCGCGGCGAGCGACTGGAGTTCGACATCATCCGGGATGTGCTGGGTGACGATGCGGTCCTGAGGTCACAAGCCATGAGCCTTGGAGGTCGCCCCGCGCGGATGCGCCTGAGCAGACGACCTCGCATGTGAGTCGAAGTTTGGGTCGGCGGTACGCTCGCGGCCCTGCCGTAGACCGTATTGAATGTGTCACCGTTGCGACATTAAATTCGTCACAACGCGGCTGACGGCGGGCTCGCGCCAAGAAACAGCCGCGGCACGGAAATTCGCCAACATCCACGAATTTCCGGTCTCGACCCACAAGCGACTTTCAACTCGTCTGCATATCAACGGCCGTTGCCGAAAACAATGCCGCCAGTCATCGCTCGCACGGCCCCGAAGGGAGACGACGTCGCGTAAGGTCAGGTCAAATGCGGACGCCGCCATTCGTCGGGAGCGTCGCCGTAAATACAGGTTGTTGAGAACCAACGCAGACGCAGTCATCACGGCGCCGAGTACCTGTGCTCCGCCTGGCCTAACTCCTGTCAATGCCGACACGGTATCCGCCCCTGCCCAGCCCCCACAGGGAGGCCTCAATACCCACGCCGCGATACCCGCAGGGCCGCCTGCAGCTTTACCTGACGGGATCTATCGATCGCTTCTGAGCGCAGCCCAGCACGCCCAAGGACTCACAGACTGCCGATGGCTCGCCCGGGGCCGTCTCGATGCTCTCTTATGCGGAACGGATAGCGTAATTGATCTAGACAGATAACGATATCTGCGTGTAGGATATTCTTTATTTGCGAAAGTTGCGCCATGGAAGAGACGATCGTCGAGGCGACGCTCCGGGAGCTTCTGCTCGCCGGGTCCATTCATCCGGTGACGGCCTCAGGGCGCCCCGGCGGGTTCGTGGTACTCATCCGTTACGGCGCCTGTGAGCGTTTGCTGGGGGCGGCACGCGGGGGCGTGCGGATATTTCCCAATCTGACAACGCTCGCGACCTTTCTGCGAAAGCTCGGCGTGGCCGAATTCACGGTCGATACACGGGGTTATGAAAGCGGGCGCGTGCGCAAGGCGCGTCCGGACCGTGCTGCGGCGTTGCGCCAGACCCGCACCACGCCGCGGCAGGCAAGGCTGATTGAGGAAAATAAATGACCACGTTGAAGGTGGTGGATCTGTTCGCCGGAGCGGGGGGGCTGTCCGAAGGCTTCCGGCAGGCAGGGTACACAATCATTGCCGGGTCGGACAACGACCCGGATGCAACGGCGACCTATGCGACGAATTTTCCTGAAGCGCAGGTGATCACGGGCGACATCCGTGCACCGCATGTCAAGGCACGTATTCTGGAACTTGCGAAGCAGGCTGACGTCCTGGTGGGGGGGCCACCGTGTCAGGCCTTTTCACAGGTGCGAAACCATTCGCGCATGATTGACGATCCGCGTAACAGTCTCTATCGGGAATTCGTCGATGTGCTCAAACAGAGCCTGCCTCTGGCGTTCGTCGTTGAAAATGTCACAGGCATGGACCAGATGGGTGTGAGGGAGCAGATCACTGCTGACCTGTCTCTGGAGGGTGAGTACGTGGTGCATCCCCAGGTGCTGGATGCGGCCGATTTTGGCGTGCCGCAGACGAGAAAACGGCTGCTCTTCATCGGCGTGAGAACGCGAAAAGGCATGGCGCCACCGGTGCTCGAGGGCTCGGGAGCCGCCAGCTCGATCAGCCTGACGCGCTTCACCGGCAACCGCAAGCCGCGCTACCAGGTGGTCGTCCAGCAACATATCCGCAGCCTGCGCTCCGGACAGGCACTCGCCAACGACGATGATCTGTCCGTCGTGACTGCAGCTGACGCGATCGGGGATCTGGCACAGCTGCCTGTGGGCAACCGCATTGACGCGCTGCCGTACTCGGAACTTGCGCCCGCCCGCAGTGCGTACCAGCGCGCGATGCGCGAAGGTGCTGGCGCGCTGCTGGCCAACGTCCAGGTGCCACGCATCAACGCCGATACCGAGCTGCGCCTGAATGGCATTCCTCCCGGCGGCAACTTTCGCGACCTGGATGCGCAGCTGCTCGAACGTTACCTGACCGGACAGAAGTGGGGGCAGGATAATGGGTCCGGCAAGCTCTCGCGCAAGCACTTCTACGCCTACCGGCGCCTGCATCCGGATATCTGGGCATGGACGCTGAACACCAAAGGCGACTCGGTCTACCACTATTGCGTCGCGCGCGCCCTGTCCGTGCGCGAGTTTGCGCGCCTGCAGTCCTTTCCGGACCGGTTCGTCTTCCTGACGGATCCGAGAAGGGGGATGATTGAAGGCCGGCACAACGGTGGGCCTGCGCACTCGCGCTACCGCCAGGTGGGCAATGCGGTGCCCCCCCTGCTCGCGCGCTCAGTCGCAGCGCATCTGCGTATTCAGCTGGATAACTATCTGCGCAAGCCATCGCGCCACAAAAAAGCCGGATAACAACACAGTGTCAACCCCAGAAAAACAGGAAGACGACACGGCTGTCGTCGGGACGGTGACAGCCGCATTCGGGGCGAAGAATCGAGAACGGCTCATCGCACGTTATTTTGCGCAGCAGGCGCCAGGCCCGTGTGCCGCCTCCGAAGCGTGGACACATGTCTATCGCCTGCTGATGTGGACCGATCAGACGACGGGGCTGGCCCATTGCTACGAAAGTGATAAATGCCAGCCAGGCAAGCCCTGGTACGCGCGCTCGCTCGCCTTCCACGACTGGCTGTCCACCGCACTCCATGTGTTGCCGGCCAGGCTCGCCCATCACATGGACTGGCTGTTCCTGCGGGCCACCGAAGACCTCGCCGCCCAGGCGCTCGGACGCGTCGCCCGAACCGAACAGGCAACCCGCGAGCAACGTCTGCCCTATCAGGGACGCGGCTTTCCGCGGCCGGGCGAAGATCCCGAGCTTGTCGCGATGATCCAGGACACCCTGCAGGATCATCTTGCTTCGCCGCCGCCCGCCGCGCTATGGCAGACGCTCGTGCAGCAGATCCGCCAGTACCTGATGCTCGAAAACAAGCGCAAGAATCTGGTCGGCGAAGGTTTCGAGGATGTACTGGCGGCCATTGTGAGGCGCACCTGCGCACAGGCTGCACCGGATGTGGCTGCACGACGGCCGCTGCAGGACATTCCGGGCTTTAATCCGCCGAAAAAGAATGAGAAGCCAAACAAGGTGGATCTGGCGATCGTACGGCCTGGCATGCGCACGCTGGTCACCGCGAAATGGAGTGTTCGCGCGGATCGCGAGAAGCAGTTCGCGGCTGATTTCGGTGATTACGTTCAGGCAGAGTCTGACGGCAAGCCCTTCGAATACGTGTTCGTGACCAACGAATTTGATCCCGCACGGCTGATGCGGGCGTGCGACAAGCTGGCCACGAACGCGCCGATGTTCACGCACGTCGTGCACATCAATACCGCGGCGCTGAAGGCGACGTATCGTGGTTCGAAGGAGTCCTCCATGATGCGCGTGCTTGAGCTCATCGATACCGGCCGCCTGATCAGCCTGGAGCGCTGGTTGAACCTGCTGCAGACGAACTGATCACTGATGCGTGCGCAGCCGCACAGCAGCATGCCCGCGTCCACGCACATCAGCGGTACGCCTGCGCGCGCCACCTACCCAACAAGGAGACCGTCTTGCAAACCCTGAATCCATCCGGCGCCAGCCCGGCAGTCAGGAACAGTCCCGGCGCCATCGTGCGCAGCCTTCACGAGCAGTGCGCGCAGGTCGTGGCCCATTCCACGCGCGCGGACAACGAAGCGCTGCTTGGCGAGAGTTACGTGTTCGCCAGCGATCTCGACGTGTGGCGTGAAGCGATCGCTGCCGGACCGTCGGCGCGCATGCTCACCGATGCGGCAGCCGAATATGTCATGTCGATGCTCAATGTCTGTCAGGGCCAGTATCGCAACGCGTTCAAGGGACTGCGCATGGTGCTTGAGCTCTGCATGCAGAGCAGCTTTCTCTCCGCCCATCTCGTGCTGCGCGAAGAGTGGCTCAAGGGCAAAGCCGACACGATCTGGGCCACGCTGGTGGATGCCGATGACGGTCCGTTAAGTGTGCGTTTTGGCCGGGCGTTCTTCCCCGAACTGGATGGCCATATCACACATTTCCGGCAGTTGTGCCAGACGCTGTATCGCGAACTGTCGGAATGCATCCATGGGAATGTACCCAACCATATTCCGCTCCCCACCGGTCTGGTCTTCTCGCAGGAAAGCTTTGCTCTGTGGCACGAAAAAGCCCGTCTCGTGCGCCTTGTCGTGCATTTTTCCTTTGCACTGCGGCACCTGAAGTCCATTCCAGCATCGCGCCGTTCCGATGTCGCGGCGGTGTTGCTCGACCAGCTTGGTCATATTGAAGCCATCCGTACGGAATGCATCCGTGAAATCTGACATGAACGATTCGAAGAGTTTTGTCATCCGCACCGAAGACCTGCGCCCGGAAGAAGTGCTGGGTCTGTTCGTGCCCACCGAGCGCGATCTGCAACTCATTGCCGGACTGAAGTCTCCCAATCCCCTGATTATCGAGGGCAGTCGCGGAACGGGTAAATCCTTTCTGCTGCGCGTGTGCGAGCAGCAGCAGCTCAGCGAGTTTGCCGATACGGGCGTGGTGCCGGTGTATGTGTCCTTCATCAAGAGCTCGCTGCTGAGCACGAAGAATGACCTGCAGTTCCAGCACTGGATGCTCTCGCATCTGGCTTCGCGCGTGCTGCGCACCCTCTACCAGATGGGCCTGCTCGCGCGGCCGACCGCCGCCGCGATCGTGCTCGCAGGAGGCGCCATCGGACGCGCGGGCGAGCCGACGCCACTGGAAAAGATCACCCAGCAGTTTGAGGCTTCCTACAAGAAGCCGGGCGATGTCGTCAGCACCGATGTGGTGCCCGACGTGGAGTCGTTCAAGGATGCCATCCAGGATCTGTGCGAGGAGCTGGGACTGCGGCGCATCAACGTACTCTTTGATGAGGCTGCACATATCTTCCGCCCGGAACAGCAGCGACAGTTCTTCACGCTGTTCCGCGATCTGCGCTCCCCCTACATGACGTGTAACGCTGCCGTGTATCCCGGCGTCACGTCGTACGGTCCGTCATTCGAGGCAACCCATGATGCCCAGATTGAATCGCTGAACCGGGACGTGCATGGCTCCACCTACCGCGAGCAGATGCGTGAGATTGTGCTCAAACAGTCTGGCGCGGAGCTGCAAAGCGATATTGAGCGCAACGGGGAAAACTTTGATGCGCTTGCGCTCGCCGTGAGCGGCAACCCGAGACTGCTGCTCAAAACGGTAGGCCTGGCTGGCCGGCTGCGCTCCTCCGATGTGCAATCTGTGCTCAAGGACTTCTACCGTAACGCGATCTGGGCCGAGCACAGTGCACTGGCCGAGCGCTATCCCGGTCACAAGGAACTGATCGACTGGGGCCGAGTCTTCGTCGAACACATCGCGATTCCCGATGCCGCCCAGAAGAATGAGACATATAAAGGTGAAGCCAAGTCCGAGCGCACCACCTATCTCTGGGTACATCGTGATACGCCCGAAGCTGTCAAGGAGTCGCTGCGGCTGCTCACGTACACAGGTATCCTGACCAAGCTGGATGCCGGCGTGGTCGCGACCCGGCGTGAGGTCGGCGTGCGCTACGCCATTAACATTGGCTGTCTGGTCGCCCCCGCCGCCAATCCGGTTGCCCAGCTCTCCGAATTGCGACGCGGGCTCACGATCAAGCGCTTTACCGAGTACGGACAGAACTATCCGGTGTTCGTGGAAATCGCCCGCCGGGTGGGCAAAATGGTGGACGCGGACATGTCGGAGGCGTTGGAGCGCCTGCTTGATGAGCCGACCACTGTACTTGACCTGACCGAGCATCAGCAGGCGGCGCTGGCATCGGTGGGCATTACTACCGTCGGCGAAGCGTTGACCTCATCGGAAGCGACCTTCCAGAAAGCCATGTATATCGGGCCCGTTCGATCGCGAAAGATGATGAACATCGTCAGTGCAGCAGTTCTGGAGTTCCTGTCTGGCTGACGCCAGCCCCGGAGCCGCAGCGACCCGCTGACGCACTGGAACCTGCTGGCAGCAGCCTGCTGCCGGTCGACAGCCAGGTGCCTACAGCACGCGCAGCCAGCCAGCCGTCGGACAGGAAGCCGTCAATCCGGTGCCACTGGCCTGGCTGGCCGCTGCGCTGCTGTACCTGTCGGAGGCAACCTGCGGGGCAGGCACGGGCTCCGGCATCGCCATACCTCAGCCCATCATCATGGTGCCGTCCGTCATGCCGCTTTCCTTTGACCGTGTTAGGAACTTCAGCTCAGACCTGGTAACCTGGGCGGATGGAAAAACGCAAACCTTACCCGAGCGACGTGTCTGATGAAGAATGGAGTTTCGCAGCACCGTATCTGCGCACGCTGCTGATCCACGGCGCACGTAGCGTACTGACTCATGCGAAGGAGCCCGGCTCGAGGGTGGAGCAGATGAAGAAGCGGCGACCACTGAATGTGGTGATCGTCGCATTAGCAAATAAAATGGCGCGAACGATCTGGGCGGTACTCGCCCATGACAGGCCGTACCGGAAGGGATACGTGAGCGTGAAGACAGCCTGAACGCCGTGCGCCATGGAGTAATCAACGTTCAATCCGGGGATGAATGTCGAAAGGTTGCGCAGCAATCGAAGTTGAGGCGGATCCCATCGGGGCTGACTTTGTCGGCAGGGGCTTTGATTTTGGTGTTCGTCTCGGAGAGGATATTGAAAAGGACATGGTCATTACCAGGATCGGGCCTGATATTCGCATGGCCGTGGTCGGTTCACCATCGTACTTTGCCGATAAGACGGTTCCACGCAGCCCTGAAAAACTTAGCGAACATGCCTGCATTGCCTATCGAAGACCTTTGAGCGGTCGCATTCTCCCTTGGGAGTTTTCGAAGCGCGGGCGTAGCGTTCGCGTTCGCGTAGATGGGTCTCTGGTTTTCAATCGGCCATCAACCATCGTAACCGCAGCGAAAGACGGGCATGGCATCGGCTACGTTCCAGAAGATTATGTACTCCAGGCGTGTGAAGACGGCCAGTTGGTTCGCATTCTAGAGGATTGGTGCTCGCCGTTTCCCGGCTTCCACCTTTATTACACCCGAACCGTCGGCAAAAATCTGCGGCCTCGACGCTTCTGATCGAGCACTTACGGTATTGATCCATGATTGCCATTGCCGTGCCACGACCGTTGGCGGCCCCAGCAGCGAGTTGTCTCACCTTGAACTGATGATCAAAGTAACCGCAGTCACCGAAATTCCGCTTTCAAGCGGTCTGCCTACCTGATGCCACTCCCCACAATTGTCGATAATTCGCAGGGTGCACTTGAGTGTCCGATTGTGGCCGGCCGCCGACGGAGGTGAGGGGGCGTCGTTCAAAACTTAGCGCTGCTTTGGCGACCGGCCGCGCTGGCGGGCAACGACTGCGGTAGACCGCGCAGGAATAGAAGCGACCGCTCGGGACGCCATCCTTAGGGTGATCCGAACAGCTTAATTGGTGCCAGACAGCACCGTGGACCGACCCATTCGCTGTGATTTGTACAGCGAGAAAAAACACCTTTTCTGAGCGTCTGATACGGCGCCTCGTTTGCCGGAAACCCTTGCTGGAAAAGGCTCGTAGCGATTTTTGCGTGATGTTATATTGAGTATCTTTGGGGAATGGGGTGGCGCAGTATGCGACGTGAGTAAGTGTGTGTCGTCAGAACCGGGTCGCGGCGTTCATATGCGCTGGCGAGGATGCATATGGACGATGTCGCAGAGCGGATTTCGGCTGCAACCGGCTCCGCCTCAGACGGTCGCAAGCGGGCGTTGAGCGACCGCCGTGCTTTTACATGTGAACTATCTGTTGCCCGCAAGAGAGCACGGGCAGCTCGGCGAAGGTCAATAACGCGGTGTGCGGTTTGCCGGACAGCGTCGGCCCAGCAAGCAGCACACCGCTTAAGATTTGCAACGTGATCGCGCGCATCGGTTTGCGACGGTCAATACGCCCCGGCTTCATGCTGCACCGGTTCAACAACAGCGCGAATCATAGCGATCAACATGTGCGAGGCAATGGAATGGCTCTTATATTCGTTTGCCTCATAGTGAGCGGTGGCCATGACAACATCGTCTTGAAGTATGTTGATATCGACCGACGACCAAAAGTCATTGTTTTTTGAATCACCATCATCGACTGGGGCGAGCATCACTGAATAGTTCAATACCGTACGACACTCAGGCGGAACTGTGCCGCGGCTGAACAGGCTGCTGTCTACACCTTGCTGATGAAGCGCAACCTGTATAGCAGAGACAATGTTGCTTGCAGGAGTCTGCTCGTTTACTTCGATACAGACTCTACGTGCCATGATCGAAGCGCCGTTGACGTACATTGAGGGAAGCCTGGTGTTACTCACACATCCCGCAGAAAGACACAAGGCGCTCACGGCTGAAATCCAGTTGAGGGTACGGAAGCGAGATATCATGATGGGTGACTCGCCCCGAACCAACAAAAAATAAACTTTTCTAATTCAATAAAATAGAGCATGGAACGAATTTCAATGCGAAATTTCACGTTCACTGGCAAGCTGGAATTAGTCGCTGACTTATCGGAGTATTCTGGCGCCAACGAACGCTAATTGATATTGGTTATGCGCGATATAAGGCAGGATCCGGTGTATTCTCCACGATCGTGGATTGTCTTTTTAAATGGCACATCAAAGGTGCTGCGATCGTGCTGGTAACGAGATTTGCATTTCGCGTAAAACCACACACAATCTTTAAGTCGCGCCGCACGCGTGCTGCTTAAAACGCGTAACCGGCGAATGCACCATACGTCATCTGTGTCTTCTTCTCCACGACTGGGCTATTTCCCACGGCACCCGGCAATCTTGTCGCAACGATCCGCGCTCCAAGAGTCCAATGTCGTGAAAGTAGATAGCTTGCGCTCGCAGTCATGCGAAGTGCGGCAATGCCTGCCCCTGGCGAATACGCATTGAGGCCTGAGCGAGTGCTGTTTTGCGGAGTTATGCCAAAGTAAGTATTGTTATATTCTGCACTGCCGAAAGTGATACCTGGTCCAGCGGATAACGTCCATTTGCTGGCAGGGCTGTAACGCCCGAACAGATCCAGTGACGCCGTGGCTCCTTCATTTTCGCCCGCGACATCCTGCGACACTGCGCCTACGACTGTAAACCAGTCGAGGTTGTAGCTTCCGAAGAGCGTCGCATGAAGGGTGCGATTGATGTCAGGCAAGCCATGTAGACGGATGTCATCAGACGAGTCACGCGGACTGACCAGGTCGTAGGAGAGTGCGACGCCTACACGCAAGTGTTCGTCGCGATACAAAAACGCTCCAAGACCGAAGGGTACGCTCGCGTCCGCAACAGAACCGAAGAAGTAGCGGCCGTAGCTCACACCGACAATTGGCGCAGGCTGGAATTTGGTCGAACTTGCTCCCTGATACCTGGGTGTCTCAAACGCGCCGAAGCCAAGCGAGAATCGCCATCCGTCATCGAAGGTACTGGTGTTCGTCGATGCCTGAGCGGCCGGTGTCGTACTGCTCTGTGCGAACGCAGGACTGGCGGCTAGTGCAGCAGTCAAGGCTGCAAAACGTCCCACACTGGCGGGGCGCTTCAAGAAACGCATGTATTTCTCCTAAGGCTGCGCGGAAGGGGGCTCAAGTCCGGTTCCTCCCTTCCTGACCTTCTCGTTAGGGATAGCCTTCGTGAACGCAAGCGAACCCCTTAACGCTTGCACGGAGCCAGCGAGCGCCGCGGGTTGCGCGATGAGAATTCCGCTGACGAATACTCAGGCGAGAGCCAGAAGATTACGGATCGAAATCGCAGATATGATGTGCGGTTTGTTGCCGAGTCGAAACAATGTGTCGTCTCGGCAATGCAAGTGACAGAAAGCTGAAATCAGGCGGGGCCTTACTTCAGTTAGCATTTGGAAATGACTTCTATGCCGCACATTCTGGTAGTTGATGACGAAGAGGACATCAGGTCCTTGCTAACGGGCTTCTTTCGTAGGCATGGTCACGAGGTCAGCGTCGCGACCAATGGAGAAAGCCTGTTCGAAGCCGTTGAGCATGAGCAAATCGACCTCGTCATTCTTGACGTTATGTTGCAAGGGGAGGACGGATTTAGTCTCTGTCGGCAACTTCGTGCCACCTCGAAAATTCCGGTCATCATGCTTACCGCTGTTGCAGATCACGTTGATCGCGTTGTGGGTCTGGAGATCGGCGCTGACGACTATTTGGTGAAGCCATTTGACGCGCGTGAGCTTCTCGCGCGCGTGAAAGCCGTGCTGCGCAGGACCACGCAAGCTGACACCACGATAAGCAGCACGCCAACGAGGCCCGTGCTGACCTTTGCAGGATGGCGACTCGACATAGCGAGGCGCGAGCTTAGATCTACAGACAATACCTTGACGATTCTCTCAAGTGGCGAATTCGATCTTTTGCTGGTGTTTGCAGAGCACGCACAACGGATGCTGACTCGTGACCAGTTGCTCGACATGACACGTGGTGCTGCCTACGAGGCTTTCGATCGAAGCATCGATGTGCAGGTCGCGCGGTTGCGCCGCAAGCTGGATACCGACATCAACGTGGAGTCGGTTATTCGAACCGTGCGTGGCGGCGGATATATCTTCACGCCCGTGGTTCGCCGTCGATGAGGATTCGGCTTCAATTTGCCGACACAATCGCATGGCGGATTGCGCTGACTGTCGGTGCCGCGATCATGAGTGTGCTGGCACTGAGTGTTCTTTTTGATCACCTTGCCGGACCTTCCACTGCCGAGAGAGCCGAGCTGGATCGGGCGGACGACGCAGTCCGTATGATTGAAGCGGCTCCCGCCGGTTTGCGGCAGCGGTTGGCTGACACGATCACGATTGCCGACAAGGTAATCTGGTATCCATCTGCAACATCGATCGCAAAACGCTTCGAAGCCGCAAGACTTCACGACGCCGACCCCGGTATGGCTGAACGATTTCGCGGTAATGAAGGCGAGCGCGAGTCCTTGATTTTCACGTCAGCGGATGCGTTAGCCAAAGATGTCGACTTCGACCGGGTGTCGCATCCAGGCGCGTATTACATGGCGGTGCAACTACACGACGGAAGTTGGGTACTGTTCATCGCAAATCATCGACGCTTAGGAAATCTGTTCCCCGCCAGGCTGGCAACCATGCTGCTGTCGGTCACTGCGTTGATTCTGGCTGCTTCGTTGCTTGCCACGTACTTTTTGGCGCGACCTATCAGACAGTTCGCGGACGTACTTCGCCGCATTGGCGGCGACCCACGCGCGAAGCCCGTGCGCGAATCCGGTCCGACGGAGTTGCGGTCTGCAATCGCTGCATTCAATGCCCTCCAGGGACAGCTGCGCAAATTTGTCGATGATCGCACGCTGATGCTGGCGGCGATGTCCCACGATCTGCGAACCCCTCTCACTAAAATTCGCCTTCGTGGAGAGTTCATCGATGATGACGAGCAGCGCGCGCGCCTCTTTCGGGATGTCGACGACTTGCAGGCAATGGCGGACTCGGCCCTGTCTTTTTTTCGAGACGACTACAAGGATGAAGAAGCGACAGTGTTCGATTTTGCTGGCCTTCTTCGTACCGTCGTAGACGACTATGGCGATCAAGGTTCGAATGTAAGCTACACCGGGCCGGATCGCTTCGCGATGAGCGGTCGCCCGTTCTCGCTACGGCGGGCGTGCATGAATTTGATCGAGAACGCGGTGAAATACGGGGGGAGCGCTGAGGTTGAACTGATCTGTACGCGATCAGAAATATCCGTGACCGTCAGCGATCACGGACCTGGTATTCCTATCGATTCACTGGAGAAGGTATTCACCCCATTCTTCAGAATCGAGCAATCCCGGAACCGATTGACGGGGGGGATGGGACTTGGTCTAACCTCAGCGCTAGCGGTGATTCGTGCACATTCGGGGAACATCGCACTTAGTAACCGGGAAGGAGGAGGCCTGATTGTATGTGTAGCCATTCCCGTTACGGAGAAGGTCGCATGAAGTAGCGCGCACGAGCTTATATATTTCCATAGTGAAATATATGGAAAGTAATTGAATTATTTAACCCGAATATTTATCGCGACGAGCGAAAGCCTAAAGAACTGAGAATCCCGGTCGTTATAAAGCTGAACGAAAATCAGTAGCGTCGCAGCGTGACATACGAACGCTACCCGACGCTATGGCGGCGCGAAATACGCGGGAGTAGTCAGACATGCAGGTTACAACGTCCACATCCAGCCAGGCCGTCGCAGCGAATGCGCCTGTCAATGCGGTTGCCAGCAAGCAGGTCAATGACGCGAGCACGACACCGGAGTCCAGCACCAAAGTTACGTTGTCAGATGAGGGATTGCAGAAGAGCGCCGAAGCCCTGAGCAGTGCCGATAGCACAGGCAACGGCTCAGCCAGTAGCGACACGACGAATGCAACAAACGCGAGTTCATCGACTTCGTCGCTCAAGTCGGTGACCTATGGCGTGCTCGGCTTGCCCGATCCCACGCAGCCGCAACCGAAGAACACGGCCTTTGGGGTCGGAAAAGTCATCGCTGCGATTGGTACGGTGGTCAGCATCGCGATGCTCGCGCTAAAGTTTCTCTGATATTTTTTGCCTAGGTTTGTACCGTGCCATCATGGCGACTTCCTGACGCAGGACAGCAAGGGCGCGCGTCCCTGCGCGCTATACTGCTGCGCCTCCATTGACCCCGCGTCTGCATCAAGGATTACCCATGAGCGCTTTGCCACCCTGCCCGAAATGCAATTCCGAGTTCACTTACGAAGATAGTGGCGTCTATATCTGCCCAGAGTGTGCGCATGAGTGGTCGGGGCAGGCGATCGCGCCAGCCGAAGCGGCTAGCAGGGTTTATCGCGATTCGGCTGGCAACATCTTGCAGGACGGGGATACTGTCACGGTCATCAAGGACTTGAAACCCAAGGGTTCGTCCGGCGTCATCAAGATGGGTACCAAAGTGAAAAATATCCGTCTGGTAGACAGCGATCACGATATTGACTGCAAGATCGACGGCTTCGGCGCCATGAGCCTCAAATCGGAATTCGTCAAGAAGGCGTGACAGGAGGCGTTGTCAGCCAAGGGCGACTCCTGGTTGAATACGATTGCTTCTGATTCCAGTCGCGAATGTAAAGTCGTGTGGAAAAGCAGGAAGGCGCGCCCGATAATCGCCGACGCCGCCAGCAAGGCTGGCACGATCGGGTGAGGCGCGCGCCGCTCAGGCGTTCGTGGTCTTGCGCAAGATCAGGTAGAGCGAATCCTTGAGTTGCAGCTTCTCTTTCTTGAGATGCTCGATGGCCATGCCGTGTGCGGGAACGATGCCCGCTTCCATGTTCTTGATCTGCTGATCGAGTTCGTTGTGACGATGGAAGATGCGTGCGAAATGTTCGTCATGAACCTTGAGGTGCGAGATCTGGTCTCTGTATTCGGGGAACACTCAATACTCCTTACAAAAATAAGATCGATCGAATCGATACGTAAGCATTTTTCCACTTTCGCGTCCTGGCGGTCTTGATCGCCGTCAGCCTGCGCGAATGAGGGGCGGGCCGTACCCAGGAGCATCGGCGCGCCAGCGCGTGTACTATCGGGGCAGTAACGCGGTCATCTCGAGCGCTAGTGCCGCGTGTGCATGTGCCGCCCGCCTGCTCACTGCTTGCCATGCCTACGAACCCACGGAGCGTTCATGGTCCGTCGCCTGGAAATCGTGCTGGATGTCGTGAATATCGAGCCACAAGCTTCGTTCGGGGCGGCCGTTGCCACGGCTTCCTCACCGGCCGATCTCGTGGCGACGCTTTGCACTGCGTGGCCGAATCTCGTCGCGGGCGCCGAGGCGGCGCAAACCGTCTCGATCGTCACGTTCGATAGCGACGGCATGCTCGCGAAGGCCGGTTGGCGGATTGCAGTCGAGACGCGCGGTGCGTCGCATGCGGTTGTGGTGTCCAGTCGGCGCGCGTGGACACCGGGCATCGCCGTCGTCGAGCCGATAGTGTCGGCGCATCTCGAAACGGACGGTCTCGATGGTGTGCTGTTCGACGCGGCACCCGAAGCGTTTCGCGAGGCGCTAACAGCTGCCGGGCCGCTTGAGCCAGCGACGTCGCTGGTCATGGCGCGCAGCGCATGGACGGGCGCACGCGAAGGCATTGAAGTGGATCTCTTTCTCGATGCCGGTGTGCGTGCGCCGTGCGACGAAACCGCGCGCCTGCACGAGTTGCGCGTGAGCGTGCCGTGGCCGGAGGAGGCGCAGGCTGCGCCGCTCGTCGATGCGCTGTTTGCCTGTGCGCACGAACTCGTCGATGCATTGCCTGCGTTCGTGCGCCTGACCGATGCGCTGGAGCGCGCGGCGCAGGGCAGCCTCGTCGGCGACGCGCGCGCGGCGCATGCCGATCCCATCGACCTCGGCGGCGCCTCGCGGGCGGAGCAGGCGCTGGCAGCGATCGGCGCGAACATCAGTGCGCAATGGTTCGGCAACGACGCGGGTGTCCACAATTCCGCCAATACAGAATTCATTCACCAGATGCGCGTCTCGCAACGGCGGCTGCGCACGGCGATGCGTATTTTCTCGCGCTGGCAGGACGAGACCTGGCGCACGTTGATCCAGCCCGATCTCAAATGGCTAGGCGGCCTGCTCGGCGAGGCACGCGACCGCGACGTCTTCGTAGAGTCGACGCTGCCGGCGCTGGCCGCCGCCGATAACGAATCCGCTCGCTGGCGCGCCGTGCGCGATGAGGCCGAGGCCGCCCGGCTCGCAGCGCGTGCACGGGTGCGCGAAGCGCTGGCTTCGCCGCGTTATGCGCATGTGGCGCTTGCATGGCTGCAATGGCTGGCGGTGCTCTCGCATCATGCGCAGGCCCCGGACGAGGCGGGTCCTTCGCTGCGCCGCCACGCGAAGAAACGGGTGCGCCGTTATTACGAGCGGCTCGCGCAGACCCAGAAGCTCACCGCCATCGACGAAGCGAGCCGCCATCGCGCGCGCATCAACGCGAAGTATCTGCGCTATACGCTCGAGTTCTTCGCGCCGATTACGTCGCGCCGCACCCGTACTGACAGTGCGCGCACGCTCACGCGCCTGCAAAGCGTGCTGGGCGACGGCAACGACGCGGCGGTGGCGCTGCGCTTTCTCGAAGGCATGGACGCGCAGCCGTATCAACTGGGCTTTGCGCGCGGCTGGTGCGAAGCGGTCAAGCGCTACACGGCGAAAGAGGGCGAGCGCCTGTTGCGCGAACTGCATGAGCCGAAGATCGCACGCGGTGCCTGAATCGTATCGGGGCCGCCGGCGCTCCCTATAATCGCCGTCGTACCTTGACCGACGATCCCCCCGAGACCGCGACGCGCGATGAATACTGCATCTTCGAATCTTTCTCCTTCTGACGCAGACCCCGATGATCGAGCCGCGGCGCCCGAACTAGGCCTTGGCGGCTCGGTCTGGTTCCAGGCCGGCCCGCAGATGCTGGGCGGCGCTGCGCGCATCGCGTTGCTGGCGGCGATTCGCGACACCGGCTCCATCACGGCTGCCGCCAAAGCGGTCGGCATGAGCTACAAGGGCGCCTGGGATGCCATCGACGCCATGAACAATCTCGCTGGCGAGCCGCTTGTCCGGCGCGCGACAGGTGGCAAGGGCGGCGGGGGCACGACGCTCACCAGGCGCGCACTGCGCCTGATCGAGACCTTCGGCGCGATCGAGCGCGAACATCGGCGTTTTCTGGCGCGCGCGGCTGCGGCCATCGGTGCGTTGAATCGCGAGGAGGCCACAGACGCGGACGCGGCGCAAAGTCTGTCAGGCGATCTGGCGGTGTTAGGGCGCTTCGGCTTGCGCACCAGCGCGCGCAATCAGCTGTATGGGTCGGTCGTAGCGCTCGTACGCGGCGCTGTCAACGACGAGGTCACGATTGCGCTGCCGGGCGGCCAGAGACTGGCAGCGACCGTCACCCACGAGAGCGCCGAGGCATTAGGTCTCGCCGAGGGCGGAGCGGTCGTTGCACTGATCAAGGCGTCGTCGGTCGTGCTCGTGGCGGGCGGCGAAGAGGTGGCGACGCGGCTGTCCGCGCGCAATCAACTCGGCGGCGTGGTGAGCCGGGTAAGGCGTGGCGAGGTCAATGCGGAAGTCACGCTCGAACTGCCGGGCGGTACGGTTATTGCCGCGATCGTTACCGACGCGAGCGTCGAGGCGCTCGGCCTGGAGGCGGGCGCAAGCGCGACGGCCGTTTTCAAGGCGTCTAGCGTGCTGCTAGGCGTGGCGAGTTAATGAGGACAAAGCAAGGACGAAACAGGGACGAGATGCGAGATCGCGGACTCGTCCGGCGCAGCGTGCGCCGTTCCGATCAGGCGTGTCGCTGGGCGGGCGGCGTGAGAGTGTCGCGCGTTTGCGAAATCGGAGCGGTCGGAGTCCCGGGTGTGCGGATCGTGCGATTGGCCTTCCACCTGGCGCGCACATAAGGCTGATCGTGGCCCGAGACCGTGAGCGCAATATTTGTAACCCAGCGGTGCGTGGGCACGCGCACGTTATGCAACGAGAAGGTGATGGCCGCAAGGCTCAGCGCGACTACGGCCGTTGAAATCCGGCCCGAGCGTGCCTCCCACCAGTAGCGCACGAACACCAACGCCGTCAGCGCGCCGACGATGCAGCCGGTGACGGCTTCCGAGGGCGAGTGGGCATCCACCACGACCCGCGAGAATGCTACTACGACCCCAATAGCCAACCCCACCCCGACGCCGGCGGCGCGCAGCGTAGGGCGAACGCCCTGCAACATCAGGAAGAAGGCGACCGGATAGACGGCGGTCGACGTCATTGCGTGGCCGCTCAGGCCCGTGAAATCGAAAGACCGCACGCCGACGCCCCAGCCCAGGAAGGCGATTTTCGTCAACGTGACGAGACCGATTGCCGCACCGAGCAGCATCAGCCAACTGGCCGCCATGCGCCACGAATAGCCTGCCAAGAGCCACAGCGCGATCGCGATGGCGAGCGGCAGCGTAAGACCCGCGCCGCCGAGGTTCGTGATCGAGTACCAGAGGTGAAGGGGCAAGTCAGGCATGAGGCGGCACCGCAACGGCGCAATTCGAGAGAGGGTATCGATTGAACAACGCACGAGCGGCCGGGTAGGCCGACAGGGCGTCGCGCGAATTTTCAGTATAGCTGTGATTCGTTTCGCTTAATGAGATGCCGCAGGCATCGGATTTTCTTTCGAACTCGTTCGACTGCACTGCTGTCAGATTGATGTTATTGTGCATCGCACAACAAATGATCGCGGCAGCTTCTGTAGTGCTGTGTATCCGACCCCTTTCATGAGGCCCTGATGACGAAAGATCTGACGAAGCTGTGGGCGGGTGGCATGCGACGTCTCATCGCCATCCAGAATCGCGCGACGCGCACGGCGCTGCGCGAGGCCCGCTCGCGCGCTTCCGATGCGCAAGCCATGTGGCTGGCAGCCCAGCCCGCCGCCGAGCAGGCGGCGGGTAGCGCCTCGGCGCCACACGCCAATGATGCAGTGCCGCATGCGGCACCGTTTATTCGCACAAGTGCTCCGGCGCGCGAATCGCGTGTGGGGCCACGTGCCGCCGCCTGGGCGGCGGGCGAATGGCATCGCGCCGAGCATCTCGCCAAGGGCGCTTCGCGCGCACTGGCCTACGGGCTCTATCTGCCGCCGGATCGGCCCACGGCCGATATGCCGCTTGTGGTGATGTTGCACGGCTGTCAGCAAACGATGGATTCGTTTGCCGAAGGCACGCGCATGAATCTTCTCGCCGACCGCTATGGCTTCGCCGTGGTCTATCCGGAGCAGTCGATGCAGGCGCATCCGCACCAGTGCTGGCACTGGTATGACGCGCGCCAGTCGGCGGGTGGAGGCGAGGTTACGGCGATCGTTTCGCTCGTCGACACGCTTGCGCAGGAGCACGGTTTCGACCGCTCTCGCGTCTATCTGGCGGGGCTTTCGGCGGGTGCGGGTCTCGCCTCGTTGCTGGCGATGCGAGCGCCGGGCCGCTTCGCGGCCGTCGCGCTGCACTCGGGACCGGCGTTCGGCGAGGCGCGCTCGGGGGTGGCGGCGCTCGATGTCATGCGGCGCGGACTGCACCACGACCCGGTCTCGCTCGTCCAGCGCGAGTTGGTGGGGCGCAAGCACCCCGGCATGCCGGCGCTGATCGTCCAGGGGGGCGGCGATGCCGTCGTGGCGCCTGTCAATGCAGAGCAACTGACTACGCAGTTTCTGCACCTCAACAGTCTGGCCGACGCAGACGGTGTGCATCAGGGCGTCGTCTCGCATGAGCAGGAAGGCGATGGCTATACGATCCACGATTACACGCACGACGATGGCGCCAGCGTCGTGCGCCTGTGCCGCGTGGACGCACTCGATCACGCCTGGAGCGGCGGCGACGATGCCGTCCCTTTCCATTCCTCAAGAGGGCCGGACGCAAGTGCGATGATCTGGGACTTTTTCGAGGCGCAGCGGCGCGGTCGTGTAGACGACGCCGTCGACGACGAACTGATGCAAGGCGCGGGCTAATCGGTGCGGCCCTGAGGAGCGGTTAGAGCTGTACCGCGACCGCCCTGCGACAATTCGCATCAATTCAAGGGTTTACCCTAATGAGGGTTTACCCTATAATGGTTCCATCCAGTCCGAGGGCATGTGCCCGATTACCGGAGCCAGACCATGTACCTGCTTAGCCACCTTTTCCTGTTCCTCACGCGTTCCTCCGATATCGCCCGCAAGGAGCGCGAAGAAGCCTATCTGGCCGAATCGGCCGACATCTACGATCTCGAATTCCGCATGCGCAAGCTCGACCGCGAAAAGAACGGTCGTCATCCGTCATGGATGAACCACTACGGCTAAGCCGTAGCAATGAAAACGGGGCGCACGCTGGCGCCCCGCGAAGGTGTGTGCCGCAAGCCATTCATGGTCATTTGCGGCTGGCGTAAATGCTCAGCGCCCCGAATCCGGCACGTCCTCGGCAGGCTTTTCCTGCACGCCGTAGCAGCCGCGGTAGGTCGCGTAGAACGAGCAGTAGATCATCGTCGTCACGAGGATCAGCGCCGGCATTACGATCGCCAGGGCGTATTCGCCCGCGCCGAGCGCGCGCAGCAGGTTCGATAGCCCGACTGCCACGCCGGTCGACACCGCGAACCACAGTGCGCCGTACACCAGGAACGCGCCCTTGTTGCGCCAGCAACTCACGATGCTGAAGAACATCGCCTTGACGGGCGGCACGTCGTGCCACGCCGTCAGCACCGGCGCAAACCAGAACAGCATCGACACCGGCACGTAGACCACCAGCGACGCCAGCACGGCGAGCGGCACGTTGCTGTTTTCGATCGCCTCAGTATCCAGCGTCCCGCCTAGCGTCATCAGGCGCAGCAGCTCGCCTCCGTCCACCAGCGCGGATGCCGCGAGCACCAGCGTCATCGCCACCACATAGATAGCACCCAGCACGAACAGATGCCTGGTGACGGTATTGCCGTAGGAACGGAAACCGTCGACGAGGATCGTCGGGAACACCGGCTTGCCTGCAATGGTGTCGCGACACGCGGCCATAAAGCCCACGGCCACGCCCGGCACGAAGATGAGCGGCAGTACGCCGCCGATCACCGGCACGGCCGAGATCAGCGTCATGGCGAGCAGATAAGCAAAGAACAGCGTGAGAAACGCGAGCGGATTACGACGGAACAGCCAGATACCCTGGCGGAACCAGACATAGCCCTGCTTCGCGGGGACTTCGATCAGTTGCATGAGCGGGGCAGGCCAGAAAGTGCTTGAGTGTCGCCGGGCGCGGCAGCGTGAAACTGTGCGCGGCGCTCGCGCAGAATGCGCTCGAAATGGCCGGGATCGTGGGGCTTGAGCAGCTCCGCCGAACGCGGCAAGTAAAAATCATAGAGGCGCGAGACCCAGAAGCGGTACCCACCCGCGCGCAGCATGTCGGCCCAGTGGGCGATTTCCGCCGGCGTGAACGGGCGCACGGTCTGGTAGGCGCGCAGCAGTGCGTCCGCGCGTGCCGCGTCGAGCTTGCCCGTCGCGAGATCCACGCACCAGTCGTTCACCGTCACCGCCACATCGAACACCCATTTATCGCAGCCGGCGAAATAGAAGTCGAAGAAGC
Source organism: Paraburkholderia sp. J67 (assembly GCF_905220265.1). Classification (NCBI taxonomy): domain Bacteria; kingdom Pseudomonadati; phylum Pseudomonadota; class Betaproteobacteria; order Burkholderiales; family Burkholderiaceae; genus Paraburkholderia; species Paraburkholderia sp. J67. The sequence goes on from NZ_CAJMZK010000011.1 coordinate 128,445, forward strand.
CGCCCAGGCGCACCGTATGACCGGTGTCGGGCTGGGCGTGCGCGAACAGCGCGTTGTCGCGGAACAGGTCGCAGTGGCACGGGCCGCCAGGTAACGCGGCGTAATCGTCGCTCGCGAAGAAGGCCTGCTGATGGGCGAGTTCGCTCGTGAGCAGGTCGCGCTGGGCGTCGTCGAGAAACGGCAGCACCGTCGGCACCGTCTCTTCCCACCACGGCAGGCTGCGCAGATTCGGCTGGTCGCCCGCGTAGTCGCGGCCGGCCAGGTGCATGCGTGCGAGCATCTGGCCGACTTCGGCGCAGTGTTCGACCTGCGGTGCGAGTTCAGGCGCGCCGTCGAGTTTTGTCACGATGGCGGCCGGCTTGCCGTGCAGGATGCCGAACAGCGAGCCATCGGCGCGCGGCATCGGATCGGGCACCGGCACGCGATGCGACGCGAGATGACGCATCAGATCCAGATAGAACGGCAACTGCTGCGCCGTGAGCTTTTCGAAGATCGTCAGGACGTATTCGCCGCGCGTCGTCGTCAGGAAGAAGTTGCTGTTTTCAATGCCGGACTGGATGCCGCGAAAATCGGTTACGTCGCCAAGATCGTAATCGCGCATCCATTGGGCGAGCTGGGTGTCGGTGACAGCGGTGAAGACGGCCATGCGGGAGGTCGTGTGGTTTTCGTAATGGGGCCCGGCTTGCGCACGAGGTCCGGGAGCGGGCTGCCAGCCAATGCAGGCGCCCGGGGCAGGAGGCGGCGCGGACAGCGCACGCCGCCCGCGCGCGAGGGCGGCTTATCAGTAGTGCAGGTTGATCGACGGCAGGCGCGTGCTGGCCTGGCCGTTCTGACGAACTTGCGGCGAGGTGTCGGGGTTCGAGCTCATCGTGTAGTGCGTGCCGAACTTGGAGCGCACATTGATCTCGACGGGCTTGCCCTTGTCGCGGTATTCGGTGATTTCGGTGCCGCTCGGACTCACTTCATGGAAGCTCGGCGTGCGCGGCACGTCGTTGATGTCGACCTTCGAGCTGATCTGCGCAGCGGGACGGTTGATCGCCGCGAGATCGGGCAAACCGGCCCGCTCGTTCTCGGACTGCGCGGACTGGGCCTCGACGGCGGTTTTGGCGTCGTCGGGCGGCGCTGCCACGGCGAACCCGCTGAACGCGAGCGTCGCGGCGACGGCAGCAAGAAGATGCGACTTCATGGTGATTCTCCTGTCGACCGGCGTGAGCGCTTGAATACGCACGCCGGTTCCATGCAAAGCTGGGATGGGTCGATTCTAGCAAATCCGCGCCATGTCTCCCGTACCGGACTGCCGCGGCGGCGCGCGCTCGCATCCCCGCCACGAGGGGCGTCGCGGGCGCCCTGCGTGACGCGTGCATTTCCTCGCCACGCGCAGGGCGTTGTCAGATTGTCCTGCTTCCGTGCTAATGTCGTTTTAAACGAACCGAGGCGAACGACAATGAACAACGACACGAACCGGCGGACTTTCATGACGCCCCCGCACGACTTCCCGTCCGAATCCTTCGAAGACGCTGCGGACGCCGTCGCGCGCCTCTCCGCGCTCTACGAAGCCAACACCTCGTTCCTGCGCGATGCGTTCGCGCGCTATCGCCGCGGCGAGGCATTCGAGCGCCGCGTGCGCGCCTGCTATCCGTTCGTGCGTATTCGCACCGAAGTCAACACGCACATCGACTCGCGCCGCTCGTATGGCTTCGTCGCCGGCCCGGGCGTGTTCGAGACGACCATCACGCGTCCCGACCTGTTCGGCAACTACTATCGCGAGCAACTGCGCCTGCTGGCGAAGAACCATCACGTGTCGATCGAAGTCGGGGTGTCGGAGCAGCCCATTCCGGTTCACTTCGCGTTTGCGGAAGGCATCCACCTCGAAGGCGATCTCGACCGCGAACGTCTCTTCGCGATGCGCGACGTGTTCGATGTGCCTGATCTGGCCGAACTCGACGACCGTATCGTCAACGGCACCTTCGAGCCCGCGCCAGGCGAGCCTTTTCCGCTCGCGCTTTTCACGGCGCCGCGCGTGGACTTCTCGCTGCACCGGCTCAAGCACTACACCGCCACCTCGCCGACGCACGTGCAGAACTACGTGCTCTACACGAACTACCAGTTCTATATCGACGAATTCGTGAAGCTCGGCCGCGCGATGATGGCGCGTACCGACGACGCCGACCTGCGCAACTACCGCAGCGAATACACGTCGTTCGTCGAGCCGGGCGACGTGGTGACGTACAACGCGAATCTCGGTGAGCAGGAGGATGAGGGCACGCCGCCCGCCCGCCTGCCGCAGATGCCCGCGTACCACCTCAAACGCGCCGACGGCAGCGGCATCACGATGGTCAACATCGGCGTGGGGCCTTCCAACGCGAAGACGATCACCGATCACATCGCGGTGCTGCGCCCGCATGCCTGGATCATGCTTGGCCACTGCGCGGGACTGCGCAATACGCAGCGTCTGGGCGATTATGTGCTCGCGCACGGTTATGTACGCGAAGATCACGTGCTCGACGCCGACCTGCCGCTGTGGGTGCCGATTCCGGCGCTCGCCGAAGTGCAACTCGCGCTAGAGCGTGCGGTGGCGGACGTCACCCGCCTCGACGGCGTGGAGCTCAAGCGCGTGATGCGCACGGGCACGGTGGCGAGCGTGGATAACCGCAACTGGGAATTGCGGGATCACCGCGAGCCAGTGCTGCGTTTGTCGCAAAGTCGCGCGATCGCGCTCGACATGGAAAGTGCGACCATCGCGGCGAACGGTTTCCGCTTCCGTGTGCCGTATGGCACCTTGCTATGCGTTTCCGACAAGCCGCTGCACGGCGAACTCAAGCTGCCCGGCATGGCCGATTCGTTCTATCGCGCGCAGGTGGATCAGCATTTGCAGATCGGCGTGAAGGCGATGGAGATTCTGCGTACTAACGGATTGCATAAGCTGCATAGCCGGAAACTGCGTAGTTTTGCGGAAGTGGCGTTTCAGTAAGGTATTCACTGTGCGCTCGTTGCTACTGAGCACGTCGTTCACTTTTTTAACGTGAAGTAAGCAAACGAAAGCAGGCCGTCCCGGCACGGTCTGCGTTGTCGCCGTACCTTGGTGGCTGGCGACTTCAGCTCTTTCTTGCGGTGATCCGGAACGTCATATTTTCAGACTGGAACAACGCCAGGAGAATTGCGGGCGTGCTCCCGGAAAGGCCTTTCCTGCGGACAGTTTTGCTGCATTTGACTGTCAATATCAAGCCCTGGTCTCGCAACGAATTTTCAATAATTCGGCCTTGATATTGGAGGGCTTCGAGCGCTCGATTGGCGCTCCATTCAATGAGTACTCGCCGCGCTTTATCTTCCTTTCGACTGTAACGACATGTAATTTGGGACAGGGCAGGCGACGACCGCACTCAGATCGGGTTCTGGTAATTTGACAGAATGATGAAGTGCAAGCCCTATCCCCCCCAAAAAAATCGTTTCGGCCGTATCCATTTTCTGGATGATTTTCTTCGTAGCGAGGTGAATCATCTTGAGCATCACACGGCAAATCTGCGCGCAATTTCGGCCTTATTCGGCGCTATCGCTAATCGTGCCGGAGTGCCGACCAACCGATCGGCGCCTCGATCTGCCGGCGGTGAGCTGGATGTCGCGATGCATATGCAGTCCTTGGGCTTACCGTGCTCGCCTTCGGGCTGGGCCAGCGCTTGCGATGCTGACCTGACACCCTGGGAGCTCTTTTCGCCACTGGCCGATATCGCTGCGGATACGCTTGTCATTGGCTGGGGTCTCCCTGCGTCGCTCATGCGCTTTCTTGATAGGCGAGGCATTGTTTTCGTCGACTTCGAAATTGCGCCGGTTCGCTTTTGCCGCCATCTCAAATTTTGGGCTCGAACCAACGATGAGCTCGTCTTAAATGCGCTCAATGATTGGGCCGAAGAGCCGGAGGAGCCCTGGCTGCAAGCTGCGGTCATTCGAAGCTCCGCAGCGCGACAGCGACCGACTTTATTGGGCGACGGTAGCGCTTCGTTTGGCATTTTTGTTGGCCAGACTGAAATCGACCTGGCGCTTATCAAAAACGGCAGTTTGCACAATGTACGCGAGGTGATCAAGGACGTTGCGGCGTTGGCGCGAACTGTCGATGTATTGGCAATCAAGCCCCATCCTTACGCACAGGATATGAGTGCATTGCGGGATCTCGCAGCGGTGATTCCCAATGTGGTTTGGACGAAGCAGAATATCTATGCGTTGTACTGTGCCGACAACGTCAAATTTGCATGCGGTCTTTCTTCGGGGGCGTTGCTCGAAGCCACATTCTTTGGGAAGGCTTCGCATGCATTCATTACTCCGGACAGGTCTTCGCCTGAGAAGCTTCCGGCTCGATGCTCTCAGTGGATGACGGTGTCGCCCGGCGTTGCCTCCTTCCAGTGGCTGCAACGCGTATTAGCGGATGTCGACGCCGAAACGGAGCATAGGCAGGTTTCCAAAGCCACCGTTCAGACAATGGAAGATGCGTTAGACACGATCTTCAAACAGAGGTGGGCTTTTGATGAACCGAATATGCGACTGTTTTCAGTCGAGCCTGGACGAAGCTATCCGCTAACCGCCGGCTCGCCGGCAACCGGTTGCCTTGCGTATGGCTGGTCCGATCCCGAGTCCTGGGGCACCTGGTCTTCGGGTAAGGCAGCGTGTTTGTGTTTGCCTTTCGACGGGCTTGAGCCGACAGAACGCGTCAAGATAGAGATTGAAGGTCAGATATTCCTGGGGGATCGGGAAGAACGGCCGGTAGCGACGTTGTGTGTCGTCCACGCGGGCACGATCCAACAATCAGTCGTCGTTTCGCCAGATGGACGCTGTGAAATAACAATTGATTCAAATTCGATTGCGAAGTCGGGCGGACTCGTCTCTCTTGTCTTTCTTATTGAAAATCCGCGCAGTCCGGCTTCACTCGGCATGAGCGGCGATAAGCGGGCGCTTGGTATTGGGCTGGTCAGTTTTCGGGCATCACTCTGCTAGTGACTCAGGCCTTTCGGCACAGGCCAACAAGTTCCCTCTTGCCGAATGGGCGACCAGCCCAATCTACTGGTCGCCCACGAAGAACATCGTAATCCGAACGAATTGCCGATGTCCCTCGCTACTGCCCAAACCCCGCCAAACCGATCAAACTCCCCGCCGCCAGCAACCATAGCGGGTGAATCTTCGTGCGGAACGCCAGCACCGCACACACGCCCGTGATTGCCCACGCGATCCACGACGGATCGGAGGCCTTTGCGATCAGCACGGCGCTCGCCGCCACGAGTCCGGCCGTCACCGGCACGAGGCCGCGCTGGGCGATGCGTCGCCACGGTCGGTCCTTGAAACGGTCCCATGCATGCAGCGCCGCAATCGTCACGAGCGACGACGGCCCGAACTTCGCCACCGATGTCACGAGCATCCCTGCCCAGCCAGCTACGTGCCAGCCCACCAGCGTGACGATCATCATGTTCGGCCCAGGCGCCGCCTGGGCAAGGGCGAAGAGCGCGCTGAACTCGCTCGCGGGCATCCAATGGTGAACCTCGACGACCTGGCGCTGCATCTCCGGCAGGATGGTGTTGCCGCCGCCGAACGCGAGCAGCGAGAGCTGGCTGAAAATCGTGGCGAGGGCGAGCAAGGTGGCGTTCATTGCGCGCCCCCCGAACGGCGCGCGGCCCGCGCCGCGACGGCAATGCCGATGGGGGTGAGCACGAGCATGGTCGGCAAAAGCGGTGTGCGCAGCAGGGCGATCGCAACAAAGCCGAGCGCGGCGATCACGGCAGCGGCAGGATCATGGCGCAACGGCAGCAGGATCTTCACGGCCATCGAAATCAGCAATCCGGCCGCGGCAGCCGCGAGGCCGACGAAAAGATGCCGCACATGCGGATCGTTCTGGGTGCGCTCGTAGAGCACGCCCAACCCGACCACGACCAGCGAAGGCCCGGCGATCAACCCGAGCAGGCCGGCGAGCGCGCCGCGCCAGCCTTGAAACCGCATGCCGAGCGCGACCGAGAGATTGATCACATTGCCGCCGGGCAGGAACTGACACAAGCCGAGCAGATCCGTGAAGTCCGCGCCCGAGAGCCAGCATCGTTGTTCGACGATTGTGCGACGCGCGAGCGGCAGCGCACCGCCAAACGACGTAAATCCCAACCCGAGAAAGCCTAGGAACAGGTCCTTGACGCTGGGTGTGACAAGCGCGTCGTGTGTGGCGGCTTTCGTGCTGGAGTCGTTACCTGAATTAACCGGAGCGGAGGCGAGATTCTGTTTCATGCGGGGACCTCTGAGGCAAGCTGGGAGCGTAGCGCCGATTCGTCGCGCCGCAAAACGATTTTTCGGCCGTTGTCTTGTGATCTAGAATCACAAGGATGACACGCTCTCTTCCTCCGTTTCCCGCGCTGCGCGCGTTCGAAGCCGCCGCGCGGCATAACAGCTTTACCGCGGCAGCGGCCGAACTGCATGTGACTCACGGTGCAATAAGCCGTCAGGTCGCGGCACTGGAGGCGTGGGTGGGCGTGCAGGTCTTTCATCGGCATGGCAAGCGGGTCGCGCTCACTGAAGACGGGCGGCGCTATCTGGGTGCGGTGCAGGCCGCCTTCGACAATATTGCACGCGCCACCGAACAGCTGCGCGATACCGGTGTCGTCCATGTGCTGCGCGTGAATGCGCTGCCGACCTTCGCGATGAAATGGCTGCTACCGCGTCTGTCGCAGTTTCAGCGGCTCAATCCCAATGTCGAACTGCGCCTGGCAACCTCGAATGCGCCGGTCGAAACGCTCGATGCCTTCGACGTTGCCGTGCGGCGCGGTCCGGCGCATTGGCCCGATTGCGCGAGCGGTCATTTCCTCGACGAGATGGAATTGCCTGTGTGCAGTCCCGCGCTCCTCAAGCGCGTACCGATCCAGAGCGCCAACGATCTGGCGCGTCACGTCCTGTTGCATTCGGATACGCGTCCCGATGCCTGGCGCACCTGGCTGGCGACCGCGGGCGTCAAGGCGAAGTGCCGAAAAAAACAGTCGTTCGACCATTTTTATCTGGCCTTGCAGGCGGCCGTCGATGGTCTGGGCGTGGCGCTCGGGCCATTGCCGCTGCTGGATGAAGAGTTGGCCTCAGGGCGACTCGTGACGCCGCTCGCGGGTCCGCATCTCGACGCGCGCGGCTACTGGTGGGTCGCACGGCGCGAGGTGGCGGATGCACCCATCGTTGCGCAGTTTTGCCGCTGGCTCGAAGAGCAGGCGGGTCAGGCGCGAGGCGAATCGAATTCGATGGGATAAGAGGTGTTTTTCACGCTTCCAGGTGTTGAGCCTGAAAGCACGAAGAAAGGCACGCGGCGCGCAGAACACGCGCCGGCGATATCGACAGATACGCAGATACACGTTGCGCGGGCAGAGCGCCCGCGCGGCCGTGTATCAGAGGTAGAACATGCGGTCTTCGTCCGAGTCCGGGCGAGCGGAGTGATCCTTTTCCGCTTCCTCGCCGCTGTCCTCGTAGAACTTCAGCACGGCTTCGAGCACCTGATCGGGATCGTCGATCACCTGCATCAGGTCCATGTCTTCCGCGTTGATGAGGCCCATTGGCACGAGCGCCGAACGGAACCATTCGAGCAGACCCTTCCAGAACTCGCCGCCCACCAGAATGATGGGCACGTGACGCGACTTCTTGGTCTGGATCAGCGTGAGCACTTCGGCCAGCTCGTCGAGCGTGCCGAAGCCGCCCGGCATGACGATCACGGCGTCCGAGTTCTTCACGAAGGTGACCTTGCGCGTGAAGAAATGGCGGAAACGCAGCGAGATGTCCTGCCACTGGTTACCCGACTGCTCGTGCGGCAACTCGATGTTCAGACCCACCGAAGGCGACTTGCCCGCATGCGCGCCCTGGTTCGCAGCTTCCATGATGCCGGGGCCGCCGCCGGAGATCACGGCGAAGCCCGCATCCGAGACTTTTCGCGCGATGGTGGAGGCGAGCTGGTAGTACTCTGAGTCCGGTTTCAGGCGTGCGGAGCCATAGATGCTGACCGCTGGCCGAATCTCGGACAGGTATTCGGTCGCCTCGATAAACTCTGCCATAATCGTGAACATCTGCCACGATGCGCGCGCCTTTTTGGCCGTTGCGCGCTCTTGATCTGCGAGTGAACGCAGACTCGGAATCACTTTTCTCTTGTCCATAATGCCTGAAGAACTACGCGTGGAAACGAAGCTACAAAATGAGCTGGAAGGTAAGACCTTGCTACTGGTCGACGGTTCTAGCTATCTCTATCGGGCCTTCCATGCGATGCCGGATCTGCGCGGTCCTGACGGCGAGCCGACGGGTGCGCTATACGGCATCATCAACATGTTGCGTCGCATGCGCAAGGACGTTACGGCAGAGTATAGCGCGTGCGTGTTCGATGCCAAGGGCAAGACGTTTCGTGATGACTGGTATCCCGACTATAAGGCCAACCGGCCTTCCATGCCCGAACTTCTTGCAGCACAAATCGAGCCCATCCATGTAGCGGTGCGCGCGCTCGGCTGGCCGCTCTTGATGGTCGAAGGCGTCGAGGCCGACGACGTGATCGGCACGCTCGCGGCGCAGGCGGAAAAGCTCGGCATGAAGGTGGTCGTTTCCACCGGCGACAAGGACCTCGCGCAGCTCGTGACCGACCGCGTCACGCTCATCAACACGATGACGAACGAATTGCTCGATCGTGAAGGCGTGATCGCGAAGTTCGGCGTGCCGCCGGAGCGCATCGTCGACTATCTCTCGCTGATCGGCGACACGGTGGACAACGTGCCGGGCGTGAACAAGTGCGGCCCGAAGACGGCGGTGAAGTGGCTCACGCAATACGGCTCGCTCGACGGCATCGTCGAGCACGCGGACGAAATCAAGGGCGCCGTGGGCGGCTATCTGCGCGATGCACTCGAATTCCTGCCGATGGCGCGCAAGCTCGTCACGGTGGAGACCGCGTGCGATCTCACCTCGCATCTGGAGTCGATCGAGGCGTCGCTGACCACGCGTCCCGAAGCGCGCGAGGAAATGCGCGATATCTTCGCGCGTCACGGCTTCAAGACCTGGCTGCGCGAGATCACCGAAGCGGGCGCGCAGAGCGAGACCGTACCCGCCGCCACGACCGGCAATGCGCCGGCGCAGGATGCGAACGTGCAGCCCGCGCTGTTCGTCGACGCGCCGCGCCACTACGAAACCATCCAGACGTGGGAGCAGTTCGACGCCTGGCTCAAGAAGATCGAAGCCGCCAGTCTGACCGCGTTCGACACTGAAACCACGGCGCTCGATCCGATGGTGGCGAAGCTCGTCGGCATGTCGTTTTCGACGGAGCCGGGCAGCGCCGCTTATCTGCCGCTCGCGCACCGCGGGCCGGATGTGCCCGACCAGTTGCCGATCGACGAGGTGCTCGCGCGTCTGAAGCCGTGGCTCGAAAGCGCGCAGCACAAGAAAGTCGGCCAGCACATGAAGTACGACGAGCAGGTGCTCGCGAACTACGGCATCGAGCTGAACGGCGTCGAGCACGACACGCTGCTCGAATCGTATGTGCTCGAATCGCATCGCACGCACGACATGGATAGCCTCGCGCTGCGCCATCTCGGCATCAAGACGATCAAGTACGAAGAGGTCGCGGGCAAGGGCGCACAGCAGATCGGCTTCGATGAAGTCGCGCTGGACAAGGCCGCCGAATACGCGGCGGAAGACGCCGATATCACGCTGCAACTGCACCTCGCGCTCTATCCGCAGATCGAACCTGAAAAGGGCCTCGACTACGTGTACCGCAGCATCGAGCTGCCCACCTCGCGCGTGCTGCGCAAGATGGAACGCAACGGCGTGTTGATCGACACGGAGCGCCTCGAAAAACAGAGCGCTCAAATTGCGGTGCGCCTCGTCGAGCTGGAACAGGAAGCCTATGCGCTGGCGGGCGGCGAGTTCAATCTCGGCTCGCCCAAGCAGATCGGCCAGATTTTCTTCGAGAAGCTGCAACTGCCCATCGTGAAGAAAACGCCGAGCGGCGCGCCTTCCACCGACGAAGAAGTCCTGCAAAAGCTCGCCGAAGACTACCCGCTGCCGAAGCTGCTGCTCGAGCATCGCGGCCTCGCCAAGCTCAAGTCGACCTACACCGACAAGCTGCCGCGCATGGTGAACGCGCAGACCGGCCGCGTGCATACGAACTACGCGCAGGCCGTCGCGGTCACGGGGCGGCTGGCCTCGAACGATCCGAATCTGCAGAACATTCCCGTGCGCACGGGCGAAGGCCGGCGCATTCGCGAGGCGTTCATCGCGTCGCCGGGCTGCAAGATCGTCTCCGCCGACTATTCGCAGATCGAACTGCGCATCATGGCGCATATCTCGGGCGACGAATCGCTGCTCGCGGCTTTCGCGCGCGGCGACGACATTCACCGCGCCACCGCTGCCGAAGTGTTCGGCGTGACGCCGCTCGAAGTGAGCAACGACCAGCGCCGCATCGCCAAGGTCATCAACTTCGGCCTGATTTACGGTATGAGCGCATTCGGGCTCGCGTCGAATCTCGGCATCACGCGCGATGCGGCCAAGCTCTATATCGACCGCTATTTCGCGCGTTATCCGGGCGTGGCGCGCTACATGGACGAGACGCGCATGGACGCCAAGTCGCGCGGCTATGTCGAGACCGTGTTCGGTCGTCGTCTGTGGCTGCCCGAGATCAACGGCGGCAATGGTCCGCGCCGTCAGGCCGCCGAGCGCGCCGCAATCAATGCGCCGATGCAGGGCACGGCCGCCGACCTCATCAAGCTCTCGATGATCGCGGTGCAGAAGTGGCTCGACGAGCGCAAGATCGGCACGAAGATGATCATGCAGGTGCACGATGAACTGGTGCTCGAAGTGCCCGATGCGGAGTTGTCCGAAGTGCGCAAGTGCCTGCCGGAGCTGATGTGTTCGGTCGCGAAGCTCAAGGTGCCGCTCGTCGCCGAAGTGGGCGTGGGTGCGAACTGGGAAGAGGCGCACTGAGCGAGCGCCTGTACGCGCCTCATCGTGCCTAACCGTGCGCGCGGTCAGGCACAAGTGGGGTGCGACACATTACCTCAATGTGCCCGCTGCGTCTTGTCGCCGCGTGCTTCGTCAGCCGACAATGGATCGAAGGCCGACGCCGCAACATGCACGGCGCGCGCGATGCGCGTGCGATCGTCGGCCGTTCTAACGCCCATCGACATGCACGGAGAATCTATGCATCGTTTTATCGTTGTTGGAGGGGGCGCTGGCGGGCTGGAGCTGGCCACCAGGCTTGGCGATCGTTACGGCAAGGCCGGCCGTGGTCGTCAGCCGCGCGCGACGGTCACGCTGGTCGACCGCAATCCCACGCATATCTGGAAACCGTTGCTGCACGAAGTTGCGGCGGGCAGCATGGACCCGTTCACGCAGGAGCTCGAATATGCCGCGCAGGCGCGCTGGCATGGCTTCGAGTTTCAGCAGGGCGAACTTGTGCATCTCGATCGCACGGCGAAGCGCATCACGCTAGGCGCAGTGCCGGATGAGGACGGTGCGGAGATGTTGCCTGTGCGCGTGCTCGACTACGACACGCTCGTGCTCGCCATCGGCAGCACGACGCATTTCTTCGGCGTGCCAGGTGCCGCGGAAAACTCGATCGCGCTGGATACCGTCGAGCAGGCCGAGCGTTTTCGCAAGCGCCTGATTGCGGCGTGCGTGCGCGCCGAGCATCAAACCGATCCCGTCATCACACGCGACCACGAAGGCAAGGAAGAGCCGCGCGTGCAAGTGGCGATCGTCGGCGCGGGTGCAACGGGCGTGGAACTGTCGGCCGAACTGCGCAATACCGCGCAGGTGCTCTCGGCCTATGGTCTGCACAAGCTCGATCCGAGCCATGACGTGGGCATCGCGCTGATCGAATCGGGGCCGCGCATTCTGCCTGCGCTGCCTGAGCGTGTGTCGTCGGCAACGGGCGAATTGCTGCTCAAGCTCGGCGTACGGATTTTCACCAACGAGCGCGTGACCGAGGTCGCGCCAGGTGTTGTGCGTACCGCGAGCGGCAAGGCCATCCGTGCCGATCTCACGGTTTGGGCGGCAGGCATCAAGGCGCCGGCGGTGCTCTCGCAACTCGACGGCCTGACCGTCAACAAGCTCGGCCAACTGGTCGTGCGCCGCACGCTGCAAACCGAAATCGACGATAACGTTTTCGCGCTCGGCGACTGCGCCGCCTGCGTGTGGCCGGGCACCGAGCGCAACGTGCCGCCGCGCGCCCAGGCCGCGCATCAGCAGGCGTCGTTCCTGTTCCGTTCGATGGGCAATCGGCTCGACGGGCGGCCGTTGCCCGAGTTCACCTATCGCGACTTCGGTTCGCTGGTTTCGCTCGGCCACTTCAGCGCGGTCGGTAATCTGATGGGCGGTCTGATCGGCGGCAGCATGCTGATCGAAGGGCTCTTCGCGCGCTTCATGTACATGTCGCTGTACCGGCTGCATATCGCAGCGCTGCATGGCTATGCGCGTATGGTGCTCGACACCTTTGCGCACTGGTTGCGGCGCACGACGCTGCCGCGCGTCAAGCTGCACTGATTCCACGATGCGCCTGCGGGCGCATTTTCTTTTTGCATCGAACTCTTCGCCAGGAGCGTTGCATGCTTAAACCTGAAGTCGATAGTCTCGTCCCTCACGTGCCGTTCGATCGGCGCACGTTCATCAAGGCGGCGCTCGGCAGTGGCTTTGCCGCCGCGGTGCTGCCGGTTTCCGCGCAGACGATTCATACGGATGCCGAAGGACTGGACGCCGGCGAGATCGCGTTCGAGTCGAGCGGTACGCTCATTCCCGCTTATCGCGCCCAGCCGCGTGGCAAGACGCATTTGCCGGTGATCATCGTGATTCACGAGATCTTCGGTGTGCACGAACATATCGCCGACGTGTGCCGACGCTTTGCGAAGCTCGGTTATCTGGCCATCGCGCCGGATCTGTTCGAGCGCGAGGGCGACGCTGCTGCCTATCCGACGATCCAGCAGATCGACCAGAACATCACGAGCAAGATCCCCGATGCCCAGGTGCTCGGCGACATCGACGCGGCGCTGATCTGGGCGGGCGAGCACGGCGGCGACCTCAAGCGTGTGGGCATCAACGGCTTCTGCTGGGGCGGCCGATTCGTCTGGCTCTATGCCGAGCACAATCCGCGCGTGAAGGCGGCGGTGGCGTGGTACGGGCGCGTGGCCGGCCCGCACACGGCGAACATGCCGCAAAACCCGCTCGACCTCGCGGGCAATCTACAGGTGCCGGTGCTGGGTCTCTACGGGCGACAGGACAACAGCATCCCGCAGGACACGCTGGAGCAGATGAGGGCGGCTGTCGCGCAAGGACCGCAGGGCGGGCGCGGCTCGCAGATCGTCGTCTACGACGATGCGGGCCATGCCTTCTTCGCCGATTACCGGCCGAGCTACCGCAAGGCCGACGCCGAGGACGGCTGGAAGCGCGCGATTGCCTGGTTCAAGGAGCACGGCGTCGGTTGAGGCCGACGCCGCGCAAGCGGGGGAAGTGGGGAATCAGGGATTCGGGCCGGTCGCAACAGGCCGCGACGGGTCTGCGACCCACTCGCTCCACGAACCGCCGTAAAGCGCCGCGCCGTGCATGCCGGCGATCTCCATCGCCAGTGCGTTGTGGCACGCCGTCACGCCCGAGCCGCATTGCAGCACCACGTGCTCGGGCGTGACGCCCGGCAGCAGCGCCGTGAATTCCTCGCGCAGCGTATGCGCCGACTTGAAGCGGCCATCGGCGGTGAGGTTGTCCTTGAAGAAGCGATTGACGGCGCCCGGAATATGGCCGCCCACGGGGTCGATCGTTTCGTTCTCGCCGCGATAGCGGTCGTTGGCGCGCGCATCGACGACGGTGAGTTCGCGCGTGCCCAGATTGCGCACGACGGCCGCCACATCGACGGTCACCTGCAACGGCGCGCCCGCCTTGAACGTGCCTTGCGTGGCCGTGGGGACATCCTTCGAGAGCGCATAGCCGGCCGCTTCCCACGCTTGCAGTCCGCCGTCGAGCACGGCGACCGAATCGTGGCCGAGCCAGCGCAGCAGCCACCACAGGCGCGCGGCGTACGAGCCGCCCTGCGCGTCATAGGCGACCACTTGCTGACCAGCGTTCAAACCCCAGTCTGCCAGGGTGGCAACGAGCGAGGCGCGGTCGGGCAGCGGATGACGGCCGTTCTTGCCGGTCTTGGGTCCGGAGAGGTCGCGGTCGAGGTTGAGATAGCGCGCGCCCGGCAGGTGGCCGGCGGCGTAGGCGGTTTCGCCCGCTGTAGGATCGAGCAGATCGAAGCGGCAATCGAAAACGAGCACACTGCCCGGCGCGGCGGTCATGCGCTCGTGCAGGTTAGCGGCCGAAATCAACGTGGTGTAGTGCGTGTGGGGCATGACGGCTCCTTTGCCTGGATCGTGCGCGGCCGGCCTGGTGTGCGCATGGAGTGCATGTGCATTTGTGCCGGCCCGATGCCGTCAGTCTAAACAAAAAGACGGGCCTAAGCCCGTCTTTCCGTGATGCCCCGGCGTCGCGGCAAGCGCCGCGCCACCAGCCTCAGATCTCGCCCAGTTCGCGGCGCAGGAACTCGTGGAAGTGCTGCATGCCGTCTTCCATCGGGCTCTGGTACGGGCCGACTTCCGACACGCCACGCTCGAACAGCGCACGGCGGCCAGCGTCCATGCGTTCGGCGATCTCGTCGTCTTCGACGGCCGTTTCCATATAGGCGGCGCGCTCGGCCTCGACGAACTCGCGCTCGAACAGCACGATTTCCTCGGGGTAATAGAACTCGACGATATTGGTGGTCTTTTGCGTGCCGTTCGGAATCAGCCACGAACAGATGAGCACGTGCGGATACCACTCGATCATCAGACCGGGGTAATAGACCATCCAGATCGCGCCGAACTCGGGCGGCTCGCCGTTGCGGAAGCGCAGCACCTCGTCGTGCCATTTGCGGTACGTCGGGCTGCCCGGCTTGCCGAGCTGGCTGTGCACGCCCACGGTCTGCACGCTGTACCACTCGCCGAACTCCCACTTCAGGTCGTCGCACGAGACGAACTGGCCGAGACCCGGATGGAACGGGACGACGTGATAGTCCTCCAGATAGACCTCAATGAAGGTCTTCCAGTTGTAGTTGCACTCGTGGACCTCGACGTGATCGAACATATAGTCCGTGAAGTCGAGGTGTTTGGCGGGGCCAAGGCGAGCGAGATCGCGCGCGACGTCGCGTCCGGCCGACTCGAACAGCAGGCCGTTCCACTTTTGCAGCGGCGTGCTGTTCAGGTTCAGGCAGGGCTTGTCCGCGAAATGGGGTGCGCCGAGCAGTTCGCCCTTAAGATCGTACGTCCAGCGATGCAGCGGACATACAATGTTGTCTGCCGTGCCGCGACCGTTTAGCATGATGGCCTGGCGGTGACGGCAAACGTTGGAGAGGAGTTCGATCTCGTTGCTCTTGTTGCGAACGAGTACGCGACCCTCTTTTTCGCCGGGCAGCGCAAAATAATTCCCCGCTTCAGGCACCATCAATTCGTGCCCGACGTAGCGAGGACCTTTCTGGAAAAGCGTGTCGATTTCGCGCTTCAGCAGCGCTTCGTCAAAGTAAGCCGTGACTGGCAGCTGACTGTGAATGGACTTCAGCTGCAATGCATTGCTCAGATTGGACATTCCCACTCCCGATGAAGACGTGAAAGCAGTGAACAACCCAACCATCGAAGATTCGATTTAGGGAGCCGGCAAGTATATCCGGTTTACCCTTAAAAGGGTAGCTAAGTGGCTGATTTTTGCCGGAATTGCGCTGAGAAGGCGACATGAATGCGCTTTGAATCTGCTGCGAACGCGATTCGAATCGCACAAAAAATGCTGTAAAAACGGCCTTCTGGAACCGATTTTCGCGGCGCGCGGCAACGTCGGGTAATGTGGTCGAGGCGGCACACGAGCCGGGGAGCGGGGCGGCCGGTGTGCTTTTGCCGTAGAATGTCCGCCTTGTTTCATTTTGGCGACCCCAGATGGCGAAATCTGCATCGAAAGACGGCGCAGCGGCATCGCAAACGACCACTGCGACGGCCACCGCCGAGGCCCTGCCCGAGAGCTACGAAGCCGCTCTGGCGGAGCTGGACGCGCTGGTGGCGCGCATGGAAGGCGGTAGCTTGAGCCTCGAGGAGTCGCTGGCCGCGTACCGTCGCGGCGCCGTGCTGGTGAAGTTCTGCCAGCAGCAGCTCGAAAAGGTTGAACAACAGGTGCGCGTGCTCGACGGCGAGACGCTTCGGCCCGTGCCCCTCAATACGACATCCGCAACTGGCGGAGACGACGATCTATGAATTTTGACCAATGGACCCGGCAGGTGCTTGACCGGGTTGAGAGCGCGCTCGATCACCATTTGCCGGCTGCCGACGTGCAGCCCGCGCCGCTGCATGACGCCATGCGTTATGCCGTGCTGGGCGGTGGCAAGCGCGTGCGCCCGCTCCTGTGCCATGCCGCAGGCGAACTCACGAACGCGAATCCGGAAGCGCTCGACGCCGCCGCTTGCGCGCTGGAGATGATCCACGTGTACTCGCTCGTGCATGACGACATGCCTTGCATGGACGACGACGACATGCGCCGCGGCAAACCGACGGTACACGTCAAATATGACGAACCGACGGCGCTGCTGGTCGGCGACGCGCTGCAATCGCAGGCGTTCGTGACGCTGACCGCCGACGTCCCTGGCTTGCGCGATTCGGCGCCGCGTCAGGCTGCGCTCGTGCGCGAACTCGCGCTGGCGAGCGGCTCGATCGGCATGGCCGGCGGCCAGGCAATCGACCTCGCGAGCGTGGGCCATTCGCTTACGCGCGAGCAGCTCGAAACGATGCACCGCCTGAAGACTGGCGCGCTGCTGCGCGCCTCGGTTCGCATGGGCGCGATCGCGGGCGACACGCCTTCGGCAGAGACGCTTGCTGCACTGGACAAGTACGCGGCGGCCGTCGGCCTCGCGTTCCAGGTGGTCGACGACATTCTCGACGTGACCGCCGACTCGGCAACGCTTGGCAAGACCGCTGGTAAAGACGCGAAGGACGGCAAGCCGACCTACGTGTCGATCATCGGTCTGGATGCCTCGCGTGCTCTCGCGCAGCAGCTGCGCGCCGATGCACACGCGGCACTGGAACCGTTCGGCGCGCGCGCACAGCGCCTCGCCGAACTCGCTGACCTGATCGTGGATCGGGTCAGCTGATTGCGCCAACCCGCCCACGCGCATGAACGGGAAGTAATGCGCGATAGAAGTGCGGGAGCGCCCGATTTCCTACAATGGAACGACGATGTACGACTTGCTGAAAACCATTGACGACCCGGCGGATTTGCGCCGCCTCGATCGCCGCCAGTTGCAACCGCTTGCCGACGAATTGCGTGCCTTCGTTCTCGACAGCGTGTCGCAAACGGGCGGCCACTTGTCGTCCAACCTCGGCACGGTCGAACTGACGATCGCGCTGCATTACGTGTTCGACACGCCGCGCGATCGCATCGTCTGGGACGTGGGCCATCAGACGTATCCGCACAAGATCCTGACGGGCCGTCGCGACCAGATGTCGACGCTGCGTCAGCTTGGCGGTATTTCCGGTTTCCCGAAGCGGGACGAATCGGAATACGACACGTTCGGCACCGCGCACTCGAGCACGTCGATCTCGGCCGCGCTCGGCATGGCCGTCGCGAGCAAGCTCAAGGGCGATAACGCCATGGGCATCGCCGTGATCGGCGACGGCGCGATGACGGCCGGCATGGCCTTCGAGGCACTGAACAACGGCGGCGTCGAAGACGACGTGCCGCTGCTCGTGATCCTCAACGACAACGACATGTCGATCTCGCCGCCGGTCGGCGCCCTGAACCGCCACCTCGCGCGCCTCATGTCGGGCCGCTTCTACGCTGCCGCGCGTGCGGGCGTGGAGCGCGTGCTGCGCCATGCGCCGCCGGTGCTCGATCTCGCCCGCAAGCTCGAAGAGCACGCGAAGGGCATGATCGTGCCGGCCACGCTGTTCGAGGAGTTCGGCTTCAACTACATCGGCCCGATCGACGGTCACGATCTCGATTCGCTGATCCCGACGCTGCAGAACATCAAGGAACTGCGTGGTCCGCAATTCCTGCACGTGGTGACGAAGAAAGGCCAGGGCTACAAGCTTGCCGAAGCCGATCCGGTCCTGTACCACGGCCCCGGCAAGTTCAACCCGGCCGAAGGCATCAAGCCGTCGACGGCGCCGAGCAAGAAGACCTACACGCAGGTCTTCGGCGAATGGCTGTGCGACGCGGCGGAACTCGACTCGCGCGTGGTCGGCATCACGCCGGCAATGCGCGAAGGCTCGGGCATGGTCGAGTTCGAGAAGCGCTTCCCGGATCGCTACTTCGACGTCGGTATCGCCGAACAGCACGCGGTGACGTTCGCGGGCGGTCTCGCAGCGGAAGGCATGAAGCCGGTGGTCGCGATCTACTCGACCTTCCTGCAGCGCGCCTACGACCAACTGATCCACGACGTGGCGCTGCAGAATCTGCCGGTCGTATTCGCGATCGACCGCGCGGGCCTCGTTGGTGCAGACGGTGCGACGCACGCGGGTGCGTACGATCTCGCCTTCATGCGCTGCATCCCGAAGATGATGGTCATGGCGGCGTCGGACGAAAACGAATGCCGTCAGATGCTTTACACGGCGCTCCAGCAGGACTGCCCGACGGCCGTGCGTTATCCGCGCGGTGCGGGCACGGGCGTGGCGACCGTCAAGCAGATGGCTGCGTTGCCGGTCGGCAAGGGCGAAGTGCGTCGCGAAAGCCGTGCGCCGGCAGGCAAGCGTGTGGCGATCCTCGCGTTCGGCACGATGGTCGCGCCGTCGCTCGCCGCAGCGGAAGAGCTGGACGCCACCGTGGCGAACATGCGCTTCGTGAAGCCGGTCGACGCGGAGCTGATCAAGCAACTCGCCGAGACGCACGATTACCTCGTGACCATCGAAGAAGGTTGCATCATGGGCGGCGCGGGTTCGGCCTGCGTGGAATCCCTGCTTGAAAGTGGGGTTATCAAGCCCGTACTACAATTGGGCCTCCCCGACACCTTCATCGATCACGGCGATCCGGCGAAGCTGCTGGCGGGCGTCGGCCTCGACGCGGCAGGCATCGCGAAGTCCATTCGCGAGCGCTTCCTCGACGGCGCGGCGAACGCGTCGGGCAAGACGGTGATGCGCGTCGCGTAAGCGAACACGCTAGCCGGGCAGCCTGAGCTGTGCGGGTCGTCAGTGCCATCCATGGTGGTCTGCGGCCGCGCAGCTGCCCCTACACCTTGAACCGTCGGAAAGGGTTCGCGCCCTGTTCCGCCAGCAAGCGCCGGCTCATGCCGGCGCTTGCCATTTGCGCGCCGCATTCGGCGCGACTTGAGGATAAGAATATGAATCAGATGAACCCGGCCTTCGCGATGCCGGACGTGCAAAGCTCCGTCGATACCCGTCAGATCCCGATCCAGCGTGTGGGCGTGAAAGGCGTGCGCCATCCGCTTACGGTGAAGACGGGCGCGGGCGACGTCCAGCCGAGCGTCGGTACGTGGAACCTCGACGTTCATTTGCCCGCGGACCAGAAGGGCACGCACATGTCGCGCTTCGTCGCGCTGCTCGAAGAGAACAAGGCGCCGCTCGAACCGGCGACGTTCCGTGCGATGTTGACCGCGATGCTCGCGAGGCTCGAGTCGGAGGCTGGCCGTATCGAAGTGTCGTTCCCGTACTTCGTGAAGAAGGTTGCGCCGGTCTCGGGTGTGGAAAGCCTGCTGGACTACGAAGTCACGCTCACGGGCGACGCGCGTGACGGCGCCACGCGTCTGTTCCTCAAGGTGCTCGTGCCGGTGACGAGCCTGTGCCCGTGCTCGAAGAAGATCTCGCAGTATGGCGCGCACAACCAGCGCTCGCACGTGACGATGGATGTCGAGTTCGGCGGCGACCTGGCGGTGGAAGAGCTCATCCGCATCGCCGAGGAAGAAGCCTCGTGCGAACTGTGGGGCCTGCTCAAGCGCCCGGACGAGAAGTTCGTGACCGAACGCGCGTACGAGAACCCGAAGTTCGTCGAGGATCTGGTGCGCGACGTGGCCGTGCGCCTGAATGCCGATGCGCGAGTGATCGCCTATACGCTCGAGGCCGAGAACTTCGAGTCGATTCACAATCACAGCGCATACGCGGTGATCGAGCACGACAAGCGCACGGCGGGCTGATACCTATCGCCTGGCATTTGACGTAGCGAAGTATCGACGGCAGCTTGCCCTGGCAAGCTGCCGTTTTCATTTGAGCGCAAGAAAGCCGTGATCACCCTTGTGTGCTTCCAGGGAAAACATACAGGAGTGCGAATTGCATATTTTTCGCGATAACGCGATTGTCGCTTTATCGCCAGTGCAGCAAAAGTAATCTTCGTGTAAGTGTTGATTGTTTGAGGTGTGGCAATGCCGCGGTCTACCTTCGCCGTTATAACTCCACGGCAATACGACGTCCTAACGAGTTGGCGCAGAGCTCTTGAGAGCAATGTCTGACTCACTCATCAGAAAAAGACGAAGGAGACAAAATGCGCTTTTGCAGGAAAGGCATGTGCGGTGTGGCGTTGTTCCTGGCGGCGGCTGGCGCGAATGCGCAATCGAGTGTCACGTTGTATGGCGTTGCCGACACGTTTGTTCAGTTCCTCAATAACGGCGGCAAGCAATCCTGGTCGGAACGCGGCGGTGGGGGAACGCCGTCGCTCTTCGGCTTCAAGGGATCGGAGGATCTCGGTCGTGGCCTGAAGGCTGTATTTAATCTGGAAAGCGGCTTCAATATGAACAACGGCACCGCCTTTGCCGATACGGGCGCCATGTTCTATCGTCAGTCGTGGGTCGGTCTTGCGCACGAGAAATACGGCACGCTCACATTCGGGCGCCAGTATCAGCCGACATTCTGGATTCTCTATCCATCGGAGCCGTTTCGCGCCAACGAGGTGCTCTCGCCGCTGGCCGCCGCGGGCAACGTCGTCGATCGCAATACCATTGGCATGCAGACCAGTGGCGGGCGATCGAGCAACTCGGTGGTGTACAAATCGCCGAATCTCAGCGGATTCCAGCTGTGGGCCATGTACGCGTTCCAGTCCAGCGTGACGCAGCCCGCACCGCAAACGAACGGCAACATGATCGATATTGCCGCCAGTTATACGGGTTACGGGCTATACGCCGGACTCGCCTATCAGTATCAGCATCCGGGCACGAAGACGTTGGCCAGCTTGCCGTCCATTCTCAATACGGTGGGTACGGAGCATTTCAACAGTGCGCTCGCGTATCGGTTCGGGATCGTCAATCTGCAATTCATTTATGGCTATCACCGCCCGAAGAATGACGACTCAAGTGCGCTTGCGACGAGACTTTCGGCCGTGCATCCCTACAGCGCGATGCAGGCCGGCGCCACGATTCAAGCCACCTCTGCGGACGTGATCGAATTCGTGGCTCTGCAACGCAGCGTGCGTGGCGTGCATGACAACGTGTTGGCGCTGCAACTGGGCATCGATCACAGCTTGTCGAAGCGCACAGCGATCTATGCACGAGCGGGCTACATGAAGAACAACGGCACTTCCACGATGAGTTGGACTGGCGTCGGGGTTACGGCGCCGGGCACCAAACAAACGCTGGCGGTCGTCGGGATGACGCAGCGCTTCTGACGTTATTGCGTGGCCAGCGACGTGAGATCCCAGCGCGGCTTCACGGTGAACGCGTAATCGTGCGTCGCCTGGTCGGGCCAGCGTTGCAGGCGCAGCGCGCCCGCGAGCGCGATCATCGCGCCGTTGTCGGTGCAAAGCGAGAGGTCGGGGTAGTGCACTTCGAAACCGCGCTTTTGCGCCGCCGCCGAAAGTTTCTCGCGCAACTGCTTGTTTGCACCCACGCCGCCCGCCACCACGAGGCGTTTCATCTTTGTCTTCTTGAGCGCGGCGAGCGACTTCGCGGCCAGCACGTCGACTGCGGCATCGACGAAACCGCGCGCGATATCGGCTTTGCCTTGTTCGCAGATGTTCGGGCCGAGCTTCTTCACATGCGTGAGCACGGCCGTTTTCAGGCCGCTGAAGCTGAAGTCGAGATCGCCCGAATGCAGCATCGGCCGCGGCAATTCGATCGCGCCCGGCGTGCCGAATTCGGCGAGACGCGAAACTTCGGGACCACCCGGATAACCGAGGCCGAGCAGCTTGGCAGTCTTGTCGAAGGCTTCGCCGGCAGCGTCGTCGAGCGTTTCGCCCAGCGTTTCGTACACGCCCACGTCGGTCACGCGCATGAGCTGCGTATGGCCGCCCGAGACGAGCAGCGCGACGAACGGGAAAGGTGGTGGCGCATCCACGAGCAACGGCGAGAGCAGATGCCCTTCGAGATGGTGGATGCCGACGGTCGGGCGATTCCAGGCCATCGCCAGCGCGTTGGCAATGCTCGCGCCCACCAGCAGCGCGCCCGCGAGACCCGGGCCCTGGGTGAACGCGATGGCGTCGATGTCGCTGCGCGCAGCGCCGCTTTTCGCGAGCACCTCTTCGAGCAGTGGCAGGGCGCGGCGGATATGGTCGCGCGAAGCCAGTTCGGGCACGACGCCGCCGTACTCGCGGTGCATGGCGATCTGCGAATGCAGCGCGTGCGCGAGCAGGCCACGCTCGCTGTCGTAGAGCGCGAGGCCGGTTTCGTCGCAGGAACTTTCGATGCCGAGAACGAGCATGGTGGGGCGTGCGACGGCGCTTAAAGACCCAGAAGACCTTCTTAAGGACCCACGGTCGGGGGCAAAAACCGTCGCTAAATCAATGTGAAAGGTAAACCCGAAAGTATAGCAGTGCACGTGGAACCCGGCTGAGGGCTACCAGCGCGTGTGTGGCTGGAGCCCGCCACCTGGACCCGGCGCACAGGTAAAATGCGCGCCATGGAATCTTTCGACATCGCCGTGATCGGCGCAGGGGCCGCCGGCATGATGTGCGCGGCGGTGGCGGGCCAGCAGGGCCGCCGTGTGGCGCTGATCGACCACGCTCCGCGCCTCGCGGAAAAAATCCGCATTTCGGGCGGCGGCCGCTGCAATTTCACGAATCTGCACGCCAGCCCCGCCAACTATCTCTCGAACAACCCGCATTTCTGCCGCTCGGCGCTCGCGCGCTACACGCCGCGCGACTTCATGGCGCTGCTGCGTCAGCATCGCGTGACCTGGCACGAGAAGCACAAGGGCCAGCTCTTCTGCGACCAGTCGAGCGACGCCATCATCGACGTGCTGCGTGCGGAATGTGACGCGGGCAAGGTGGCCTGGCGTCGCCCGTTGCCCGTCGAGGAGGTCGCGCACGCCGATGGTTCGGGCTTCACGCTCGGCACGCCGCAGGGCCAGATTCGCGCGAAGGCGCTCGTGATCGCCACGGGCGGTTTGTCGATTCCGAAGATCGGCGCGACGGATTTCGCCTATCGCGTGGCGAAGCAGTTCGGTCACAAGCTCATCGATATGCGCCCCGCGCTGGTGCCGTTGACCTTTGCGACGCAGGAGTGGGCACCCTATGTGCCGCTCTCGGGCGTGTCGCTCGACGTCCATGTGGCCACCGGCGAGCGCAAGACAGGCGGTGCGTTCGACGAAGATCTGCTGTTCACGCACCGCGGGCTCTCGGGCCCGGGCGTGCTACAGATTTCGAGCTACTGGCAGCCGGGCCAGCCGATTCGCGTGAATCTGCTGCCCGAGCGCGACGCCACCGAGGCGCTGATCGAAGCGAAAAGTACGACGAAACGCCAGATCGGCAACCTGCTTGCCGAGTGGGTGCCTGCGCGTCTCGCGCATGCATGGCTCGAGACGCACGGCGTGCCGCTCGACGCGCGACTCGCCGATCTGCCGGACAAGACCATGCGCCGTATCGGCGAAGGCCTCTCGCAGTGGACACTGACGCCGACTGGCACCGAGGGCTACAAGAAGGCCGAAGTGACGCGCGGCGGCGTGGATACGCGCGAGCTCTCGTCGGCGACGATGATGAGCCAGCGTGTGCCGGGTCTCTACTTCGTGGGCGAAGCGGTCGATGTGACGGGGTGGCTCGGCGGCTACAACTTCCAGTGGGCGTGGGCGTCGGGCGTTGCCGCGGGCGAGGCTGCGGCGCAATTCGCGTTGACCGGCAGCGCCTGATCCAGACGGGCGATCCTGGTCTTCGTGAGGTAGCCCGGAACCCTGACTGGATGCGGGTTTTCCTCCCGGCCGCCGCATTATGGCCGTGCGGGGAACTGCTATACTGGCTCTCTTTACCCCAGATCCGTTATTGGCAAATGACGACCATCCGCGTAAAAGAAAACGAACCCTTTGAAGTGGCCATGCGCCGCTTCAAGCGCACGATCGAAAAGAACGGGCTGTTGACCGAACTTCGTGCGCGTGAGTTTTACGAGAAGCCCACGGCTGAACGCAAGCGCAAGAAGTCGGCAGCGGTGAAGCGCCATTTCAAGCGTCTGCGCAGCCAGATGTTGCCAAAAAAGCTGTACTGAATTCGACGTTGCCGTGGTGCTTCCGCAGTCCGGATTGCCACGGTGACGCAAACAGCCGGCCGCGCAAGCGCCGCGCTGTCTCTCTGGTGTGGTCGCAACCACGTCGAACCCGCACCGACCCGCCTGGAAACGCTTCCAGGCGGGTTTTTGCATTCCTGCGATGCTTCGGTGCGAAGTTCAGACTCGGCGGCCACGCTGCCCGGTGAATCCGGGATTGTGCAACCCCAACGCATTTCAGGTGAGTAATGAGTCTCAGAGACCAGATCAACGACGACATGAAGGCCGCGATGCGCGCGCGCGAAAGTGAGCGCCTCGCCACGATTCGTCTGCTGCTCGCCGCGATCAAGCAACGCGAAGTCGACGAGCGTGTCACGCTCGACGACGCCGCCATCACGGCAGTCATCGACAAGATGATCAAGCAGCGCAAGGACTCGATCAGCCAGTTCGAAACCGCCGGCCGCACCGACCTCGTCGAAAAGGAACAGGCCGAACTGACCGTGCTGGCGGCTTATATGCCCGAGCAGCTTTCGGAGGCGGAAATCGCCGCCGAAATTCAGGCAGCGGTCGCCCAGGTGGGCGCTGCCGGCCCGCAGGACATGGGCAAGGTCATGGGCGTGATCAAGCCGAAGCTGGCTGGTCGCGCCGATATGACGGCCGTTTCCGGCCTCGTCAAGGCTGCGCTCTCGAAGTAAGGGGCACGGCATTGCCCCGCACACGGCGCCGGCCTTCGTGCCTGCGCCGTGAGGGGCTTGCAGCGGGCCGCGCAAGCGTGCCCGACCCATCCCAACTGAGCGACCAAGCCTGATGATTCCGCATTCGTTCCTGCAGGATCTGCTAAACCGCGTCGATATCGTCGACGTGGTGGGACGCTTCGTGCAGCTCAAGAAGGGCGGCGCGAACTTCATGGGCCTGTGCCCATTCCACAACGAGAAGAGCCCTTCCTTCACCGTTAGTCCAACGAAGCAGTTCTATCACTGCTTCGGCTGTGGCGCGCATGGCACCGCGATCGGCTTCCTCATGGAGCACGCGGGCCTGACGTTTCCCGAGGCCGTCAACGAACTCGCGCAGTCGGTTGGCCTGAGCGTGCCGCAGGAGCCGTCGCCCGTGCGCGGCGGCGGCGGCCGCGGCGCTCAAGGCGAGGGCGGCTATGCGCCCGGCGTCTCGAAGGCCGTCTCCAACGCGTTGTCCGACGTGATGCAAACCGCCTGCGACTACTACCGCAAGCAGTTGCGCAGCGCGCCCAATGCGATCCAGTACCTCAAAAAACGCGGCCTGACGGGCGAAATCGCGGCCCGCTTCGGGCTGGGTTACTCGCCCGATGGATGGCAGAACCTCGAAACCGCGTTTGCCGATTATCGCGACGATGCGCTCGTCGAATCGGGCCTTGTGATCGTCAGCGAGAAACAGGACGCCCAGGGCCAGGCGCGCCGCTACGACCGCTTCCGCGATCGCGTGATGTTCCCCATCCGCAACGTGAAGGGGCAGGTGATCGGCTTCGGCGGCCGCGTGCTGGACGGCGGCGAGCCCAAGTATTTGAATTCCCCGGAAACGCCGCTATTTAACAAGGGCAGCGAACTGTACGGGCTGTTCGAGGCGCGTCTCGCGATCCGCGAACTGCATTACGTGCTGGTGGTGGAAGGCTATATGGACGTGGTGGCGCTCGCGCAGCTCGGGTTCCAGAACGCCGTGGCGACGCTCGGCACGGCCTGCACGCCGATCCACGTCCAGAAGCTGATGCGTCAGACCGATACGGTGATCTTCAGCTTCGACGGCGACTCGGCGGGCCGCCGCGCGGCGCGTCGCGCGCTGGACGCGTGCCTGCCGCACGCGGCGGACAACCGCACGATCCGCTTCCTGTTTTTGCCGTCCGAGCACGATCCGGACAGCTACGTGCGCGAATTCGGCACTGAAGCCTTCAAGGAGCAGGTCGAGCGCGCCATGCCGCTCTCGCAGTTCATGTTGAACGAAGTGCTGGCGGGCAAGGAGCTGGACCAGCCGGAAGGGCGCGCCCGCGCGCTGTTCGACGCCAAGCCGCTGCTGCAGATGCTGCCGGCGAACGCGTTGCGCGCGCAGATCATGCACATGTTCGCAGATCGCCTGGACGTGCCGTTCGAGGAAGTGGCCGGGCTCTGCGAGGTCGACGCCCGCATCGCTCAGGCGGCGCGCCAGGCGCCCGCCCGCAAGGACCGGCATCTCGTTACGGGGATCGAGCGCAAGGCGCTGCGCAACCTCGTGATGCATCCGCGCATCGTGGCGCAGCTCGACGAAGAAGCCGAACAGGCGCTCATCACGCTCACGCGGCATGGCGAACTGTTCGAGGAAGTGACCACGCATGCCCGTGCGCTGGGCGACGCAGCCGAATTCCAGCTGTTGTCAGATTTATTGAGAAATGGGGCCAATGCTCCAACCTTCGAGGAGATTTTTCGCGAAATTCTGGACTATGATGAAAACGTTCGGGATTTGCTGATGAAAAATCCGGAAGATGCCGCCGTGCTCGAAGAGCGCCGCGAGCAGGAGCGGCTCGTGAGCGAAGAGCTGACGGCGGCGATCCTCAAAATGCGTTTCGACGCCTGTAGCGAGCGACTGGACGTGCTTTCCAGGCAGTCGCGACATACGCCCGAGGAGCTGGCCGAGTACGTGAAATTGAATCAGGCGCGGGCTGACATGAAACGTCAGCTCGGGCTGTAAGGGAGGATCGCGCGCGGGGGATTATTACCGTGCGTGGTATAATAAAAGGTTTTCAGCGGTTTGTTTTTGTTTTTTCCGGGCGGGCAACACAGGTATCACTCGGAGGTCGTTTCGCCGAGCGATGCCGAAAGGTGTCCATTTTCCAGCAAGGGGCGGAATGGCAATGGCAAAGACTACAGGCGGAAAAAAGGCGGCAGGCAAAGGCTCGACGGAGCCGACCCATACGGTCACAGAAGCCAGGCACGCCCCTTCCGTCCGTTCCCGCCGTCAGGCGGTAACCGCCAGTCATGAAGTCCCCGCAGTCCGGAAGAAATCCCTGGCTGCTTCGGCCGCGCGAGCGGCGCCCATACGTGCGGCGAAAGCCGTTACTCATCCGGCAACGAAGCGGTCCGGTGGTCCGAGTAGTGCAAGGCAAGTGCCTGCCGTTGCGGACGATGCGGCAGAGCGCGAGGCTCCAGTATCCACGGTTCAAGAGGCTGTTGTCCAACAGCCCCGAGTCGAGACTACAGCCGGTACGGCGAACTCCATGACGAAAAAGCTGAATGAAGTGTCCGTCGATGACGACGCAAACCAGAGCGAAGAAAGCACGCCCGCCGCGGGCAAGGGAGAAAAGACCTCCCGTGCGCGCGACCGGCGAGCGAAGGAGAAGGCGCTGCTGAAGGACGCGTTCGCGTCATCGCAGCCCGGGACCGTCGAGGAACTCGAAGAGCGCCGCAACAAGCTGCGCGCGCTCATCAAGCTTGGCAAGGAGCGCGGCTACCTCACCTACGCCGAAATCAACGATCACCTTCCGGACAACTTCACCGAAACCGAGGCGATCGAAGGCATCATCAGCACGTTCAACGACATGGGCGTCGCCGTCTACGAACAGGCGCCCGATGCTGAAACGCTGCTGCTCAACGACAACGCCCCCAATGCCTCGGTCGACGACGAAGTCGAAGAAGAAGCAGAAGTTGCGCTGTCCACCGTCGACTCCGAGTTCGGCCGCACGACCGACCCGGTGCGTATGTACATGCGCGAAATGGGCACCGTCGAGCTGCTCACGCGCGAAGGCGAAATCGAAATCGCCAAGCGCATCGAAGACGGCCTCATGCACATGGTCATGGCGATCTCCGCCTGCCCGACCACTATCGCCGATATTCTCGCCATGGCCGAACGCGTCGCCAACGACGAGATTCGCGTGGACGAGCTAGTCGACGGCCTGGTCGATCCGAACGCAGAAGACACCGACGGCTTTAACGCCAAGGAAGCGGAAGAGATCGAGAACGAAGACGAGAACGCCGAAGAGGAAGAAGAGGAAGAGGGCGAAGAAGAGGAAGACGACGGCACGGCACAGGCGACGGCCAATGCGGCGCAGCTCGAAGCCCTCAAGCGTTCCGCGCTCGAGAAGTTCGCGCTCATCAGCGAATGGTTCGACAAGATGCGCCGCGCGTTCGAGAAGGAAGGCTACAAGTCGAAGGCCTACCTGAAGGCGCAGGAAACGATCCAGACCGAGCTGATGTCGATCCGCTTCACGGCGCGTACTGTCGAGCGTCTGTGCGACACGCTGCGCGCGCAGGTGGACGAAGTGCGCCAGGTCGAGCGTCAGATCCTGCACACCGTGGTGGACAAATGCGGCATGCCGCGCTCGGAATTCATCACGCGTTTCCCCGGCAACGAAACCGATCTCGAATGGGCCGACAAAGTCGTGGCCGAGACGCATTCGTACAGCGCGATCCTCTCGCGCAACGTCCCGGCGATCCGCGAACAGCAGCAGCGTCTGCTCGATCTGCAGGCGCGCGTGGTGCTGCCGCTCAAGGACCTCAAGGAAACCAACCGCCAGATGGCGGCCGGCGAATTGAAGGCGCGCCAGGCGAAGCGCGAGATGACCGAGGCCAACCTGCGTCTCGTGATCTCGATCGCGAAGAAGTACACGAATCGTGGCCTGCAATTCCTCGACCTGATCCAGGAAGGCAACATCGGCCTGATGAAGGCGGTGGACAAGTTCGAATATCGCCGCGGCTACAAGTTCTCGACCTACGCGACGTGGTGGATCCGTCAGGCCATCACGCGCTCGATCGCGGACCAGGCGCGCACGATCCGCATTCCGGTTCACATGATCGAGACGATCAACAAGATGAACCGCATCTCGCGGCAGATCCTGCAGGAAACCGGGCTCGAGCCGGATCCGGCTACGCTCGCCGAGAAGATGGAAATGCCGGAGGACAAGATCCGCAAGATCATGAAGATCGCGAAGGAGCCGATCTCCATGGAAACGCCGATCGGCGACGACGACGATTCGCATCTGGGCGATTTCATCGAGGACAACAACACGGTGGCGCCGTCCGACGCCGCCCTGCATGCCTCGATGCGCGACGTGGTGAAGGACGTGCTCGACTCGCTCACGCCGCGCGAAGCGAAAGTGCTGCGCATGCGTTTCGGTATCGAAATGAGCACCGACCACACGCTGGAAGAGGTCGGCAAGCAGTTCGATGTGACGCGCGAGCGAATCCGCCAGATCGAGGCGAAGGCGCTGCGCAAGCTGCGTCACCCAAGCCGTTCCGACAAGCTCAAGTCCTTCCTCGAAGGGAATTGACGACGCGTGCGTTCTGTCTGGAGTTCATTGAGGATTCAGGCATGAGCGCATGCAGCGCAAGTAATTGCGCATGATGGATGGTCAGGCCGGCCCAGTTTCGTGTAGTATGTCGGCCTGCCGTCGAAAAGCCCGGCTCTTGTTAGACCGGGCTTTTTTGTTGACGCTTCATCGTATCGCCTCGTGGGCCGGACGCCGTGTTGGTTGCAGGCAGCGGACTCATAATCCGCCGGAGAAATCCCGTCGTCGGTTCGAACCCGACCCGGCCCACCATAATTCCCCATCGTTTTTCCAAGCTCCCGATTTTCCCGCGAAATCGCGTCTCATCGCGTTGGGTCGATCTTCACCCTTCACAAGCATGATCCGCGTGTAGTATTCAGTCATCCTTAGCAATATATGGCAAGGTGGCGGCGTCTACTCACGAATGTCATTCGCCGCCGTCCGACGAACGTGTCTTGTCAGTGTTCGCCTTCGTGCCCCACATCGAGAAAATATTGCGCTTTTGTTTGCTTTTATCGGCCAGTCCGCATATAATCTTTTTCGCGGGGTGGAGCAGTCTGGCAGCTCGTCGGGCTCATAACCCGAAGGTCATAGGTTCAAATCCTATCCCCGCAACCAATATCAAAGCCCGCTCTGCGAAAGCAAGCGGGCTTTCTCTTTTGGCTCGCTCGTGAGCCCAATTCCTTCGTGCTACGAAGGAATTGATCACCCAGCGTCATCCTCATCACTCTCCCCGTGGAGCGCGCCCCGTCCAGCGCCGGAACGCATGCCGGAAGCTGCGCGGCTCGCTATAGCCTAGACGTTCCGCCACCGCGGCGACCGTGAACGCCTCGTCGTCGAGCAGTTGAATCGCAGCGCTGCGGCGCACGTCGTCGAGCAACGCCTGAAACGAAAGCCCGTCCTTCTCCAGTCGCCTGCGCAGCGTGCGTTCCGTCATATGCAGCGCGCTCGCCAGCGCCGTCATCGATTTGAAGCGCGCCAGGTCGCGTCCCATCAGTTCCTTCGCGCGATCGGCAAAACGTGTGCCGATCGACGCGGCCCATTCGCGCTCCAGCACTTCGCATTGACGGTGCAGCGCATTGAAGCTCACCTCGTTAGCCAGACGCGGCATCTCCATGCCGCTCACCGCCGTGAACACGAGCGCATCCTCGCCCGCATTGAAGCGTACGCGGCAGCCATAGTGCTGGGCGTATTCGGCCGCGTAGCGCGGCGTGCGGCGAGCCAGATGCACCTCCGCAGGCCAGACCGGCTGCCCGACCAGATCGGAGACGATCAGACGCAAGCTCGCGAGACACATGTCAGCCTGATAGGTCTCGATATCGGGCTCGCCGTTGTAGCGGCCAATCGACACCGTCATGCCAGCGGGCGTGGCGCGCACGCGCACATCGAAGTAGAGGCCCATGAATAGCGGAAACTGGCTCATGCAACTGAACGCCTGCATCACCGATCCGCTAATGAGCATCGCGTAGCCCGCGAGACCCAACGTGGAGACATGCAGTCTGCCGCCTATCGCAAGACCGATCGACGGACTGCCGCTGTGGCGCAGCAAATTGCGGAAACAGCGTTGTTCCTGGTTGCGGTTCACATGAATCGTGGGCGAAGCAACCTGGCGTGCCTCGAGCCCTGTGCCTTCGAGCAGGGCGGTATCGTCGATATGACGTACGCGGCATTCATCGAGCGCCGCGGCGATCGCGTGAACGGTCGCGGGAATGTCTTCCTGGCGTCCGATTGGATCCTCCAGGCCGAGCGACGAACGCAGGCGGCGTTCGACCGTGCTCTGGCTGTGGCGAGTTTCGTCTTTCAAGGGCATATACCTACATATGTCATGCGCAAAACATAGCTGGAAAGCGTGTCAAATGCCAGCGCATTGCACCTGAATCAGGAGGCGAGAGCGCGTCTGATCGGCATGTCATGAGATCTATGTCCGAAAATATCCCCCCATAACGTCCTCTTTTCTCATTCGTCGTCGATTTATGTCGTACCACACTCTCTTCTGAGCAACGACAGGAGACGAGCCGTGCAAGATGAAGTCGGGCATGCAACAACGAATACGCGAACGCGTCGGCTAGGGCTGTTTACGCTGGTGATCTTCGGCATTGCCTACATGCTGCCGATGACGGTGTTCACCACCTATGGACTGGTGAGCGGTCAGACGAACGGGCACCTCGCAGCGGCCTACACGGTCACGCTGATCGCGATGCTGTTCACGGCGTGCAGCTATGGCCATATGGCGCGCCTCATGCCGAGCGCGGGTTCGGCCTACACGTTTGCGACGCGCAACTTCGGCACTTCGACGGGCTTCATGGTCGGCTGGGCGCTGTTGCTTGACTACCTTTTCATTCCGATGATCAGCTATCTGGTGATCGGCGTGTACATGAAGCAGTTGTTTCCAGCGGTGCCGGCGACCATCTGGGTGGTCGCGAGCATCGCCATCGTCACGGGGTTGAACATCTTCGGCATCAAGCTCGTGAGCCGCGTGAACCTGATTCTGATCGCGAGCCAGATGGTGTTCATCGCGGTGTTCCTGGTCGCCGCATCGCGGCTTGCCATCGCACATGATTTGCCGATGTCGTTCGCGCTGCCGGGCGCTGGCAACGCGAGCGCGATATTCGCCGGTTCCGCCATCCTGTGCCTGTCCTTCCTGGGTTTCGATGCGGTGTCCACGCTCTCCGAGGAGACGCACGATCCGCGTCGCACGGTGCCGCGCGCCATTCTGCTGTGCACGCTCGCAAGCGGCGTGTTGTTTGTCCTCGTGGCCTTTGTCGGGCAAGTGGTGTACCCGGACTGGCATACCTTCAAGGATCTCGATTCCGCGAGCCTCGAACTGATGCAGCGCGTAGGCGGCGGCACATTGTCCGCATTCTTCGTCGCGGTGTATGTGGCGGGCTGCTTCGCGAGCGCGATGGCCGGGCAGGCGAGCGTCACGCGTGTGCTGTTCGCGATGGGGCGCGACCAGGTGCTGCCCGAGCGCATCTTCGGGCATTTGCACGCGCGGCTCGGTACGCCGGTGCGCGCCACGCTCGTGGTCGGCGCGTTGTCGTTTTCCGCGCTGTTCATCACGCTCGACCTCGCCTCGACAATGATCAGCTTTGGCGCGCTCGTCGCCTTCGCCGGCGTGAATCTGTGCGTCATGCGCAGCTACCTCACGCAGCGCGAAAACCGCCACTTCGCGGGCTGGATTAAATACGGAGTGCTGCCAGCGATCGGCTTTGCGATGAATGTATGGCTCTGGTCGGGCCTGTCGCGGCAGACGTTCTATGTCGGCGTAGCGTGGCTTGCGGTCGGGCTATGCCAGCTCGTGTGGCTGACGCGCGGATTCACGCGCCCCGCACCGACACTGACGATGAACTGAACACGCATTCGAATATTCGAACCAACACGTTGTAGAACTCATGAGGAAGGAGCAAGACGATGAGCGATAAGGATAACCAACAGAATCTTCAGGAACTGGGCAAGCGGCATCTGCTGATGCATTTCACGCATGCCGATGCCTATGGCGACAAAGACCTGACGGTATTCGACCGTGGCGAAGGCTGCTGGCTGATCGATCAGACGGGCAAGCGCTATTTCGACGCGTTGGCGGGCCTGTACTGCGTGCAGGTGGGCTATAGCCACGGCGCCGAGATCGGCGACGCCGTGCGCGAACAGATGGTGCGCCTGCCGTTCGCGACCAACTGGGGCAATGGCCACGAAAGCTCGATTCGCCTCGCGCATAAACTGTCGACGCTCGCACCGGAAGGAATGAACCGCGTGTTCTTCACGTCGAGCGGGTCGGAGTCGAACGAATCGGCGATCAAGCTCGTGCGTCAGTATCACCAGGCGCGCGGCGAGCCGCAGCGGCGCAAGTTCATCGCGCGTCGCGTGGCCTATCACGGCACGTCGTTCGGTGCGCTTGCGCTGAATGGCATGACGAACTTCCGCAAGCACTTCGAGCCGCTGATGTCGGGTGTGCGCCACGTCAACAACACGAAGCGCTATGGCCGTCCGGCAGACGAGAGCGAAGCGCAATTCACGCGCTTTCTGCTCGACGAAATCGAATCGCTGATCATTCAGGAAGGCCCGGATACCGTCGCGGCCATCGTCGTCGAACCGTTGCAGAACGCGGGCGGCAGCCTCACGCCGCCGGCCGGCTACGCGGCGGGCCTGCGCGAGCTTTGCGACCGTCACGGCGTACTGCTCGTGGCCGACGAAGTGATCTGCGGCTTTGGCCGCCTCGGCGAATACTTCGGCTCGCGCCGCTATGGCCTGAAGCCGGACATTCTCACGTTCGCGAAGGGCATCGCCTCGGGCTACGTGCCGCTCGGTGGCGTGATCGCGAGCGATACGGTCGTGGACACGGTGCTCAAGGGTCCGCAGCAGATGTTCCTGCACGGTGCGACCTACGGCGGCCATCCGGTCGCGTGCACGGCTGCGCTCGCCAATCTGGCGATCATCGAACGTGAAGGCGTGCTCGACAATGTGCGCGAAAACGAACGCCATTTCCGCACGCTGCTCGATGGTCTGCTCGAATTGCCCTGCGTGGGCGACGTGCGCGGCGACGGCTATCACTACTCGCTCGAACTCGTGTCCGACAAGGCCGCGCGCCGCTGGACGGCGGTCATGAACGCGCAGACCTTTGTGTCGACGGTGCTCGCGCCCGCGCTCTTCGATGCTGGCCTGCTGTGCCGTGCGGGCGTCGATCACGAGGGCACGCCCATCCTGCAATTCTCGCCGCCGCTCGTGATGTCGCGCGATGAAATCAGCTGGTTCGTCGCGCAGATCCGGGATGTCCTCGCGGCCGCCTACGCGCGCGCTGCGTGATGAAGGAACTGACGATGCGACAGTCACAACAAAGCTATATCGCTGGCGAGTGGTTTGATCCGGCGAACGCTCAGGCGATCGACGTGATCGATCCATCCAATGAGCGACCCTATGCACAACTGAAGATTGGTAGTGAGGTCGATGTCGATCGCGCGGTACAAGCCGCGAAGCAGGCCTTCGATACGTTCTCGCGCTGGAGCGTCGAACAGCGTGTGGCGCTGCTGGAGCGCGTGTTGGCGATCTATCAACGCCGCTACGAAGAGGTAGCACAGACCATCAGCCAGGAGATGGGCGCGCCGATCGCGTTCGCGCGCGCGATGCAGGCCGCGGTGGGCACTGCGCATCTGGAACAGACGATCCGCGCGCTGAAAACGTTCGAATTCAGCAAGCAGACGGACTCGATGCTGGTCTCGCACGAGCCGATCGGCGTGTGCGCGCTGATCACGCCGTGGAACTGGCCGATCAACCAGATCGTCTGCAAGGTGGCGCCCGCACTCGCGGCGGGCTGCACGATGGTGCTCAAGCCCAGCGAGGTCGCGCCATTCAGCGGCATCCTGTTCGCGGAGATTCTGGAAGAGGCGGGCGTGCCGCCGGGCGTGTTCAATCTCGTGCACGGATACGGGCATGTCGTGGGCGACGCGCTGTCGCGGCATCCCGATGTCGATATGGTCTCGTTCACGGGCTCGACGCGTGCGGGCATCGAGGTCGCGAAGGCCGCCGCCGATACGGTCAAGCGCGTGCATCAGGAGCTAGGCAGCAAGAGCCCGAATCTCATCCTGCCCGATGCCGATATCGAAGACGCCGTGACGCGCGGCGTGCGCAGTTGCTTCAGCAATAGCGGACAGTCCTGCAATGCACCTACGCGCATGCTGGTGCATGTGGATCATCTGCGTATCGCGGAGCAGGCCGCGCGCGCGGAAGCCGAGCGCACGCCCGTTGGCGATCCGCGCGCGGCGGGCACGGGCATCGGGCCGGTCGTTAGCCGCGTCCAGTTCGATCGCATCCAGCACTTGATCGGAGTCGGCATCGAGGAGGGCGCAACAGTCGTGGCGGGCGGGCTAGGGCGACCGGAAGGGCTGCGTGAAGGTTTCTACGTGCGCCCGACGGTGTTTTCGAATGTGCAGCCCCACATGACGATCGCGCGGGAGGAAATTTTCGGCCCGGTGTTGTCGATCATGACGTATCGCACTGAAGAAGAGGCAATCGCGCTTGCTAACGACTCGGTGTACGGACTCGCGGGCTATGTGCAGTCGAAGGACATCGAGCATGCGCGCCGAGTAGCGGCGCGACTGCGCGTGGGCAATGTCCATATCAACTATCCGGCGTGGAATCCGGCAGCGCCGTTCGGTGGCTTCAAGCGTTCTGGCAACGGGCGTGAATACGCGGAATTTGGTCTCGCCGAGTATCTGGAAATCAAGGGCACGACGGGTTACGCGTAATCGTTGTCTCCCGGCGCTTGCGCGGCAGCGTCGGGCCATCGACCGCTGCCTCGATATCATCAAGTTCCTCGCCAATCTGTCCTGAGATCGTCATCGAGCCGGTTTAACGCCAGGCAGCCGGGCTGCGAAGCCCACCTATTTCCTGATCCCCCCTCCTGGCGCGCATCTCCGCGCGCCATCTCCCATCCCCTCTGGTTTTCCCTGACTCTGCCAAAAAAGCTTTTTTGTTAATGTTATAAACATAACAAAATGTGTTCCGATGATCTCACAAGATGAGATATTCAAGACAGATAAGGAAGCAGACCGTGGACCCAACGAGGAGACCGTGGCTTAAGGCGACAGAGGCAAAAGAGGCAGAGGAGGCAGGCGTTCCAGGACGTCACGACCGGCCAGGTCTGGTCGTCGGACTAGCTGCGTTGGCATTGATCGCCGCGCCTGCGCACGCCGACACCCTGGCCGAAACCGGCGGCACGCCGCCCGAACTGAATACGCCCATCGCGTCCACCACGCAGGCGGGCAGCGCCGCGCCGCAATACCTGTCGGACTGGCTGCACCAGAGTCTCGGCGTGATCGGCTCGAAAGACATCCGCTTCGGCCCGTATCTCACGAACGACGTTTATCTGGAGTACGAATATTTCGGCCGAAAAGGGCCATTCGATCTGTACGGTTACGTAGACGTGCCGCGTGCCTTCGGTGTTGGCAATGGCCACGACACGGGCATCACCAACAAGGGCTCGCCGCTCTTCACGGAGCAGGAGCCGCGCGTGTCCATCGACGATCTGCTCGGTCGGCACCTGGGCTTCGGGCCGTTCAAGGAGTGGTACGCCGCGTTCGACTGGATCTACGACCAGGGGCATAACCTCTCGGGCCGCCAGAACACGCTCTATATGGGCCTCGGCACCGACATCGCCACGCCGCTGCCGGTTTATCTCTCGGCCAACCTGTACGTGCGCCGCCAGTGGGAGAACTACGGCGCGGCCAACGCGAACAGCTGGGACGGCTATCGCGCACAGATGAAGATGGTCTATCCGATCGGCACGCTCAAGGGTGGCAACCTCACGTTCGTGAGCTTTTTCAACTATGACTTCGGCTCGCGCCTCGCCGAAGAAACCGGCGGCAACACGCGCAGCGATACCGCATTCGTCTCGACCAACGTGTTGATCTACGAGTTCAAGCACTGGCGCTTCTGGACCGCGGCGCGTTATTTCCACAATGGCGGTCAGTGGAATGGCACCGCGCTGAATTTTGGCAGCGGACCCTTCCAGAACCGCTCGACCGGCTGGGGCTATTACGCCAGCGTCGGTTACCGGTTCTAACCCAAGGTTCGCCCAATTCCTCAAGGTCTCGATAGGACTCGATATGGATATCCTGCGCAGTGTGTGTGGCATTCTGGTGTTGCTGGTGTTTGGCTATGCTCTGTCGATGAACCGTGGCGCGGTGCGTGCGCGCACGGTGCTCGCGGCGCTTGCGACGCAGATCGTGATCGGCGCGCTCGTGCTGTTCGTGCCGATGGGGCGTCACGTGCTCGCGCTCGTCGCCAATGCCGTGAACGGCATCCTCGAAATGGGTCAGCACGGGCTGGCGTTTCTGTTCGGCGGCCTGGTCGGCGACAAGATGTTTGCGCTGTTCGGCGCGGACGGTTTCGCGTTCGGCCTGCGCGTGTTGCCGATGATCATCTTCGTGACGTCGCTGATCGCCGTGCTCTATTACCTCGGCGTGATGAAGTGGATCATCGCGATCATCGGCACGGCGGTGTCGAAACTCTTGGGCGTGAGCCGCGCCGAAGGCTGCTCGGCGGTGGCGACCATCTTCCTCGGCCAGAGCGAAATGCCCGCGTTCGTGAAGCCGTTCGTGCGCCGTCTTTCAGGGCCGGAGATTTTTGCGGTGATGTCGAGCGGCATGGCGTCCGTGGCGGGTTCGGTGCTGGCCGGTTATGCGGGGCTGGGCGTGAAAATGGAATATCTGCTTGCGGCCTCGTTTATGGCGATTCCCGGCGGCCTGCTATTTGGCAAGATGCTGTGTCCCTCGGTCGAGGCGACGCACATCGACATCGGCTCGCTCGAATTCGACGAAAAGCGCGCCACCAGCGTGATCGAGGCGGGGGCTTCGGGCGCGAGCGTAGGCATGAAGATCGCGGTGAACGTGGGCACCATGCTGGTCGCCTTCATCGGCCTGATCGCGCTGCTCAACGCGGGTGTGAGCGTGGTGGCCGGCTGGCTCGGCTTCGCGCACGTCACGTTGCAATCGCTGCTGGGCGCGCTGTTTGCACCGCTCGCGTGGATGATCGGCGTACCGTGGCAGGATTCGGTGGTGGCCGGTAATTTCATCGGTCAGAAGCTGATTCTCAACGAGTTCGTGGCGTATAGCGGGCTGTCGCCGTATCTCCAGGACAGCGCGCATGTGGTGGCGGCCGGCTTGCCGCTGCTCACCCCCAAGACCATCGCCATCATCTCGTTTGCGCTGTGTGGTTTCGCCAATTTTTCGTCGATCGCGATCCTCACCGGCGGCTTCACCGCGGTCGCGCCGGAATTGCGCGGTGAAGTCGCGCGTTTCGGTCTGCGTGCGCTCGCTGCCGCGACGCTCTCGAACCTCATGAGCGCGACGATCGCCGGACTGTTTTTCTCTCTTTCCTGACGGGCTTTTTATGGACCAGGCACTGACACGCAACCAGCTCGCCGAGCGCGCCTTGCATGCGCTGCATCTCATCGACCTGACCTCGCTCAACGACGACGACACCGACGCCTCGATCGCGGCGCTGGCCGCGTCGGCCGATACGCCCGTGGGCACGCCAGCGGCGCTGTGCGTGTACCCGCGCTTCGTCGGCACCGCGCGCGCGGCACTGGAGGCGAACGGCCTTGCGCTGCCAATCGCAACCGTCACGAATTTCCCCGCGGGCGCAGCCGACCCGCAAGCGGCGGCACGTGAGACCGCCGACGCCGTCGCGCTGGGCGCGGACGAAGTCGATGTGGTGTTCCCCTACCGCGCGCTGCTCGCGGGCGACGCGCGCGTGGGCCGCGAACTGGTCGCGCAATGCCGCGTGGCCGCAGGCGACAAGTGCCTCAAGGTGATTCTGGAAACGGGCGAGTTGTGCGACACGGCGTTGATCCGCCGCGCGAGCGAGATCGCCATCGAGGCAGGCGCGGACTTCATCAAGACCTCGACAGGCAAGGTGAGCGTGAACGCCACGCTCGACGCGGCCGCAGCCATGCTCGCGGCGATCCGCGAGGCAGGGCGCACGGTGGGCTTCAAGGCGGCGGGCGGCGTGCGCACGGCGCAGGAAGCCGCTGCCTATCTCGCACTCGCGGAGCGCGAACTGGGCGTGGGCTACACGGTGCCCGCGAAATTCCGCTTCGGCGCGTCGGGCCTGCTCGGCAGCCTGCTCGCGACGCTTGGCCATGGCAAGGACGCAAAGCGTCCGGGCGCGTATTAACGATTGATCGGAGGACACCCATGTTTCTGCCCCAGGAATTCGTGCGCAAGGTGCGCGACCGCCAACCGCTCGACCAAGCCGAAATCGCGCAATTCGTCGAAGGCGTGACGAGCGGCCACGTGACCGAAGGCCAGATCGCGGCCTTCGCGATGGCCGTCTACTTCAACGAATTGCCGATCGACGCCCGCGTGGCGCTTACGCTCGCGCAGCGCGATTCCGGCGACGTGCTTGACTGGCGCGCGCTGAACCTGAACGGCCCGGTCGTGGACAAGCACTCGACGGGCGGTGTCGGCGACCTGACCTCGCTACTGCTCGGGCCGATGGTGGCCGCATGCGGAGGCTATGTGCCGATGATCTCGGGGCGCGGCCTCGGCCACACGGGCGGCACGCTCGACAAATTCGAATCGATTCCGGGCTACAACGTCGCGCCCGACACGGATACTTTCCGTCGCGTGGTGAAGGAGGTGGGCGTGGCGATCATCGGCCAGACCGCGCGCCTCGCGCCCGCCGACAAGCGCATCTACGCGGTGCGCGACGTCACGGCCACGGTCGAATCGGTGTCGATGATCACGGCATCGATTCTCTCGAAGAAGCTTTCTGCGGGCCTCGATGGTCTCGCGATGGATGTGAAGGTGGGCTCGGGCGCGTTCATGCCCACTTACGAGAAGTCGGTCGAACTCGCGCGCAGCATCGTCGATGTCGGCAATGGCGCGGGCATGAAGACCACGGCCACGCTTACCGACATGAGCCAGTCGCTCGCGCCGTGTGCGGGCAACGCGCTGGAAGTGGCGTGTGCGATCGACTATCTGACCGGCAAGTCGCGTCCCGCGCGCCTGCACGAAGTGACGATGGCGCTGGCCGCGCAGATGTTGCTGATCGGCAAGCTCGCGAAGAACGAAGCCGAGGCGCACGCGCGCCTGCTGGCGGTGCTCGAATCGGGCGAGGCGGCCGAGCGTTTCGCGCGCATGGTGAAGGCGCTGGGCGGCCCCGCAGACCTGCTGGAGCGGCCGCAAACGCATCTCGCCACGGCTGGCGTGATCGTGCCGGTCCCCGCGCCGCGTGGTGGCTCGATCGCGCGTGTCGATGCGCGTGCGCTTGGCATCGCCGTGGTGGGGCTGGGCGGCGGCCGCATGAAGACGACCGATACGCTCGATTATTCGGTGGGCCTGTCCGGGCTGATTGAATTGGGTGAGCGCGTGGAAGAGGGGCAGGCGTTGGGCGTTGTGCACGCACAAAGCGAAGACGCGGCGAAGCGCGCCGTGAGCGAGGTGCAGCGCGCCTACACGATCGGCGATGCACCAGACGCGCTGCCGCCCGTGATTCACGCCTTGCTCGATTGAGCGCGGGAGATTCGCATGCGCGCAATCGTATTGGTGATGGACTCGCTTGGTATCGGCGCGGCGCCCGACGCCGCGCGATTCAACGACACGGGCTCGAACACGTTCGGCCATATCGCCGAGCGCTGCGCGCGCGGTGAATGCGATACCGCTGAGCGCAACGGGCCGCTGCGGGTGCCGCAACTCGAACGCCTGGGGCTTGCGCTGGCGAGCGAACTGGCGACGGGCACGCTGCCCGCGGGCATGACGGCGCAGGCCGCGCTGCTGGGTGCCTACGGCGCGGCCTGCGAGGTGTCCTCGGGCAAGGACACGCCGTCGGGGCACTGGGAGCTGGCGGGCGTGCCGGTGCGCTTCGACTGGGGCTATTTCTCGCAACCCACCGAAACCTTCCCGCCCGAACTGCTCGACACGCTCGTGCGCCGCGCGGGCCTGCCGGGCTACCTCGGCAATTGCCACGCGTCGGGCACGGAGATCATTACGGCGCTCGGCGAGGAACACATCGCGACGGGCAAGCCGATCTTCTACACCTCCGCCGATTCGGTGTTCCAGATCGCCTGCCATGAAGGCACGTTCGGACTCGAAC
Source organism: Paraburkholderia sp. J67 (assembly GCF_905220265.1). Classification (NCBI taxonomy): domain Bacteria; kingdom Pseudomonadati; phylum Pseudomonadota; class Betaproteobacteria; order Burkholderiales; family Burkholderiaceae; genus Paraburkholderia; species Paraburkholderia sp. J67. The sequence continues at coordinate 169,706 of NZ_CAJMZK010000011.1, forward strand.
GGCTCTACGCGCTCTGCGAAATCGCGCGCGAGGAAGTGGACCGCTACAACATCTGCCGCGTGATCGCGCGGCCATTCGCGGGCGCAAGCCGCGCCGATTTCAAACGCACCGGCAATCGACGCGATCTGGCCGTCCCGCCGCCCGCGCCCACCGTGCTCGACAAGCTCGCGCAAGCGGGCGGCGAAGTGATCGCCATCGGCAAGATTTCGGACATCTATGCGGGCATGGGTGTGACGCAGAAGATCAAGGCAGACGGACTCGACGCCTTGTGGCGCGCGACGCTCGACGCAGTGCGGGACGCACCGGATTTCAGCCTCGTGATGACGAATCTCGTCGATTTCGATCAGCTCTATGGGCATCGCCGCAACGTGGCGGGCTACGCGAGCGAACTGGAGCGCTTCGACGCGCTGCTGCCGCAACTCTATCCGCTGCTGCGCGAGGACGACGTGCTGATTCTCACCGCCGACCACGGCTGCGACCCCACCTGGCCCGGCTCCGATCACACGCGCGAGCATGTGCCGCTGCTGGCCTACGGCGCGCGTGTCGTGCCTGGCAGCCTGGGGGTGCGCGGCTCGTTCGCGGATCTTGGACAGAGTCTCGCGCAATGGTATGGACTCGAAACTTTCGCCGATGGCGTCGCGTTCCTGAACGCGCCGTCCACGGCCCAATGAATCAAGGATGACGACATGGAACAGCAGGCACTGATCGACGCGGCCAAGGCTGCACGCGACAAGGCGTACGCACCGTATTCGCGGTTCAGGGTGGGCGCGGCGCTGCACACAAAAGACGGCAAGGTCTTTCACGGCTGCAACGTGGAAAACGCCTCATACGGCCTGTGCAATTGCGCGGAGCGCACGGCCTTGTTCTCGGCTATTGCAGCGGGTTATCGGCCGGGCGACTTCGCGAGCCTCGCCGTGGTCGCGGAAACCGATGGCCCGGTCGCGCCGTGCGGTGCGTGCCGCCAGGTGATGATCGAGTTGGGTACGCCCGCGCTCGAAGTGATTCTCGTGAATCTCAAGGGCGAAGTGCGCGTAACGAGCGCCGATGCCTTGCTGCCCGAAGCGTTCTATCTGAAACCCGCAGCCTGATGTAGTTAACAACGGCGGCGCGCCTGCGCCGCCGCTTCACATCACTTCGCGCGCTTGCGCAGCGTCTGGCCTTGTTCGGTGATGATCGAATCGAACTCGCCGACCTGCGAGAAACGCGCCGCCTTCACCACGCCGAACTTGCTGCTGTCGACGATCAGATGGCGCTCCACGGCGCTCTGCATCGCGGCCTGCTTGATGGCCACTTCGTGAAAATTCCAGCAGGTCACGCCGCGCGTCTCGTCCACGCCGCCCGCTGAAATAAAGGCCTTGTTGATCCCCATGCGACGCAGGATGTCGAGGGTTTCGTCGGCGGAAAACGAATCGGATGCGGGCACATAGAGACCGCCGAGCAGAATCATGCGCACATTGGGCTTGCGGCGCAGGATCTCCGCGACGTTCAGCGAATAGCACACCACGGTGACCTGGAGTTCGGCGGGAATCAGCCGGGCGAGCGTGGCGAGCGTCGTGCCGCAATCGATGAAAAGCGTGTCGTTATCGGCGATCAGTTTCGCTGCGATAGCGGAGGCTTCGGCCTTGGCCTGCGCGAAATGATCCTTTTCCTGTTCGAGCGAATAGCCCGTGCCGCTTTGCACGTCGGTTGCACTGACGATATAGCCGCGCAGGTAGGTGAACTGATCGGTGCGCGTGGCGATATCGCGGCGTACCGTCATTTCCGATACGCCTAGCAGCGCAGCCGCATCGCGCAGATGCACGACCTTGTGTTGAGCGATGGCATCGGCGAGTGCGGCAAGACGTTCAGATTTCAGCATGGAAGTCCTGGGGGACTGGCAGAGGGCGCGCTTAGGGCATGAGGATGAGAGGATTATAACAAGGGTAGGGCTCGTGATTGAGCCCCTTTGTGCATTAGTGCACAAAGGGGCTTGCATGCGACGTTGATTGAACGCCATCGTTGAGGATGGCGAACTTAATCTCGCTTCGGTAACGCGAGCCGGGCGAGTTCCGCGAAATAGCGCGCACCGGTTTCCAGAATGTCGTCGTTGAAGTCGTAGCCTGCGTTATGCAGCGGCACGCTGCCGCGCGCGTTGGCGTCGCCATTGCCGATGAAGATGAAATTGCCGGGCACGGCCTGCAAAAAGGCGCCGAAGTCTTCGGAGATCATCATCGGCTGGACGTTTGGATCGACGGCGGATTCGCCCACGATGTTGCGCGCTGCCGCGACGGCCAGATCGACATACTCTGATGAATTCACGGTGGGCGCGAATTCATGTGTGTACTCGAAGCGGCATTCGGCACCGTGCGTGCGGCAGATGCCCTCGCTGATTTCGCGCATACGTGTTTCGAGCAGCGCCTGGACGTCTTTTGAATAGCTGCGCGTGTCGCCCTTGATGATGACGTTCGAGGGAATGACGTTGCGGATGCCGTCGGTGATGAACTCGGTGCACGAGATCACGGCTTGCAGGCCCGGATCGAGATTGCGCGACACGATGGTCTGCAACGCGAGGACGATCTGCGACGCGATCACGATAGGGTCGATGCCCATATGCGGACGTGCCGCATGCGTGCCGCGCGCCATGATATGGATAACGAAATTATCTTCGCTGGCCATGATGCCGCCTGCGCGCGTGGCGAACGTGCCTGCGCGCATACCGGGCATATTGTGCGCACCGAAAATCGCCTCGACGGGAAAGCGCTCCAACAGTCCATCGGCCATCATGGCCTTGGCGCCGCGGCCGTGCTCCTCGGCGGGCTGAAAGACGAAGCGCACCGTGCCGTCGAAATCACGCCGCTCGGCAAGCAGGCGCGCGGCGCCCAGAATCATCGACATATGGCCGTCGTGGCCGCAGGCGTGCATTTTCCCGGCGTTGAGCGAGGCGTGGGCGCGGCCTTTCGCCTGCTCGGCGATATTGAGCGCATCCATGTCGGCGCGCAGGGCGATGGCGCGCGGACTGTTGCCCACCGTGAGATTCGCCACCAGCCCGGTGCCGCCGATGCCGCGTTGCACGTCCAGCCCGAGGGTCTTGAGAATGCCCGAGACGTAGTCCGAAGTATTGACTTCTTCAAAACCCGTTTCGGGACGCTGATGCAGATAATGACGCCAGCTTTTTAGCTGGCTTTGCAGCGTGCTTTCCATGAGCGTGTCCTTGGCGTCTTCGTGTATGGTCGATGGGGTCATTGTGCAAGTTGGGCGAGGTGTTCGTCGCGGCGCGCTGCTACTGTGTCAGCCTCAACACCCACCAGCGACGCATAGACCCCTGGCGCGGTCGCGCCTTCGGTGCTGATGAGCAGAACGCGCGAATGCTGGTCGAGACCGGCGGCGTGCGCGAGTTCCGCACGCCCCATGAGTTTGACCAGCGCGGCGAGACCGGCTGCGCCCGATTCGCCCGAGACGATGGGCACGTCGCCATTTTCGCCGGCTGCCAGCGTGCGCATGGCGGCTACTGCGTCGTCGTCTTCGATCAGCATGAAATGGTCCACGCACGCTTCGAGTATCGTCCACGCGAGCGGCGACGTTTCTCCGCAAGCGAGGCCGGCCATCACCGAATCGACGGAACCGGTCGCTTTGGCCGCATGCCCTGCAATGGCGCTCTGGTAGAGGCAATCGGCCTGGCGCGGCTCGACTACGATGAAGCAGGGCCGCGTTTCGCCGTGGATTTCCCACAGATAACTGGCGACGCCTGCCGCGAGCCCGCCCACGCCGCCTTGCAGAAAGACATGGGTGAACGTGCCCACGCGCGTCTGCTCAATGATTTCCGCTGCAATCGTGCCGTAGCCCTGCATCACATCGCGCGGGATTGCCTCGTAACCTTCATACGAAGTATCGGAAACGACATGCCAGCCATTGGCATGCGCAAGCTGGGCCGCATGTTCGACCGATTCGTCGTAATTGCCCGCGATCCGCACGATGCGCGCGCCATAGGCCGCAATCGCCTGCTCGCGCTCGACGCTCACGTTTGCGTGCAGCACGATCACGCACGCGCAGCCCATCGACTGCGCGGCGGCGGCCAGCGCCTTGCCGTGATTGCCGTCGGTGGCGCTGATAACCGTGAGATGCGTGAGCATCTCTCGATAGCGGCCTTGAATCAGCGCCTTGGGATCGAGCGCGTGGTCAGGCCACAGACGCAGGACGAGACGCATTAGCGCGATCGGCGCGCCCAGTGCCTTGAAGCTGCCCAGCGGCGAGCGCAACGACTCGTCTTTCACGCTCACGCTTGCCACGCCGAGTTGCGCGGCCACACCGGGCAGGCCGAAGATCGGCGTGGGCTGCGCGTTGATCGCCTCCCAGTTCGACAGCCACGCGCGGCTTTCATTGCCGCCTGCCACGTTGAGAATGCGTGCGAGCGAGTCGGGATACGAGCGGCGCTGCGCGCGCGAATTGGCAATCAGCATAAGACGATGCTCCAGGGCGACGAGGCCCGATGACGTTAAGCGGCGCGCTGCGAAACGCGCCTTGGGTGTCGAAATGATATTGCGCAGCCCGCGTGAAAAAATCGCATAATCGCTGGGCTTGACGCAAAAAAATCTCGTTTCTCCAGAGGCCTGCTATATGGCGACCAAACTCGACGCCTTCGATTGCAAACTTTTGATGGAGGTGCAGCGCGACGCGCAGACGCCGCAAAACGAGTTGGGCGCGCGTGTCAATCTCTCGACGGCTGCCGTGAACCGGCGCTTGCGCCGTCTCTCGGACGAAGGCGTGATCGATCGTTACGCCGCCATTGTCTCGCCCGAGAAAACCGATCATCCGATCACGGTGATTGCAAACGTCGAAGTGGAGAGCGAACAGATCGACCTGCTCGACGCGATGAAGCGCGCTTTCGCGCGCTGCCCGCAGGTCCAGCAGTGCTATTACGTGGCGGGCGAATGGGATTTCGTGCTGATTCTGGCAGTGCGCGACATGGACCAGTACACGGAACTCACGCGCCAGCTATTCTTCTCGAACAACAACGTGAAGCGCTTCAAAACGCTGGTGAGCATGAGCCGCGTGAAGGTGGGGCTGGAGGTGCCGCTGCTATCTTCCGACGAATCGAACGTCACAGGGTGAAAGGAGGCAGTACATGAGCACGGAAACGCTGACGGCAGGCATCGATCACATCGGTCTGACTGCGAGAGATCTCGCAGCTACGAGTGCGTTTTTCATCGATTGCCTGGGCTGGAAGAAGGTAGGCGAGAAGCCCGACTATCCGGCCGTTTTCGTCTCGGACGGCCATGCGCTCGTGACGCTCTGGCAGCGCACGCAGCCGGATAGCGGCGTCGATTTCGACCGCAAGGCCAATATCGGCCTGCATCACCTGGCGTTGCGCGCTGCCAGCGAAGCGGCGTTCGAAACGATCTTCGAACGCGTCTCGAGCTGGCCGGGCGTGCGGGTCGAATTCGCGCCGGAATTATTGGGCCAGGGCCCGAAGCGGCACATGATGGTGTACGAGCCGGGCGGCATACGGATCGAATTCGACGTCACGCCGGTTCCGTGAAGCGCGTGAAGCATTAACCCGCGATATCGATCACGACCTTTCCTTCGGCCTGACGTGTTTCAACGAGCGCATGCGCGTCGTCCACGTTCGCGAGCGTGAAGCGGCGCGCATCGAGCGTCACGTCGATCTTGCCCTGTTGCGCAAGCTTGCCGACTTCGTGCAGGATCTCGCCGTGCGCCGCGCGGCCTTCGCCGCTTAGCAGCGGCAGCAGCGTGAATACGCCGGAATAGCTGGCGGCACGGAAGGAAAGCGGGGCGAGTGCATGGGTGCCCCAGCCGAGCGCGCTCACGACGTGACCGAAGCGCGCGACGGCATGAAACGCGCGATCGAGACTTTCACCGCCCGCGGTGTCGTACACGACGTCGAAGCCGCGCCCGCCGGTATGTTGCGCGACGATCTCCGCCATATCGAGTGTGGGCGAGCTATCAATGCTTTGTACACCCAGGCGTTCCACGCTCGAGCGACGTGATGCGCCGGCCGTGGCGTATACCTGCGCGCCCAGCGCCTTCGCAAGCTGAATGGCCGCCTGGCCGACCGCGCCGGTGCCACCTAGAACGAGCACGGTTTGACCCGCCTGCACGCGCGCGCGATCGACGAGCCCTTCCCACGCCGTGATGTACGCGAGCGGCAACGTCGCCGCTTCGCGCAGGCCAAGATTGGAGGGCGCGGGGGCGAGCAAACGCGCATCGACTGCAGCGAATTCGGCCAACGAGCCTTGAACACCACCGACCCCGCCCGTCATGCCATAGACCTTGTCGCCCGCCTTGAATGCCGTGACGCCATCGCCCACTTCGGCCACAACGCCTGCTGTATCGATGCCGAGAATCGCGGGCAACGGATGCCGCGCGTGACCTGCCGCGCCGCGCCGGATCTTGGTATCGAGCGGATTCACCGCGCTGGCATGGATGCGCACCAACACTTCGCCCGCACCAGCGCGAGGGCGTGGCACGTCGGTCAGCGTGAAGGCGGCATTGGGCGCGTTGAGCAGCGCGGCTTTCATGGTGTCGAGCGGCATGGGATCTCCTGGGAACTTGCAGAATTCGTGGGGACTACTGACGATTCAACGAAGCATTGGCGCGCAGCCGCTCGATTGCCAGATCGAGAAATGCGCGCACCTTGCGCGTGGCGTGACGGCCCTCGCGATGCAGGACGTGAATCGGTAGCGGCGACGGCTCGTATTCGGCCATCACGATCTGCAACTGCCCGGCTTCGAGCTGCTGCGCGACCTGATACGACAGCGCCTGGGTGAGACCGAAGCCATCGGCAGCGGCCGCGATCGCGGAATCGTTGGTCGTGGTGGACAGGCGTGCACGCTTCTGGGCGGTCACGCGCGGCGCACCCGCGCCAAAGCGCCATTCGGGCAGCGACGACGCGCCGCTTACCGTAATCAGTACATGCCCGTCGAGTTTGTCGGGGCGCTCCGGCACGCCGTGTTTTGCCAGATAGTCGGGCGACGCGCACACTACGCGCCGCACACTGCCCACGCGCACTGCCTGCATCGACGAATCCGCCAGCTCGCCGATCCGCACGCCCACATCGATGCCTTCGTCGATCAGATTGACGACGCGATCGAGAAACCAGCAGCGCACGTCGGCGTCATCGTAGGCGCGCAGATATTCGAGGACGATGGGCGCCACGAAGATCCGTCCGAACAGCACCGAGGCGGTAATGCTCAGGAGTCCTCGCGGCACTTCCAGGCTGCCTGCGACGGCATGATCGGCTTCCTCGATATCGCCAAGAATGCGCCGGCAGCTTTCCGCATAGCCCGCGCCCGCTTCGGTCACGCGCACGATGCGCGTGGTGCGGGTGAGCAGGCGCACGCCCAGTGTGTCTTCCAGTTCGCTCACGATGCGTGTGACCACCGAGGGCGAGACCTGGAGTTTGCGCGCCGCGGCGGCGAAGCCGCCGTTATCCACGACCGAGAGGAAAGCGGTCATCGCCTGCAAACGGTCCATAGCGGGTCGGGGTCCGCGCGAGCGCGGAGCGAGGGTGGCAGATGCCCGCAGTATACAGTGGGGTGTCATCGGAAAGGGGCTCATCTGGCTAGAGATCGAGCACGAGCGGGCTTGCCCCACCGTTATCGCCAGCGGCCGGCACTGCGCAGCAGATCAACGCCTCTTGCTCGCCGTGTGTCGCGGATGGAGGTTGATCCGGGTAGGCAACCGCACCTTCCAGAATGCGCGTGCGGCAGGTTCCGCAACTGCCGCTCCGGCAACTGAATTCCGGTGCGAGTCCATTCGCTTCGGCCAGATCGAGCAGCGTGCCGCTGGTCTGCGGCGTCCACTGCGTTTCCTTGGCGGTGCGCGAGAAGCGCACCGGCACGGCGACGGCGGCAGGTGCGCGCGGTGGCGTGGCGGGCTCCACGCCAGGGTCGGCCCGGCGCTTGAGCGCAGCCGGGCCGAACGCTTCCGCATGAATGCGTGTATCGGCGACATTGAGGCCGCGCAGACCGTCGTAGATCGACTGCATGAAGCCGCCAGGGCCGCAGAGATAGAAGTCGTAATCGTTGAACGGCAGCACTTCGCTCAACATGGCCATGTCGATACGGCCGAGCGCCTGATAATCGCGGCCTGAAATCGCTTCGCTCGAATCGCTGAGCACATTGACGAGCGTAACCGCACCGCCCGCGGCGCGCACGAGTGCCTGTAGTTCTTCGTCGAATGCGCGTTCGGCTTTGCTATGGGCCGCATAGAGAAACCACGTCGGGCGGATACGGCGCGTACGCAAGCCTTCGTAGATGATATGGCGCAGCATCGCGAGCATGGGCGTCACGCCCACGCCAGCCGCAAGCAACACCGCTGGTCTGGTTGCGTGCGCATCGATTATGAAATCACCAGCAGGTGCGCGCGCTTCGATGCGATCGCCCACTTTCAGCGCATCGTGCAGATAGCTCGATACGCGCCCCTCGCGCTTCACGCTGATGCGATACCGCCCATCCGAAGGTGCGACCGAGAGCGTATAAGTGCGCAACGTCGGCTTCGTGTCGCCGGGCAGCGTGACGCGGATCGGCAGATGCTGACCGGCTTCGTGGCGTACGAGGCCGGCGTTGTCGGCGGGCTGGAGATGGAACGAGCGGATCGTGCGGCTCTCGTCGACGATGCGCTCGACCGTGAATGGCCGCCACGCATTCGCCAGCGCTTGCGCCTTGAGACGTTCGGCGGCCTCGGACCAGTCGCCTGTCAGTTGCGCGTTGGGCGAAGCGCCGTTGGCGCGCGAGGTCCAGCGCAACGGCAACGCGCCCGCGCGAAAGACCACGCGCTGAGGCGTGAAACGCCACAGGCGCTCCGCGCCCTGAAACGCGGCGATTTCTGGGGAATCGAGCAGCACCTCGGCCGCGCCGGTCAATTGCAGCAGATCGCCGGTGACGTAGTCGACGAACACCAGACCTGCACGCGAGTTCGCGAGGATATTGCCAAGCGTGTTGAAGAATAGATTGCCCGCGAAGTCGGGTACGGTGAACACGCCTTGTGGGTCCACGCGCACGAAGCCGGGCTTGCCGCCGCGATGCGAGACATCGACCTGGCGGTGGCCGTCTTCACGGTCTACATAGGAGGCGACGAAGAAGGAGTCGGCACGCGCGACGATGTCGCGCGCACGGTCGTCGAGTCGATCGCTCACGGCGGGCGCGATGTCGCTGCGCAGATCGGGATCGCGCACGAATTCGGCATCGCGCTGGAAGATGTACTGCGGGCAGTTTCCGTAGCTATGCTCGACCAGCAGATCGAACCCCATGCCGTCCATCGCACGGCGTACGGTGCCGTTGAGACGGTTGCGTCGGCGCGTCGGCAATTCGATGCCGAGCAGGGCGAGCGCGGCGCCGTCGTGCATGCCGGCGTCGGCGGGATCGTCGGGGTCGTGATCGAGAGAAACGTGCAGGCGCTTTTCGTCGGGCGCCTGCAGAAAACCGGGCCGATGTGCACGCACGGTGGCCCAGACATCGCCCGCAGGATCGACCGCGCCCAGCACGACAAATGGCAACTGCGGGTAGAAAAGCCGATGCTGCTCGATCAGATGGTCGCGCAAGTTGCGCCGCCCGACTGCGTCCATGCGGGACTCGACACCGGCCGCGCGCTGCATCGCCAATTCGCCAGCATGCCAGGGGGAGGGCGTGGCGACGACAGTAGCGGAGGGAGCGGTGGCGGTGTCCATGATCGAATGTCCTTCGGTGAGCGGCGGGTACGCTAGCTCATCGGCGAATTAATAAGGTTTCCAGATTATCTGGCTCGCAGGCCGAGTTCGCTTTGCGGAAACGGTACGAAACGCGGTAATGCTTCGACGCGTTTGAGCCAGGCCTGGATGTGCTCGTAGGCGCTGATATCGACATTGCCTTCAGGAGCGTTCGCGATATAGCTGTAAAGCGCGATATCGGCGATGGTCGGATGCGCGGCGGCGATCCAGTCGCGTTGCGCGAGTTCGGCGTCGATAATCGTCAGGCTCGCGTGTGCGCGGGCGATCACCTCCGGCGCATCGAACGGCGCGTTGACCAGCGTAATGAGCCGCGCGGCACATGCGCCATAGGCAATCTGGCCCGCCGCGACGGACAGCCAGCGCTGGACCTGTGCCGCTCCGGCAGGCGTTTCAGGCAGCCAGTCGGTGCGTTCATACTTATTCGCCAGATAGACGAGAATGGCGTTTGAATCGGCGATTACGATCTCGCCGTCTTCCAGCACCGGCACCTGGCCGAAGCGGTTCAGCGCAAGAAACGCCGGCGTCTTGTGCTCGCCGGCCGCGAGGTCGACCGGCACGAGTTCATGTTCGACGCCAAGCAGCGCCAGGAACAGTTGTGCGCGATGCGCGTGGCCCGACAGCGGTGTGTAGTGCAGCTTCATGAGGCGATGTCCTCGACTGGATCGTGATGGGGGCAAGGCGCGGAATCAACCGCGATGCCAGCCAGTCTAGGCAAGCGCGTGAGGGAACAGAATGGGCCGCGGCGCGATTTCACTATTGCGCAAACGCGAATGGTGGGGCGTATGCGATGGGGGCGTATGCATTAGCAGCGCCTTTATGACCGCAACGGATAAACGTATCCGATTTGCTTGGTTGTCACACAGCGCGGGCGAAAGTAGATTGAAGCCTTCGCTTAATGAAGGGCCATTCGCGTGACTACGACCGCCGCTCCGCTACCCACCCATGCCGCGCAGGACTTCGAGATCCGCGCCTTCGACGCGCCGCTGGGCGCCGAGGTGATCGGTCTCGAACTCGGCAAGCCGCTTGTCGAAGCGGATTTCGCGCGTATCCATCGCGCGCATCTCGATCATCACGTGCTGGTGTTCCGCGATCAGCGCATTACGCCGGGGCAGCAGGTTGCGTTCAGCCGTCGCTTTGGGCCGTTGCAGAAGCACGTGCTGCATCAGTTCGCGCTGGTGGACCATCCCGAGGTGCTGATCGTTTCGAACATCGTCGAAAACGGCAAGCCGATCGGTCTGGGCGACGCAGGCCACTTCTGGCACTCGGACCTCTCGTACAAGGAGAGGCCGAGCCTCGGTTCCTTGCTGCATGCGCAGGAATTGCCATCGGAGGGCGGCGACACGCTGTTTGCCAACATGCATCTCGCGTGGGACAACCTGCCCGCGCATCTGCGCAAGCAGGTGGAAGGGCGTCGCGCCGAGCACACCTATCTCGCGCGCTACGCGGAGTTGCAGGCGCGCAGCCCGTGGCGGCCCAACTTGTCGGCGGCGCAGATTGCCGAGGTGAAACCGGTGGAGCAGCCCATCGTGCGCACGCACCCGGAGACGGGCCGCAAGGCGCTGTTCGTGAGCGAGCACTTCACGACCCGCATCGTCGATCTACCCGATGACGAAAGCCGCGCGCTGCTCGACGAACTGTTTGCGCATAGCGTGCGGCCCGAGCATCAGTATCGCCATCAATGGCGCGAGCATGATCTCGTGTTCTGGGACAACCGCTCGCTCATGCATCTGGCGGCCGGCACGCCCGATCACCTGCGCCGCAAGCTCTATCGCACGACCATCGAAGGCGACGTGCCGTTTTAAGCCGCATTGATCGCGCACGAGCGGGCTGCGTCGCGCGCGGCCCGCTCAAGCATGCGTCTTGAACGACGCCGCCTCCAGCGATTTCAACCCTTCCGGCAACTCGATCTCCGGCAAGGGTTGACGTTCGAGCGCGATGAGCAGCGCAGGCGTCACGGCCAGCGCGCCAAGCGCGAGCTTCATGACGGCGTACGGATGCCCGGCCGGCGCAGCGCCGGACAGCACCGTCTCGATGCTCTGGTGAATCGCCCCAATCAGCAGATCCTTCGCCGCTCGCGTGTTTTCGAAATGCGCGATGCCGCGCGCGCGCGCCGCTTCCAGATCGCGCGGCAGATAGATGTCCGTCAATCGCCCGCTGGCGTCGCCGCGTATGCCCGTACGCGTGATGAACGCCCCCCACGCGGGATGCATCAGCGCCACTTGCACATAGGTCTGGCAGCCGATCCAGATCCGTTCGACCGGATTGTCGATCGCCGCCACGCAGACCTCGATGCCCGCAATCACCTCATCGCTCAGTTCCGACGTCACCGCAGCCAGCAACTCCGCCGGGGTCTTGAAGTAGTTGTAGAACGTGCCCCGCGCGACCCCTGCCGCCGCGATGAAATCGTCGATGGAGGCCGCATCAGGACCTTTTTGCGCGAACACTTCGACCGCCGCGCCCAGCAGCTTGCGGCGCGTGGCCTCCCGCCGCACGGCGCCCGTGCGCACGCGGTGATCTTCCTTGTCGGATGTGAGCGCCGGGTTGGCCGACTTCGCTTGCGTGGCCGTCACGACTGCACCTCGGGTTTCCCCCATTGAATTGATGATCTTATCAAGTTGACAATATAGTCCGAATTGTACAGAAATGTCATTTTTAAAAACGCCTGGGTAAGGCTCGATTCGGAGAACACATGGAGGCAGACCAGACCGTCGACGTCGCGATTGTCGGCTACGGGCCGACTGGCCAGTTGCTCGCGCTGATGCTCGCTCGTGCGGGGCATAGCGTGGCCGTGGTCGAACGTTGGCCCAATCTTTACCCGTTGCCGCGCGCGGTCCACTTCGACCACGAAATCGCCCGGCTGTTTCAGGCCTGTGGCGTCATCCATGATATCAACAGCATCGCGGAGATCACGGACCGCTACCAGTGGCGCAACGCGAACCACGAACTGCTGATGGACTTCAACTGGGGCGGCAACGGCCCGAGCGGCTGGCCGGTCTCGACCATGTTTGCCCAGCCGGAACTGGAGCGCGTGCTCGACCGCCACGTCAAGCAACAGCCTGGCGTGACGGTGCGCCAGGGCTGGTCGGCCACGGCGCTGCACGAAGACGCCGAGGGCGTGTGCCTGGACATCGAGTCGGGCCGTTTCGTCGAAGGCAAGTGGGTGAGCGGCGGCGAGCGCGAGACGATCCGCGCGCGTTATCTGGTGGGCGCCGATGGCGCGAATTCGATGGTGCGCCAGACGCTCGGCATCGAGTTCGAGGATCTGGGCTTTGCGTTCGACTGGCTCGTGGTCGATGTGAAGCCGCGCACAGAGCGCGAGTGGACGCCGAAGACGTGGCAGCTTTGCGATCCCGCGCGCCCGACCACCATCGTGCCGGGCGGCCCGGGGCGACGCCGCTGGGAGTTCATGCTGCTGCCGGGCGAGAGCGCGCAGCAGATGAACCAGGATTCGGTGTCGTGGGATCTGCTGGCGCGCTGGGACGTCACGCCCGAGAACGCGGAACTGGAGCGCCACGCGGTCTATACGTTCCGCGGACGCTGGGCGAAAGACTGGCGCGTGGGCCGCGTCTTGCTGGCGGGCGACGCCGCGCACCTGATGCCGCCATTCGCCGGCCAGGGCATGTGCAGCGGGCTGCGCGACGCCGCCGCATTGGGGTGGCGCCTCGACGCCATTTTGCGCGGCAAGGCAAGCGACTCGCTGCTCGATAGCTACGGCCCGGAGCGCTGTAACCATGTGCGCGAGATCATCGACTTTTCGATCTCGCTCGGCAAGGTGATCTGCATCACCGACCCGCAAGCGGCTGCCGCACGCGACCGCGAGATGCTGGCCGCGCAAGCCATACCGGGATTCGAAGCCCCCGCAGCGCCGCAGCCACGCCTGGGCGCAGGGCTTTATGACGCGCAAGCGCCGGGCAGTGGCTGGCTGACGCCGCAAGGCATCGTCGAATTCAATGGCCGTCGCGGGCTGTTCGACGATGTGTTCGGCGTGAGCTTCGCATTGATCGCCAGGAATAAAGCCGTGCTCGACTCGATTAGTCATGCTAATCGAGTGGCACTGGATGAGCAGGGCGTAATCGTCACGCATTTCGGCGCGGGTGGTTTTGTCGATGTGCAAGGCGTCTATGCCGATTACTTCGCGAAACACGACGCAGTGGCGGTGCTGGCGCGGCCCGACTTCTACAGCTTCGGCGCGGCATGCAGCGCGAACGCGCTCGACGCGCTCGTCGACGCCTGGCGCGAGGCGATGCAACCCGCGCTTTGAGTCTTGCGCACGCAGATACCGGATAACCCGCAAACGCACATGAAGGAGACGAACATGACGCACGCCCGACGGCACGACCGCCTTGGCATCCATTCCATCGGCGAATTCGGCATGACGGTGCCATCGCTCGATGATGCACACCGCTTCTATACGGCCTTTGGCCTCGACGTGCAGCCCGATGGCGCGGGCGGCCTGCTGATACGCACGTTCGGCTCGCCGCACGTGTGGGGCCGATTGCGAGAGGGCGCGCGCAAGAAGTTCGATTCGGTCACGCTCCATTGTTTCGAAGACGAACTGGACGCGCTGAAGACACGCGCGAAAGAAGCCGGCGTGGAATTCATCGCGCCGCCGACGGGGGCGGACGACTCGGGATTCTGGATCCGCAATCCTGATGGCATGGCACTACAGATTCGCCCCGGCGTGAAAACGACGCTTGACGAAGCCAATCATCAGCAACCCGAACTACCCGAGAACGGCGTGCGCTGCGCGCCGTATCGCCGCCACACCGCGAAAGTGCAGCCCGCGCGGATGTCGCATATCGCCTTTGCGACCTCGAACGTACCCGCGCAGATCGCATTCTGCGAGCGCGTGCTGGGCCTGCGCCTGTCCGACCGTTCGGGCGATGGCGTGGCCTTTTTGCATGCACCGCATGGCGGCGATCACCACCTGTTCGCTTTCGCGATGAGCTCGGGCCCGGCGATGCATCACCTGAGCTGGGACGTGCCGACGGTCGAGGACGTGGGGCTCGGCTACATGCAGATGGCCTCGGCGGGTTATCGAAACGGCTGGGGCGTGGGGCGTCACGTGCTGGGTTCGAACTACTTCTACTACGTGCAGGACCCGTGGGGCAGTTTCTCGGAATACAGCGCGACGATGGACTTTATTCCCGCCTCGGTGGACTGGGTGGCGCAAGACCACGCGCCCGAGGACGGCGTCTATCTCTGGGGCCCGGACCTGCCGGCGGTGTTTCTCGCCAATTCCGAACAGGGTGCGTAACGCGCGCGCCCGCCATTTAGCGATTGACTCAATCTGATCCAGAAGGACCGACATGAAACTCGTCACATTCCAAAGCCGTGGTTATTGCTCGATCGGCAAAGTCGAAGGCCAGCAGGTCATCGACTTGCCCGCGAGCGATGCCGCGCTGCCCCGCACGATGCTCGAACTGCTCCAGGGTGGCCCGGCGCTGATGCAGCGCGCGCGCGACGTGCGTATCGACCAGGCGGTGACCTGGCCGCTGGCGGACGTGCGCCTCGATGCACCGGTGCCCAATCCGTCCAAGTTTCTCGCCATCGGCATGAACTATCGCCGTCACGTGGAAGAGGCGCGCGCGGCGGGTATCCAGGTGCCGGACAGCCAGGTGTGGTTCAACAAGCAGGTGTCGTGCGTCAATGGACCGTTCGATCCCGTGCATATGCCGAAGGTGTCCGACAAGCTCGACTATGAAGCGGAACTGGGCGTCGTGATCGGACGCCGCTGCCGTCACGTGTCGGAAGAAGAGGCCGCTTCGGTGATTGCGGGTTACGTGGTCTGCAACGACGTTTCTGTGCGCGACTGGCAGATGCGCTCGCCCACGATGATGCTTGGCAAGTCCTTCAACACGCATGGCCCATTTGGCCCGTGGATCGTCACGCCTGACGAGATCGCTGACCCTCACGCGCTGCAGATGCGCATGATCGTGAATGGCGAATGCCGTCAGGAAGTTCGCACCGGCGAGATGATCTACAACGTCTGGCAGCAGATCGCATATCTCTCGACGGTGATGACGCTCGAACCCGGCGACGTGCTGGCAACGGGCACGCCGTCAGGCGTTGGCGCCGCGCACAAGCCGCCGCGTTTTCTCGGTATCGGCGACGTGTTGCGCGTCGAGATCGACGGCGTGGGTCATATCGAGAATGTGGTTGTGGCGGAGCCGGTCTGAACCGGATACCTGTGTGGGTTGCCATTAAAGGCACGAACGGAGAACAACTCTATGGCACGTAAAGTCATTATCACCTGCGCGATTACCGGCTCCATTCATACGCCGAGCATGTCGCCGTATCTGCCGGTCACGCCCGATGAAATCGCGGAGCAGGCGATTGCTGCCGCCAAGGCGGGCGCGGCGATCCTGCACTTGCATGCGCGTAATCCCGAGGACGGACGACCCGTTTTCGATCCGGCTGCTTATCGACGTTTCCTGCCGCGCATTCATGCGGCTACCGACGCGGTCGTCAATATCACCACGGGTGGGGCGATCAGTATGACGCTTGACGAGCGTCTTGCTGCTGCGATTGATGTGTCGGCGGAAATGGCCTCGTGCAATATGGGCTCGTTGAACTTCGCCGTGTTTCCGATTCTCGATAAGATCAAGACTTTCAAGCATGAGTGGGAGCGCGACTATATCGAAGGTTCGCGGCATGCGATCTTCCGTAATACATTCGCCGATATCGAGGAAGTGTTTACGCGTCTAGGGCAGGCACATGGCACTCGGTTCGAGTTCGAGTGCTATGACGTTGGGCATCTTTATAACCTCAAGCACTTTGTTGACCGTGGGCTCGTTAAAGGGCCGATCTTTCTGCAATTCGTGCTGGGTATTCTTGGCGGTATTGGGGCGGATCCCGAGAATCTCGTGCATATGAAGCGTATTGCCGACAAGCTTTTTGGTGATTCTTATCAGTGGTCGGTGTTGGGGGCTGGGCGTAACCAGATGCCGCTTATTACGCAGGCCGCGCTCATGGGCGGCAATGTGCGTGTTGGGCTTGAGGATTCGCTCTCTATTGGACCTGGGAAGCTTGCTACTTCTAATGCCGAGCAGGTTGTCATGATTCGGGATCTGCTTTTGAAGTTGGGGTTTGAGATTGCTACGCCTGATGAGGCGCGGGTCATGCTGGGGCTCAAGGGGCGCGATAGGACTCGGATTTAATTTTTTTCGGCTTTGGCATTTCCTTGTTTTCTTGTCGGTCTATTGGCGTTGCCCCTGTGCGGGGCGGCACCTACTTTTCTTTGCCGCGGCAAAGAAAAGTAGGCAAAAGAAAGCCGCTCAAACCGCCAGTGTGACGCAGTCGGCGAACCGCCGTTTAGGGGGAATGGTGTAGGAGCGTCTGCCATCTCGCACCACAAGACTTGGTGACAAGGCCGTCATACATCCGGGGGCGCTGCGCGCCCCGTGGGGCATAACGGCAAACCGAAGGTTTGCCAGAATTCGCGAAAATGCCTTTAGTAAAGGGGTTTCCCTTGCATACCCAACCGCCGCGAGCGTAGCGAGCAGCGGGATGAATGAGTCCTTTGTCACATTGTTTTGTGGTGCGAGATGGCAGGCGCTCCTATACCTTTCCCCCTTAAAGGCTGATTGTGGACTGCGTCACACTAGCGGTGTGAGCGGCTTTCTTTTGCCTACTTTTCTTTGCCGCGGCAAAGAAAAGTAGGTGCTGCCCCGCACAGGGGCGACGCTAATAGACCGACAAGAAAACAAGGAAATGCCAAAGCCCAGAGAGCCCCAAAAAGCCATGATCGCCCAACGAAAAAAAGACATCATGATGAGCGAAAAAAATATCACATCTATGATCCGAGAATTGGAAGAACGCCGCCGCAAAGCAATGCTGTTAGCGGACACAAAAACACTGGAAGCACTTTTCGACGAAGCCCTGATCTATATCCACTCAACAGGCACCCGTGACACCCGCGCCACGTACCTCGCGAAACTAGAGAGTGGAGCGATGCGCTACGAAACGATAACCCTCGAAGTGACGGAGATCACAATTCGCGAGCGCTTCGCGATACTAGCCGGCAGGATGACCGCAACAGTACGAACCGCCAACGGAAAGATCGCAATAGCGAGTCGCTACGAGGCCATATGGCACCAGAGCGCGGATAGCTGGCGCGTGATGGCGATACAGGGATTTACACCGGCTCCTGATCACCAGAAATCCTGAAAGCCAGAAATTGATACCCGCCTATCCACCCAATAAACAGAGGAATCCATATAAAACAAAAGAAAGTTCGATGCAAGTCCAAAGAGACACATAACGAACAAACAAGGTTGGAGAGATCATGGAAGAGACGAAAGAGACCGCGTGGGACACACGATACGAATGGCGCATTGTGACACTGCTTGCCATCGGCTTCGGCCTGGTGGGCATGGACCGCTTCCTCATCATGCCGCTGTTTCCGGTGATGATGAAGGACATGGGGCTCGACTATCGTGACTTGGGCTACATCACAGGCGTGCTGTCGGTAGCATGGGGCATCTCCGCGCTATGCACAGGTCGACTTTCCGACCGCTATGGCCATCGCAAGGTCATCATTCCGGCACTGCTGATATTTTCGGCATTGGTGGGCCTGAGCGGATTAGCAACGGGAGTAAGCAGTCTGCTCGTCATCCGGGCGCTAATGGGGTGTGCGGAAGGGGCCTATGTGCCGTCCTCCATTACCGCCACGCTAGACGCATCACGCCCGAATCGCCACGGGCTCAACCTGGGTCTGCAACAGGCCGCCGCACCGTTGTTCGGGTTATGCCTCACGCCCGTGCTCGTCACCCAGTTGCTGCTCTGGATGCCGTGGCATGCCATTTTCGCCGTCGTGGCCTTGCCCGGTTTTGTGCTGTCCTTATTGATGTGGCGCGTGCTGCGAAATACGAAAAGTCGCGAACAGGCCCGCGCGCCGGAGTCAACATCCGCCGAAGCCAATTCCTGGCGCGATCTCCTGCGCGTGCGCAATGTACGCCTGAGCATGGCCGCGATGCTGTGCTGGATGACGGGCATCACGGTCGTCGGCGCTTTCTTGCCGAACTACCTGAGCGATTATCTGCATCTCGATCTACAGCAGATGGGCTACGTGCTGTCCGCAACGGGCGCTGGCGGCGCGCTCGGCACTGCGCTGATGCCGGCGCTTTCCGACCGGATGGGCCGCAAGCCCGTGATGCTGATGTCGGTGCTCGGCGCGCTGACCGCCTTCGGCCTGCTCACGCGGGTCGGCTCCAGTATCGTGCCGCTCTTCGCGTTGATGTTCGCGGCTGTGTTCTTCCTGATGAGTCTGACGACGTTGACGGTTGGCCCGATCAGCACAGAATCGGTTCCGCCGCAACTCGCTACCGCAGCCTCGGGCTTAACGATCGGCGTGGGTGAGATCTTCGGCGGCGGCATCGCACCCGCTTTGGGCGGACATTTCGCGATGCATTTCGGCATTCAATACGTGCCGTATCTCGCCATCGCGGCGCTACTGGCCGGCCTCATCATCACGCTCGCCATCCGCGAGACCGTGCCTCGGAGCGTCGAGGCGGAAGTGCCGTTCACCATTTCCTAAGCCGCATCACGGCACACCCCGCCGCATGCTCATAACGTACGACACACTGTTCGTCATACTAATTAATTTGACGAACAGGATTATCAGGAATTCGCAGATGAACACGCTTATTCGTCATTCCCTTCTCAGGGCATCCCGTATGCAACGTATGCTGCGCGCCATCCCTTTCGCTATCGCGGCTTCGATGATATCCGCCGCTCATGCACAAAGCAGCGTTACGCTGTACGGCATTCTCGATGTCGGTCTCACCTATGTGTCGAACGAGGGCGGTCACGGCAGTTTCCTCGCCCAGGATTCGGTCTATACGCCCAGCATCTGGGGCCTCCACGGCACGGAGGATCTTGGCGGTGGCTACAAGACGATTTTCGATCTTCAGTCGCAGTTCTTCATTAATACGGGCGCGGGCATTCCGGGGCCAAATGCCGATTTCAATCGCGGCGCTTATCTGGGTATCGAAAAGGACGGCCTGGGCAAGATCACGTTCGGCCAGCAGTACAACCTGATGTTCGATTTTCTGTTCTTTCCGCCTGCACGTCTGGACGGCACCTTCCTCTATGGCGGTCTGTTCAGTATGCGGCAAGGACCGTTCTCGGCGCTGGCGATTCCCGGCAATATGACCGGTTCGCTCGACTTCGACGAGACGGCAGGGATGACGCGCGTGTCGAACTCGGTCAAGGTGACGTCGGCGGTATTCGATGGTTTCCGCTTCGGCGCGCTGTATGGCTTTGGCAATACGGCGGGTAGTCTCTCGGCCAACAATACCGTGGGCTTCGGCATGAACTATGTCTACGGTACGTTCGGAGCGGGGGCGGCCTATAACGAAACCCGTTATGCGTCGATGAGCGATGGCCACGACGGCATCCGTAATATCGGTGTGGGCGTGGGCAATACCTTCGGCAATCTTTACGCGAGCGCGCTCTACACCTACACGAAGAACACGCTGACGGGCGGAACGGCACAGGTCGCGCAGATCAGTGGCCTGTATTCCTTTAATTCGTTCTGGCGCGTGGGGGCGAATTACCAGTACATCAAGGGGAATGCACAACTCGACCACAATCGCGCGCAGCAGGTGACGACGGCGGTGCAGTACTCATTGTCGAAGCGCACGATGCTCTACGCCGATACCGCGTATCAATGGACGGGCGGCGATGTGGCAGGTACGCATAACGCGTGGATCGGTGGGTTGTCGCCGTCGAGCAATAATCATCAGTTCGCCGCGCATATCGGCATGCAGACGTTCTTCTGACGGAACGTCGGCTCAGCATCGTCTCGATCGAAAATGGCCGCTTACGCGGCCATTTGTGCATTGTTTGCAAAGCGATGGCCCACGATTGACGACCGGCAAACTCGCTATGCAGTCCTGACGTTATGCTTGTTCGCTTATCATTCAGGATCACAATAATCATGAAAAAATTCACGCTCGCGGCGGCGTTGGTCTTCACGTTGAGCGCCGGCGGCGCCATTGCGCAGACGCCTGCCTCGCCTTCAATCGACCAGGGCGATGGTTTCTATGGGGCATGCCGACAGACGGAAAATCTCGATGCCTGCGCCATGTATCTGGCCGGCTATTCGAACGGCGTGCTGGTGCAGACCCTGATCGACCGGCAGAAGCCGCGCTATTGTCTGCCGCCGAACCTCACGCGCAAGGACCAGTTGCGCGTGGTCCTTGGCTACATGAAAGGGCATCTCGAGCAGATGCTCGACCCGACCGGCGCCATCATCTACAAGGCGCTGCTTGCCACATTTCCCTGCAAATAAGGCGCGCCGCGTTGGCGGATGGCTGGCAACCGGTCGAAGCATCAACGCTCAGACGATCAGATGCTTCGTGATCTGTTCGATGCCACGGCGCATACGGTTGATCGCTTCCGCCGCGTTGACCACCTTGCTGTAGGTGGGGCTGTATTCGGGGCCGCGCGACGGATGGCTATCGAAGCCTTTGATGGTTTCGCTATCGAGTGTCGGCGCTACATGGGCGCCGGTGTTGAAAAGGTGGCGTGGCAGATGCGGCTCCAGCATCTTGAACAGCATGGCGAATTCGTCGTTGGCCAGGCGAACGTTTTCGTGCAGCAGTTCGAATGCGTCGTTGAGCTTCGGGATCGACGAGGCCGGTGCGGCGCCGGCCGGCGCGTCGGTCTGGAGGCCTGCCTGTTGCAGGCGCTCCATCGCTATTGCAGCGGTCACGCTCGAAGCCGTGGGACGGCCATCGCTCTGGGTGGTTTCCATACAGACAGTTCCTGTTGCAGTGGTTCAAGGTTGGGGCGACGTGAGCCCGGTCGCAAGGCACGTGGCACGCATCGCGCGCGGGATTCTAAGGGGGGGCGCGTCGCCTTACATCCTGAAAAAAACTCACTGCGTAGCCGGGAACGTTATCTGAAACTTCACGAGCGGCGAACCAGCATGCAGAGGTTGCGGAACTGGCGGCGCTCTTCGTCGTAGCCGGTGAGTGCGCCCTGACACCACCAGTTGCGCTGCCTCAGCCTCGCCTCGTGGGCCAGTTGTTCAGCGGTGGGTATCCAGTAACGGTTGTCTGCCGATCGTCCGGCTTCGCGTAACGCGCCTGTCTGGACGGCCTGCGAGAGCAGCGGATTCAAGGCCGGTGCCCGGATGCCGATAAGCTTTGCGAGTTCGCGAGCGCTATAGCGCTCGCCTGCCCTCATGGCGGCGATGAGGTCCGGTACGCCGGATGCGCCCTGGAGCGGCTCGCTGCGCGGTTCGACAAGCGCTTCGCTTTGAGCGTTTGGCATCGTGTTGTGCTTCGCGTCGTTGCCCTTCGTTCTTATATTCTCAGCGACTTCCGCATGCTCGATCGACATGGATACCTCCTGCGATGATTTTCGCGTATCTTCGATGGTGTAATTGGAAAGTCGTGGCGTTTGCTGTTTAATTGGCGCGCCGCGTCAATCCGTTCGTGACTATAGACGCCTCGTTTCATGACGAAATGATGCTGGTCAAGACTCAGGCGTGGCATGATGAGCGAATCGCGCAGGAGATGATCCAGTCACTCCGAAACAGCTTCGGTGAAGTTTAAAAAGGGTCAGCGAAGTGCGCGACGTCCCGAACTGCGCGACGATCAATCATGCAGCAGGCAGACTTCGGGTAAGATGCGCGGCTCGTTTGATTGGGCGGCATGGCCGCAGGGTGCACGAATGGATCAGAGGAAAGCCGAGAGCCTTCTTGTCGACGCGGACAGAATGGCCGATTTCGTTCTTCAATGCTTCGAACTCACGCTGGAGGCGCCGGCGGGGCGCGAGTTGTACGAACGCGCGTTCGGCACCTATATCCGTAGCCAGGTGGGCGATATGCCGATGGCCGATATCTACGACGCGCTCAAGACCGAGCCCGTTCACGATCCGGAATGGGATGCTTGACCCGTGTTTGAAATCCTCAAGCGGGTTTGACAAAAAGCGGCGACATGTTTTCATGTCGCCGCTTTTTTGTTGTTGCTGTAATCAAAAGACGGGAATCAGGCAAAGAACGTCATCTGCACGACCTTCACGATCACGAGTATCACGGCCAGCAATAGATAGCCGCGCAGCACGCCCATCCATGCCCGCTTGGCGAGCGTGAGGTTCGAGGGCGGCAATTCCGCGAGCGGCGGCATGCGCCACATATCGCGCGCGCCCTGCGGCCAGCTTTGCGTCGCGACAATGGGTTCGCATCGCAGCTTGCGCAACGCGAGTGTGGCCGCGTAGCCCGTGACAGCGAGCACGGTGCCGCTAGCGAGTATCGTCACGATGGTTGCGCCGCTCATATCCGGGTACATGACTGAGGCTGTCAGCACGATGGACAGCATCACCAGCACCCACACCACCGCACCTGTGAACAGGTTAAGCGCCTTCGAATTCACCCACGGTCCGAGCACGGCCTTGTCGTTGCAGAGCAGCAGGAGGAATACCGTGGCGCTTGGCAGCAGTACGCCTGCGAGCGTTTGTACGGCTTCCGTCAGCAGGCCGAGCGGGCTGCCCGGAATCAGCACGATGGCCGCGGCGAGAGCAACGATGCCGAAATACACGAGATAAAAACCCTTTGCATCGGACACGCCGCGATGCAGCGAATGGCGGATCTTGAACACATCGCCTATCGCATAAGCCGTCGAGAGCGAGACCGCCGCTGCGCCGATGATGGCCGCGTCGAACAGCGCGATCGCGAACAGCACCGCCGAGGTATGGCCCGCGTATTTCTCGAGACCGGCGATCACACCACCAGCATCGCTGAAATTGCCGGCTTCCGGCCTGCCCGCATAGAGTTGCGCGCAGAAAGCAATCATCGCCACTGCACCGATCAACACGAACAGGATGCCGATCCACAGATCCGCTTTTTCGTACTTCATGAAGCGCGGCGTGATGCGCTTGTCGATCACATAGCTCTGCTGGAAAAAGAGCTGCCACGGCGCGACGGTCGTGCCGACTATGCCAATCACGAGCAGCATGACGTCAGAGAGCCTGGCGTGTGCGGGCCAGTTGGGAACGAAGAAGTCGCGCGTCATCTGGCTAACGGGTGGGTGGATCGACACCAGCACGGGCACGAGCAACAAGCTCAGCACGCACAATCCCACGGCGAAGCGCTCGAAGCGCCTAAAATTGCCGGTGCTCACCGCCGCCATTGTCAGCGCGGCGGCGATGCACACACCCGCAATCTTTGGTAATCCGAAGAAATCGAGCACGAACGTGATGCCGATGAACTCGGTCACGATTGTCAGCGCGTTGAGAATGAAGAGATCGATGACGCTGAAGGCGCCCCAGAACTTGCCGAAGCGCTCGAAGATCAAGCGCGCGTGGCCGACACCCGTGACCGCGCCGAGTCGCAGGACCATTTCCTGGTTCACGTAAAGCACCGGCACGAGCAGCAACAGGGTCCAGAGCAGCGTGGTGCCGTAGTTCTGGCCCGCCTGGGTATAGGTGCCGAAGGCGCCCGCGTCATTGTCGCCCACCATCACGATCAGGCCGGGACCGAGGATCGCAAGCAGCGTGCGCAGACGCGCCCACCAACCCGTGCGCGGGGCGAGGTCATGGCGCGAGATGGTGCCGAGCGCCCCTTGAATATCGCCCAGATGGGCTTCGTCCAGCACCGCGCTGCGTGGTGGCGAGACGTTGGACTGCGGAAAGTTGGCTGGCGTGGACATGATGGATCCGTTTTGTCTGTGTTGTATTGGGAAAGAGCGGGCGCGTGCCGTTTCACTCAGGAAAAGCGGTGCGTGATGCGTTGCCAGAGGAGGGCAAAGTGTCCCGGTGCACGTTCGTGCAGCGCGAGCATGCGGTCATAGTGGCCGCGTGCTTCATCGACGTGCGGAAGTCTGGAGAGAAGGAGTGCGAAGTTCATTATGTTGCTCCGGGCGTCGGGATCGACGCGTTCGCGGGAAAGCCAGCGGACCGGAGCGGCCGTATGCGAGGCACAGGCGGCGAACGTCTACTCGCTTCCCCCGTTCGGGAAAGGTGGGCTCAAAAACAGCTTACGTAAGGGGTAACTGTCACTGCCGGGCATGGCGGCTCCTTTATCGTCGGCGCGCAATGTCAGGCGATGCGCGTACGGGTCCACGCGTTCGTGTGCGACCGGCTTTTCGAAGGAAAAGGCAGGCGCGCACGAACGCAGTCGCGAGCGCGGGCTCGCAACCGATGCCATACGGACGTGCGAAAACGAGCGTCCAGATGGCGCGAATCAAAGGTGCACGGAGAATTTGCTGCGGCGCGCACCGTCTGCCTGCTGGCAGGACGGCGGCTTCAGGAAGGGAGCGCGGACGTCGAGCCGGTCAGGCGGCGAAACAGTTCGAAGATCGACTACTGCTGGTGTCCAAGGCGTCAGCCCCCTTTGTGAAGATTTTTAAATTCTAGGCAATCGGCGTTTGGGGCGTCAACACGTTTTTAGCATTCCCTGCAAATGAAATGGTGATCGAAGAGGGATGAAGAAAAATGAAAGGCATATGGCGGGTAATTGATGGCAGGAAATTGCATAGGAAAACTGTATATCTCAACCGACACCTTCGCCGCAGACGGCCGAAAACAACACCCTGTCTTTTGATGTGATTTTTACTTGCGGTTTTTCACGAGGGCCGAATACAATCCGCCCGTCTTATCGAAAGGAGTCCCTCGTGGACACATGCTCTAGCAGTGGAAGTTGGATGCCGGCCTGCGCCGGCGTCGCATCCGCGAGTTAGGCGTCGCAGGTTTTTTCCTTCGCCGCTAACTCGCCCTGGTCGGGTTGGCGCGCTTCTTTGCAGCACGCTCCCTCTGTTGAACCGTCTTTCGCAGGCACGCCTGCGAGGCGCTTGCACGTCTTTATTCGTCGTCCGCTTCAAGCGGGCGGGCGGAGGTGGGCTTATGTCTGTTAAATTCATCGTTACTTCATGCCTTGGCGGGCCGCGTCCGCCATGCCCTCGCATCGGGCTTGCGTTGCTCACGCTCGCATTGACCGCAGCAGTGATCGCGCTTGCAGTGGCGTTGTGCGCATCGCCCGCCGCCAGTGAGATCGATCGCGCGTTGCGCGTGAGTTGGTGGTTTTCCTAGGCGCGTCACGCGCTACGCCCGCATAACGGGCCTTCACCGAATCGAATCCTTTTCGCAATCGCCTGGGCTATTGCGCCGGGCACGCTCGTCCCCAAAAAACATCATGAAAAAGAACCGCACACCCACACCGTCGTTCCGGGCTTCTCGTCTTGCCGCGGCCATGCTATTCGCCTTCGGCCTCTCGCCCGCTGTGTTCGCCCAAGCCAGCGATGCCGCCCCGCAGGGCCTCTGGGATCGCGCGACGCTATTCGGCGATATGGCCGGCCTGCGCCCGTGGCTCGGCGATCGCGGGATCTCGTTCGGTCTACAGGAAACCAGCGAGTATCTGAACAATCTCTCAGGCGGGACCGATCGCGGCGGCGCGTACGACGGGCTCGCGGAAATGAGCCTGGGTGTGGACACGCAAAAGGCGTTCGGCTTGGCCGGCGGCATTTTCAACGTGTCGGCCTTGCAGATTCATGGGACGAATCTCACGCAGCGCAATCTGTCGGCGTTGCAGGCGGCCTCCGGAATCGAGGCGGATGCCACTACGCGGCTCTGGGAACTCTGGTATCAGCAGAGTTTCGCGGGCGGCAAGGCCGACGTGAAGATCGGTCAGCAGAGTCTCGACCAGGAGTTCATGACGAGCCAGTACGCGAATACGTTCATGAACGCGACGTTCGGTTGGCCTGTGCTGCCGTCCGTCGATATGCCAGCGGGCGGTCCCGCCTATCCGCTTTCGGCGCTCGGCGTGCGGCTGCGTGCCATGCCGACCGATAGCTGGACCGTGCTGGCCGGCGTGTTCGACGGCAACCCAGCTGGCAACGGCACGGGTGATCCGCAACAACTCGACGCGCACGGCACGAATTTCAATTTGCACGATGGCGCGCTCTTCATCGGCGAGGTGCAATACGCTC
Source organism: Paraburkholderia sp. J67 (assembly GCF_905220265.1). NCBI lineage: Bacteria > Pseudomonadati > Pseudomonadota > Betaproteobacteria > Burkholderiales > Burkholderiaceae > Paraburkholderia > Paraburkholderia sp. J67. Next base: position 196,343 of record NZ_CAJMZK010000011.1, read on the forward strand.
TCAATCCTGCACCATCCGACAAGACAGCGGAAAAACCATCAGGATTGCCAGGAACATACAAGCTGGGATTCTGGTACGACACGACGCATTTCGCCGACCAGCGTTTCGACAACGCCGGCCTCTCGCTGGCGAACCCGGCAAGCACGGGCGTGCCGCAGTCGCACTCGGGCGATTACGGCTTCTATGCGGTCGCCGATCAGATGATCTGGCGACCCGCAGCGGACAGCCCGCAATCGCTCGGCGTATTTGCGCGCGTGATGGCCGCGCCCGGCGATCGAAATCTCGTGGATCTCGCCGTGAATGCGGGCGTCAGTCTGAAGGCGCCGTTCAAGGGGCGCGACAACGACGTGGTGGGACTTGCGGTGGGCTACGCGAAGATCGGCTCGCATGCGCAAGGCCTGGCCAGCGATACTGCCGCGCTTACGCCGGGTTATCCCTCGCGCAGCGCGGAAACCGTTCTCGAAGCGACGTATCAGTATCAGATTGCGCCGTGGTGGCAGATGCAAGCCGACTTCCAGTACCTCTTCAGGCCGGCGGGCGGCATTCCCGATCCGCAGAACGCCACACGCCGGGTAGGGGACGAAGCGATCGTCGGCGTGAGAACGACGATCGCTTTCTGATGTCATCCCGCGCGGGATGCCAGCGTGCTTACCAGGCGGCGGCCCAGTGTCCGGGCACCCACTCCCAATGGTTGCCTTCCCAGCGGTAGTGGCCCTTGACCCAGTGATAACCGGGTTGGGGGGCGGGCGGCACGACTTCGACGCGCGGTGCTGGCTCGGGCGGGCGCGCGGGTTCGACCACGCACGCAGAGAGCGCGGCGGCACAGCCAAGTACTACGAAGTAAAGTTTCGTTTTCACGGTGGATCCTCCTTGATGACGGTTTTATCGTTGCTTGAGTCGTGGTGCGAGGCTGCGCTCGGAAGAGCGCAGCATGAGGTCTCCTCGCACGGATTCCGTCTTTGGCTTATGCGATGCGGCGCGCGTCTCTCTTTTGCGCGCTTCAAGTCCGCATCAATCCCGTGATGGGCCGCGTCGTGCCCGCCTGCTCGAACAGCGCCGCAGCGGTGCGCTGCGGATCGAGCCGCAGGCTTTCGGCGGCCGCGCCCGCGATCAGCGAATCGAGCGCGGCCGTGGGTTTGAGATCGCGCGATTCGTAGAGATCGCCCGGGCGCAGACCGGGCCAGTCGGCGATCACGCGTCCACCGGCGACGGCGCCGCCGAGCAGCATCGCAACGGATCCCTGACCGTGATCGGTGCCGCCGGTGCCGTTGGCTGCCGCCGTGCGGCCGAACTCGGTGGCGACGAGCACCGTCGTGCTGTCCCACGCGGGCCCAAGGTTGTCGCGCAGCGCGGCGAGCATCGTATCGAGCGCCTTCAGCTGGTTCGACAGCCGCGCGTTTTGCGCGCTATGCGTGTCCCAGCCGCCGGTCTCGATCATGGCGATACGCGGGCCGTCCGGGCGCGCGAGAAAGTCCGCCGCGAGCTTGCCGAGACTCGCCGGGTCCTGACGCGCACTCGCATCGCCCGCGAGACCGCGCGCCGTCATCGCCGAGTTCCAGAGGCCGTGCAACTGCGCGTCGCCTTCATAAAGTGCGGAGACACGGGTGAGCAGATCGTCGGAGGCGGCGGGCAACGCCGAGGGCGCGTAAGAGGTCGCCCGCGCCGCACCGCGCAAGGCCAGCGGTACGGTGGGCGCGAACGCAATGGCGTTTTCGCGCGTGCCGCCGACCTGCGCGACGAGCCGATTGAGCCAGCCGTCCTTGACCTGGTACGGTGCGCGTCCGCCGGTCTCCAGCACGTTCTGGCCGTCGAAGTGCGAACGATCACGATACGGCGAGGCTACTGCGTGGACGAAGAGCGCCTGCCCCGAGTGGTACATCTGCGCCGTCTGCGCGAGCGCGGGGTGTAGCGCGAAAGTGCCGTCGAGCTTGCTCGCTTTGTCGGTATCGATGGCGAGCGCGCCGCGCAGTCCCGCGTAGGCCGGCTCCGCATAGGGGACGACGATGTTCAGGCCGTCGGCTGCGCCGCGCTGGATCACGAACACGAAGCGGCGGTCAGTGGCGGCGCTCGCGAACACGATGTGCGGCGCGACGAGCATCGCGCCCGCGCCCGCAGCGGCGACGCGCAGGAAATGGCGACGGGAGAGCATGGCGATTATCTCCTCAGGAAATCAGGCGAAACGAGTAGCAAGGCGATGGCTGTAGGCGCGCTTTCCGCATGCGCGATGGCCGTGGCGGTGTTCGGCGTGAGCGTGCCCGGCAGAACGGCAGGTGCGAGCGTGCGCGGATCGAACCGGTCGCCCACGCGCGCCGCGAAACGTTGCGCGACTTCGACGCGCCGCACCAGCGCATCGGGCGCGGCCCAGCTTGCGGCGATGTCGTCATAGCCGGCGGGCGAACCGGGCCGCCACACCGGCTGACCCAGTTGCGTGAGCAGGGGCGCGGCGTTCAGGTCGCCGCGCTCGCGCCAGCCCAGCGCGCGCATCGACGACACGGTCCATTCCCACGGCGTCTTGAACTTGATGTCGAGCGCGGCCCAGGCTTCGGGCGCCGTCACCAGTGCGCGATAAACCGTAGGCAGATCGCCGCCGCTTTGCTCGAAGGCCTGGGCGAGGCGCCCGGTGAGCGCGGGCGGCGGATTATCGGCGACGAAGTGGCGTCCGAGCTGAAAGGCGATATGGCGGCTTGTGGCCGGGGCGCGGGCGAGGTCGTGCAGGATCGCTCGTGCTTGTTGTTCGGCATCCTGATCATATTGTCGACCCATTACCGTGCGCGTGCCCGGTTCGTGCAGCGCGGGGCGGAACACGAAGGCGCCCGGCTGCGCATTACCCGGCTGCGGGCCGCGCGCAGCGGCCACGCTCCAGCCCGTGAGCGCGCGCGCGAACTCGGTGACGTCGTTCTGCGTGTAACCCGTACGCACGCCTAGCGTGTGCAACTCCATGATTTCGCGCGCCAGATTCTCGTTCAGGCCGCGCTTGTGCGCGGGATCGCGCTGATCGGCGCGTAAGGCCGCACGGCTATCGGGGCCGACCGAGCGCGTCTGGTCGAGAAAGAGTTGCATGGCTGGGTGTTGCTCGACGGCCACCAGCATGTCTTCGAAATTGCCGAGCACGTGCGGACGGATTGCTTCCATTTCGAACGCGCCGGCCAACCCGGCAATAGCGGCCTTGTCGACAGAAACGGCGAAATGGTTCGACCAGAAATGGACGAGGCGCTCGACGAAAGGCGTCCCGGTTTGAAGGGCGCTCGTCAGGCGTGCGTTCACCGCACTGCGGTAGATATCGATAGCTTCGTGCCGGATCGTGCGGTTGATGGCCTGGCGAGCGGCCTGTTGTGTCGATGCGGGTGCGTTGTTCGTGGCGGATGCCTGCGTGCCGCTAGCGGCGGCCTGATCGGCCATGCCTTGCTGACGTTCCTCGCCGAAGCGGGTCGCCAACGCAACCGCGCCCGGTTCGTCGCGCCACGCAGCGGGCAGCGGCTCGTAGCGCGCGAATTGTTCGAGCAGCCAGCGCTGCGGATCGGCGGGCGGCGTCTCATCGGCACGCGCGCCCAGGCCGAAGCGATTCATCGCGATCGCGGCGGTGCGGGCGGTGGGCTGGCTGTCCATGCGCGGTCCCTTTCAGGTGAGGTGGCGTTCAAGGTGTTGCGTACTGTCCTTAAACGCCGTCCGCGCGTGAATCCGTCGCTGCTGCGCTGAATTATTTTTTGACGGCTTCGCTTACTGCGTCGTGTTCGCTTGTGATGCGGCCTTGCGCTGCTGCGGCGGCAAGCGCCATTGACCGCTGCGCTCAAGACCTTCGACGAACTTCACGCGCTCCTCGGGCGTGAGCGTCGCAGCATAATCTGCCACGCCGCTTTCCACTTTGGCGCGCAACGCGATATCGGCTTCACGCGTGTGCGCGAGCGCGGCGTCGAGCGCGGCGCGGTCGAGTTGCGGCGCGGCCAGCAGGTCGAGCACGCGACGACGGTCGTCGCGGCCCGCGCGGGCATCGTCGCGGCCTTCGCGGCGCGCGGCCTTCAATGCATCGACGAATTGCTGCTGCCGCTCGGGCGAGAGATTGTCGGTGGCGAAGCGCAGCGCGGCGCGTTGCGCGGGCTGTGTCTGGGCCTGCTGTTGCGTGCGCGCCTGCAAGGCGTCGCGTGCTGCGAACCAGCGCCACGCACCGCCCGCGATTCCACCGAGCAGGAACACATTGAGCAGCACCGATCCCACAATCAGCACCTTCCACGAGCGTGCGTTCATTCATCACCCCAATCGGCGCTCGAACCGCCGAAACCTGTTCCCAGATAGCTGCTTTCGTGCGCTGCGTCGTGCAGCGTTTCATGCAGCGTGTCTTGTTGCTCGCCATAGCCGCCAGGCGGCGCATTGCCGAGCAGCATGATCGACATCGTCAAGGCGCCCGCGAGCGCACCCGCGAGGCCCACGCCCGCGAACGCGGCACCCGACCACCAGAAGCGCTTGCGCTTTGATGTAGCGGGCTGCACCGGCACGGCCACCGGCGCGCTCGCCACGATCTGCTCGAACAGCGCGCGCGAGGGCGGCGCGACCATGTCGCGAGCGAGCCAGGCGTCGAGTGCCAGGGCTTCTTCGAGCACCGCGTCGGCCTGCTCGCGATGCGCGCGCGCCCAGGCGAGCGCATCGGCGCGCTCGTGCTCTGGCCAGCGGCGCGGATCGGCGCCGTAGGCTTCGACGAGTGTGTGGAATCGTTCGGGTGTCATGCTCGATCCTTGCCGGCCCCTTCGCCGGCCAGTTGTGCGCGCAAGGTGCGCCGGGCGCGCGCCAGCAGGCTTTCGAGCGCGTCGACGGTGATGTCCATCAGGCCGGCTGCCTCGGCGTTCGAAAGCTCTTGATAATAAGTGAGCACGAGGGCTTCGCGCTGACGCACGGGCAACGCGGCAAGCGCCGCGCGCACGCGTTCGTCGCGCGTGCGCGATTCCATGTGTTCGTCGGGCCGTGCGGCGGGATCGGCTTCTTCGGGTAGCGCGTCGGCCGTTTGCGCGGGCGTCTCGCGACGACCCCGCAGCCGGTCGTAGCAGAGATTGAGCGCGACGCGGTGCAGCCAGGTGTCGAATTTCGCCTCGCCGGTACGCCAGTGCGGCGCCTGTTTCCAGATGCGCATGAACGCCTCCTGGGCCACGTCTTCGGCCTCCATGCGGTCGCCCAGCATGCGCGTGGCGATCGCGAGCAGGCGTGGCAGCTTGTTCATGACGAGCGTGCGCACCGCACCGGCATCGCGCGTGCCAACACGGGCGATGAGGTTCGCGTCGGGGTCCGCTTCGCTCGAAGCAGAAGCAGAAGCCGAAGCAAAGTCGCGCGGCGGTTCGTGCTCTTGATCGCTCAAGGCGCGATACCGTTGCGGCGCAATCTGCGCGTGCGAATCGACAGCGGCGTGTGCCGCGCGAATCTCATCGTCGTCCCCTCCCAGGGCTTGCGCGGGCTCGGGCCGTGCTGCCGTGGCGGCGGCGTCGGCCGGTACGCGAGTGTTCAATATACGACGACCGCGGGCCGGTAATACGCGGGACGCGCCGGTGTCACGATGCAGCCGGTGAGGACCACGGCGGCGAGCGCGATGAGCAACAGTGTCTTCATGATCGGACTCGTGAGCGTCGTATCAGGCCCAATGGCCCGGCACCCAGTGCCAGTTCGGGCCGTGCTCGATCCAGTGGCCCGGCACCCAGCGATGACCCACGCGCACCGGTTGCCAGTGACCCGGCGCCCAGACATACGCGCCGTGGTCCCAGCGCCAGTGGCCGGGGTCCCAGGCGTAGCCCGCGCGCGCGGGCGGCACGCTCTCCATGCGCGGTGGCGGCGGCGCCTGCGGCGCGATGATGACGGTCTGCGCGAACGCGCTGGCGCCCGCGAGCGCCAGCGTGGCGGCGACGAGCATGGATTGAAGCGGCTTGCGAAGCATGGCATTCCTCCCGTTGTTCGTGATGGAGGCACGGCCTTCGTGCGTCCTTGTTTCTCTTGAACGGGGCGGCGCTCGAAATCCGTCGCTGCCCGGCGAAATTTTTTGTGCGCTCGTGCTTCAGGCGCTCAGGGCCTGCGCGCAAGCGCCGATGGCGTCACGCACGCGAGCCACGGCCACATCGCGCAGCGCATTGGCGCGCCAGCCAAGCTCGATCGGATAGCCCGGCAGCGCGAGCGGGCATTCGACGAGGCGCAGCCCCGTGAGCGCGGCAATCGCGCGGGCAGCGTGGCGCGGAATGGTGGCGATGGCCTGGGTGCCTTTGAGCAGATGCGGCAGCGCGGCGAAGTGCGTGGTCGAGGCGATCACCGAACGCTTCAGACCTTGCGCCGCGAGCGCTTCATCGACGATGCCGACCACACCGCCCGAGGAAACGAGAATATGCCCACGCGCGACGAACGCATCGAGCGTGAGCGCGGCACTATCCTGAGCCGGGAGCGTCGCCGCATCGACAAGACAGGCGTAATCGCCCTGACCGAGCGACTGATGACTGAGCCCGCGCGCGCCAAACCCGCCCGCCGCGATGGCCAGATCCACCTCCTGAGTGCCGAGGCTTTCGCTCACGATCTGGCTGTAAGTCTGACGAAAGATCACGCGCAGTCCCGGCGCGTGCCGTGCCACTTGCGCGATGATGGGCTGGCCCAGCGCCAGTTCGAAATCGTCGGACAGGCCGATGGCGACGGCGCGGCCGTGAAAGCTGGCAGGATGCGGCGAGGCGATGGCAAGACTCTGGCGCACACGGTCGAGCGCATCGCTCACCACGGGCTTGAGTTCGCGCGCGCGCGCCGTGGGCGCGAGGCCGCGCCCGGTCGGCGTGAAGAGGCGATCGTCGTAGAGCACGCGCAGGCGCTTGAGCGCCGCGCTCACGGCGGACTGCGTCATGTCGAGCCGGATCGCCGCGCGGCTTGCGCCGCCTTCTTCGAACAGGGCTTCGAAAATCTTCAGCAGATTCAGATCGACGCCGGAGATATCACGGGCATGCATAGCAGAAAGTGGCGGCGCACGTGGGCGCGAGGTTGCGACCCCGCCATCATACGGATTCGCCTCGTTACCCGGATCACGGAGAACCTTCATGCCGAAATCGACACTCGCCGCCTTGCAGATCGGCTCCTTGCCGCAAGGCAAGGCCGCTACGCTGGACCATATTCTCTCGTTCGAAGCGGATATCCGCGCCTCGGGCGCCGCGCTCGTCGTCATGCCCGAGGCGCTGCTGGGCGGCTATCCGAAGGGCGAGATCTTCGGCACGCGGCTCGGCTACCGCCTGCCTGAAGGGCGTGAAGCGTTCGCGCGCTACTACGAAAACGCCATCGACGTGCCGGGCCCGGAAACCGATGCGCTCGCCGCGCTGTCCGCGCGTTGCGAAGCGTCGATCGTGATCGGCGTGATCGAGCGCGCGGGCAGCACGCTCTACTGCACGGCGCTCTTTTTCGATCCGCGCGCGGGGCTCGTCGCGAAGCACCGCAAGCTCATGCCCACCGGCACCGAGCGGCTGATCTGGGGGCAGGGCGACGGCTCGACGCTGCCCGTGGTGCAGACCGCCGCGGGCGTGGCCGGCACGGCCATCTGCTGGGAGAACCATATGCCGCTGCTGCGCACGGCCATGTACGCGAAGGGCGTGCAGATCTGGTGCGCGCCCACGGTCGACGAACGCGAGATCTGGCAATGCTCGATGCGCCATATCGCGCACGAGGGGCGCTGCTTCGTCGTGAGCGCGTGCCAGGTGCAGCCGTCGCCTGAGGCGCTCGGCATCGAGGTGCCGGACTGGGACCCGGCGCGCCCGCTTATTAATGGCGGCAGCGTGATTGTCGGGCCGCTCGGCGAGATACTCGCGGGACCGCTGCATGGCGAAACGGGGCTGGTGACGGCAGAGATCGACACCGACGAACTCGTGCGCGCCCGCTACGACTTCGATGTCGTGGGGCATTACGCGCGCCCCGATGTGTTTTCGCTGACGGTGGACGAACGGGCCAAACGTACGGTGCACTTCACGGGCGAGTAAGCACGTTGCCGCAATCGGCATCAATAATACGGATGACTGATTAATGCTTGTGGCAGAATGAACGGCGGCAGGTAAGCCCGGATTATTGTCGCCAGTGTCAGACATTAGTGCGTGTCTGGACATTGATCGTAGCGCCTGGTTCTGCCACGCTCACGCATGGCCCGCGCTTTGTCGCGGGCCCTTGTCCATTTCTCGCGCAATCCATGTCTGCTCCGCAATCCCTCCCGCCGCTCAGCGGCGGCAAGCTCGCACTCGGCACGGTGGCCGTTTCGCTGGCGATGTTTATGAACGTCCTGGATTCGTCGATCGCCAACGTGGCGATCCCGACCATCTCGGGCGACCTCGGCGTGTCCGTCGATGAAGGCACGTGGGTCATCACCATCTTCGCGGCGGCCAATGCCGTCTCCATTCCGCTCACTGGCTGGCTCACGCAGCGCTTCGGCACGGTGAAGCTATTCGTCAGTTCGATCCTGCTGTTCGTGATCGCCTCCTGGCTGTGCGGTATCGCACCGAACCTGCCCACGCTGCTCGGCGCGCGTATTCTGCAGGGCGTGGTGGCGGGCCCGCTCGCGCCGCTCTCGCAGGCGCTGTTGCTCGGCTCGTGGCCCAAGCAGAAGTCGTCGACGGCGCTCGCGCTCTGGTCGATGACCGCGCTGGTCGGGCCGATCGCCGGGCCCTCGCTCGGCGGCTGGATCACCTACGACTACAACTGGTCGTGGATCTTCTATATCAACATCCCCGTGGGTCTTTTCGCGGCTGCGGTCACCTGGTCCATCTACCGCGAGCGCGAATCGGCCACGCGCCGTTTGCCGATCGACGGCGTGGGGCTGGCGCTACTGGTCGTCTGGGTGGCGTCGTTGCAGATCATGCTCGACAAGGGCAAGGATCTCGCGTGGTTCGATTCGCCGCTGATCGTGGCGCTTGGCCTGATCGCGCTGGTGGGCTTCGCGTTCTTTATCGTGTGGGAACTCACCGAGAAGAATCCCGTGGTCGATATTCGACTGTTTACGCAGCGCAATTTCGCGGGCGGGACGATTTCGATCTCGGTGGCTTATGGCATGTTCTTCGGCACGTTGGTGCTGCTGCCGCAATGGATGCAGGGCTATCTCGGCTATCGTGCGGTGGATTCGGGTCTTGCGACCGCGCCGCTGGGCGTGTTCGCGGTGATTCTCACGCCCATCATCGGCCGTCTGTTGCCGCGTAGCGACCCGCGCTACATCGCCACGGTGGCGTTCGTCGGCTTCGCGGTGGTCTTCATGATGCGCACGCAGTTCTATACCGATGTCTCGCATTGGGACATCGTGCTGCCTACGCTCCTGCAAGGCATTCCAATGGCGATGTTCTTCGTGCCGCTTACCTCGATCATTCTGTCGGGCTTGCCGCCCGAGAAAATTCCGGCGGCAGCCGGGCTGTCGAATTTTGCGCGCACGTTCTGCGGCGCCGTGGGCACGTCGCTGATCGGCAACGCGTTCAACAATCGCACGATCCTGCATCACGCGCGACTCACGGAGCAGGCGAACCCAACCAATCCGGTGTTCACGCAACAGATGGATACCGTGCATCAATCGCTGCATCTGAGCGGCAATTCGGCTTATGCGCTCTTCAATACCTCGGTCGATTCGCAAGCCGCGGTCATGGGCCTGAATGACATCTTCTATATCTCGGCGATCATCTTTATCGCCATCATTCCGCTGATCTGGATTACGCGGCCTTCGCGCAGCGCGGCCGATGCTTCGAGTGCAGCGGGCGCGCATTAATACCCGTTAATGCCGATTAATGTCCGGTCATTGCGCGTAACACTATGTAAATAGACTGGCGGATTTCCCCGCGCGCTGGCGTACCGATTAACGGTGCGCCAGCTTTCGCCCATCCGTAGCCAAAACACAGCACAAATGAAAATGGGGTGGCCGCAGACACGGCCACCCCATCTGTCCTTGGCAACTGTTCCGGAGCTACCTCAGACGGCGAAATATTAGCATGCGGGTCAGAGTCTAATTGCCTTGATTTTGACAATAATCAAATTCACTAACTTGACAACAGCGTCGCGTGATTGCCACACGTCTGTGACAGCACGATGACGCGGACAGGTGGAATTTTCCCTTTCGGTACAAGGTTTTAAGCACCAAAAACTGGATATTTCCATATTTCGCAAATATCTGTTCCAGGTTGCACATTGGTCGTTTGTACGTCTGTGGCACTTAAACTTCGCCAGAGATTGCGGGATGGCCCCCATACCCGGGGCTATTTCAGCGCGGTCTGCAAGTCAAGCAAGTTTATTTAGGAAAGTCATGAAGAACACTCTGATCATCGCGGGCGTCCTGAGCGCGTTCGCAGTTTCGGCTCACGCACAAAGCAGCGTCACGCTGTACGGTTCGCTGGATGCGGGTATCGTCTACGCGAACAACGCAGGCGGCCACGCAGCATGGAATCAAGGCAGCGGCTCGCTGTCGGACACGTACTTCGGCCTGAAGGGCAGCGAAGACCTGGGTGGCGGTCTGCACGCGATCTTCACGTTGGAAAACGGCTTCAACCTGAACAACGGCAAGGACACGGAAGCCAGCACGATGTTCAATCGTCAGGCATTCGTCGGTCTGCAAAGCGACCGCTTCGGTACGCTGACGCTGGGCCGCCAGTACGACTCGATGGTTGACTACCTGTCGCCGCTGTCGGAAGCAGGCGCTGGCTACGGCAACAACCTGGCCGCTCACCCGTTCGACAACGACAACCTCGACCACTCGTTCTCGATCAAGAACTCGGTCAAGTACACGAGCGTCAACTACGCTGGCTTCAAGTTCGGCGGCCTGTACGGCTTCAGCAACGACGCTGGCCAGTTCGCGAACAACCGCGCATGGAGCGTTGGTGCTTCGTACAACAACGGCCCGCTGAACGCATCGGCAGCTTACCTGCAGATGAACAACTCGCGTACCGGCAACACCAGCGGCGCGAACTCGGCAGGCGCAGGCAACAACACGAACCTGTCGGCTGAAACGCAACGCACGTTCGGCGCTGGCCTGAACTACACGTACGGTCCGGCAACGGTCGGCTTCGTGTGGACCCACACGCAATACGAAGGCCTGATCGCTGAATCGCAAGGCGGCAGCACGAACTTCACGATCCCGTCGAACACGAACCTGCACCTCGACAACTTCGAACTGAACGGCCGCTACGCGCTGACCCCGGCTCTGAGCCTGGACGCATCGTACACGTTCACCGACGGCAAGCTGAAGAACACGGCTGGCTCGACGGATCCGAAGTGGCAGACCGTTTCGCTGCAAGCTGACTACTCGCTGTCGAAGCGCACCGACGTGTACGTCGAAGGCGTCTACCAGCACGCTTCGGGCTCGCTGGGTGGCACGGCTAACGTCGCTATGATCAACACGCTGTCGCCGTCGACCACGCCGAACCAGGTCGCTGCTACCGTTGGTCTGCGTCACCGCTTCTAATCGAAGCCTGACGGTTTGATCGCTGACTGAATAGCGCGCGCGGCGGATCGGCCGGTTCGCCCGCGCGTTCGACAGGCAAGCATCAAGGCTGGCCCGTCGCGCGAAATGTGCTCGCAAGGCACGTTTCGCGCGGCGGGCCAGTTGCCGTTTACGGGCCTTGTTTTATGGCGGCGATGTCGCAAAGGCCGTGCGATAACGGCGCACGAGATCGTCGGCTGTGTGGCGCAGCAATGCGTCTGGCAGATTCAGCGCGGCGCTTGTTGCCTGCGCAACTTCCTCTATCGTCGTTGTCGCGGCGATGCCATCGGGCTCCCATGTCGCCGCAAAGGCGGCTTGTTTGGGCGGCTGCCGTTTTTCATCCCCGTGCACGACGTTGATGCGTGGCCGTGCGAACGCCATCGCCACGATCCGCCCGTGCAGGCTGCTGCCGATATAGATGCGGCTCGCAGCGATCAGCGCGCAGATGTCCCAGATATCGAGCGAGTCGAAGAGCAGCACGTTCGCGAGCATGCGTTGCTTGAGTCGCGCGTAAATCGCGAGGTCGTCATGCCACGGCGCGGCGCCCGCACGAAATAGCACGATGCCGAGGCGCTGTTCCTTCACGACGCGCGAGAGTTCGCGCGCGAGGATGTCGAGCGTGGCATCGTCGCCGAAGCTCGCATCGAACTGGACCGCGGCATAGCCTTGCGCAAAGGCATTGGATATCGCCTGAAGGGGCGCTTGCCCGGCGCGTGTGCGTATGCGCCCGCCAAACAGTGCGGCCGCCATCACGGCGGGGTCGGGGGCGAGTCGTGCTTCGATGCCGTGTGCGTGCAGATGCGTTTGCGTTACGCGATCACGCACGCTGACTTCATCGGCATGCCGAAGCCGATCGACGACTTCTTCACGAAAGGGTGCGTCAAGGCGCAAGGCTCGCGCCGCCCATGGCATGAAAGACGATGCGTCTGATCCGCAGTTCCGGCAACGCGGATTTCGATAGCACGTAGGGCGCGCGAGTTGCCCTGCCGAGGTGGGTTCTCGACCACTCAAGAGGATCGGCTTCCCATGCGCTTTGCTGGGCGATGACCGATTGCACGTGCTCTGGCGGTGAAAGCATCACCGTTGCTTCCCACGCATCGCAAGTCAACAGTTCGCCGCCTGCGTGGATGATATCGACCGGTTTGTCGTTGGCTGCGATCTCTGTGATCGCGTGTACACGATGCCCCCCGAACGCTCGTAGATCACGCGTCGCAAGTCCCGCAAACAGCAACGCCCGCAGCGCGAGCATACGGGCGAGTACATGCGCAAACAGCAGATCGCCAAGATTATGGCGATCGAATGCGCTGAACAGAACCGTGTGTGCGGCAGAGGGCATGAGCGAGCCTCGTAGCGTATGTGCGAGCCGAACGGAATCCGCACGAAACCGATACTACGCCTGGCGTACGCGTTGCATTGCGCCGCGTTGCAAGCCGTCGCGAACGGCTTTAACCTGTCATGCCCGAACCCGCGAGGAGCCGACGATGCAAGCGCTACCCCTGAGGCTGTCGCCTGGCGACGATCTGCGTGATGCGCTGGGCGCGGTGCTCGCCGAACAGGGCGTGCAGGCCGCCTGGGTCGTGCAGGGAATCGGCAGCCTGAGCGCGGTCGAATTGCGCTTCGCGGGCGTCGATGTCCCCACGTCGTTGCGCGGCGACTACGAAATCCTCACGCTCGCCGGTTCGTTGTCGCCCGATGGTCCGCATCTGCATATGAGCGTGTCCGACTCGCAGGGCCGAGTCCAGGGCGGCCATGTCGCGCCCGGCTGCATCGTGCGGACCACGGCCGAAGTGCTGCTCATGCTGCTGCCCGATTACCGCTTCTCGCGTGAGCACGACGCACGCTCGGGATTTCCTGAGCTTGTCGTGCGCAAAACGACATAACGAGAAGCGTCGTCACAAAGCGAAGCGGCGGCGCGCCGGTCATCGAGACCGGACGCGCCGCCGCGTTCATTCAGGCGCGTGCCCGAATCATCAGAACTTCAAGCGCATGCCCGCTGCGACGACGGCCTGCGTGTTGCTCGACGAAGCCGCCAGGTTGTAGATCGACGCATTGCCGAGCACGGAGATGCCGTTCGCACCCGAGACGCGCTGATACACGCCTTCGAGGTACAGGTCGGTGCGCTTGGAGACCGCGTAATCGGCTTGCAGCATGAACTGGTTCCAGTGCGGCGACGCATTGCCTGCCGCGCGGCTCAGCGAGCCGTCGGTGTAGACGTACGAACCGCCCAGGCTGAATTGCGGCGTGAGTTGGTAGCGGCCGTTCAATTCGAAGTTGTTGAACGTGAGGTAGTCCGCGTCGAACGTGTTGAGCGAGCCGCCTTGGGCGATTTCCGTGGGCGAGGCGATCATCGTGCGCGTGAACACGAGGCCGACCTTGGCCGCGCCGAGCGTGTAGCTGCCGCCCGCGCCCAGCGTGCGCGTGCGTTCGGAGACGAACATCGGGTCGTTATCGGTGTTGGTGCCCGCCGAGAGCGCGCCGCTCGTGGTCGAGCCCGGATTGTTGGCCTGGAAGTACGCGACCGCGAGGTTGATCGGACCGCTGTTCCACGACGCGCCGAACGTATAGGCGCTGTTTTCCGCGAAGCCGCCGCCCGTATTGCTGAATGCGAAGGCCGCTTCACCCTGGAAGCCCGCATACGTTGCCGTGCGGAACTTCACCGAATTGTTCATGCGGACATCGTTGTTGAGGTTGTCGTTGTCGAACGGGTGCTCGGCGATATTGCCGCCGAAGCCCGAGCCCGTCGCCGACATCGGCGCGATCAGGTCCACCAGCGCGTCATACTGACGGCCCAGCGTGAGCGTGCCGTACTGATTGCTCGACAGACCCACCCATGCCTGGCGGCCGAACATGTAGCCGCCGTTCGAACCCTTGCCGTTGACGACCGAGAAGCCGTTCTCCAGGTCGAAGATTGCCTTCAGGCCACCACCCAGGTCCTCGGCGCCGCGCAGGCCCCAGCGGCTCGTGCTGAGATTGCCGGACTCCACGCCCCAGGTGGTGCCGTGACCCGTCGACGACTTCTGGTTGCTGATGTAGTCGAGCCCCGCGTCAACGGTGCCGTACAGGGTGACGCTGCTTTGCGCGTGCGCCATCGACGACGCCGCCAGGGTGGCGAGGGCGAGAGTATTCAACAACGCTTTTTTCATGTCGATTCCGTAGTAGAAAGATAAGTCCCCATGCGCACGGACGAGCGTGTGGTTAGTAGTCCGATATGCATTGTTTGCAGCGATGCAGCAGGAGACGAGAATTTAAGGAAATGCAATTACAGGTACATGTCGAAAATGGCCTGCAAAATGAAACTTGTTTTAGATTTCGGACAGGAAAGAGTTAAGCGCGCGTGAAAGCCGGGCTTGGGAGGAGGGAAACTGCAGGGGAATGGCGCGCTGGCGGACGCCGCGCGGCGGGGATAAACAGTATTCGAGGCCGGGCGGGCGCCGCCTTGCTGGCCGCGCCCGCCCGCACCGCTAATCGACGATCTTCTTCGCGACGAACACCCCGAGCAGCAGGAAGGCGACGCACAGAACGAGGAAGATGAAGAACAGGATCTTGGCGATGGCGGCCGCACCCGCCGCGACGCCGGTGAAGCCGAACAGGGCCGCGATGACGGCCACGATAGCAAAGAACAGAGCCATTTTGAGCATGGTCGATTTTCTCCTCGTGTGGGCGGCCTTAAGCGGACGCCGGTACTGGGCTGATTTGACGCTTTATTGGAGGAGCAATCGGTGTGCCTGGGGGAACGCGCCGCCGGGCGACCCTTTCGAATCGCCCGGCGGCAGGGAGTAATCAGCGCGCGGCACGCGCCCCCAGACTCCCCGGAAACGGCACGAACGCCAGACTGCAATCGACCGGCGGATTCGCCGCACCGCTCGCCAGCTGAGTCAGCACCACGCTATTGCCCAGCCCTTGCAGCGGCAGCGTCGTACCTCCCGCACCTATACCGACCTGCGCATCGGCGGCCGTCATCGAGGACGGCGCGGCATCCGCCACCACATTGTTCAGCGTGATCTGCAACGGATTGACGACCGCCGGATTCGGCAGGCCGATCGTGCCGGCCGACCAGCCCTTGCCCGCGAGGATCGGGCTCGTCGTATTGAAGCCCTGGAACGTATAGCCCGACGCATTGACGATGCGGATACCGTCGAGGTTGATATTGCGGAAGTTGGGATAGAGGCCGGCGTTGGTCGTCGGGCTGTAGTAGGGCGAGAAGATCAGCGCCTGCGGCTTGAGCGAAGCCGTCTGCGCCGCCGTGCGGATGCACACGTTCTGGTAGTTGATATTGGCGATCAGCCCGCTGCGGCTCCAGTCCGACTTGATGCGCAGACCGTTGTCGGTGCCATCGAGCGTGAGGTCGTAGACGTTCACGTTGCTCACGCTCGGATAAACGCCGTCCAGAGCGGTGACGTCGGTGTTGACGGCGCCGTTGTCCGAGCCCGCCGACTCGCTGCCGATCGACATGCCGTGGCCTTCGTAGAAGTGGCTGTGCGCGATCGTGACGTTATAGGTGCGGCCGTTGACGGCACCCGTGCCGCCCTTGATGGCGATGTTGTCGTCGCCGGTGCGGATCGAGGTGTAGGCGATGAGGATATTGCTGGCGTCGCCGGTGAGCTTGCCGGGGTTGCCCGGGTTGCTCGTGATCGGGCCGGAGCTGGCCGGGTCGATGCCGTCGGTGTTCTTGGCGTTGAGCGTGCTGTAGGGCACGTCAAGGTAATTGTTCATCGACTCGTAAGCGGCAGTCGGCGTGAAGATCTTGACGCCCCAGGCGACGAAGCCGTCGATACCGCTTGGCACCACGTGGAATTTGGGCGCGTTCTGCAGCGTGATGCGATAGAGCGTGAAGTTGCGGCCGTTGTTGATCTGAATGAGGCGCGGGTTGTTCTGCGAGGCGTTCTGCACGACGTTGCCCTGCCAGCCGATATCCCACCAGCTCATGGCGGTGCCGTTCGGGCGCTTGAGGAGCGCCGGGTCGCCGGGAATGCTGCTGACGAGTTGGCTGCCGCCGCGTCCGTCGATGGTGCCGTCGCCCATTACCGCGCTGTTGCTCGTCTTGGCGGCGGTGATGAGCGCGTTGCAACCGTTGTCGCTTGCCGTGATCAGGCCGCAGCTTGCCGTGCCCTTGGTCTTGTCGTATTGGCGCGGGTCGCGCGAGGCGAACAGCGTGACGCCGCCGTCGATCCAGAGCGTCACGCCGCTCGGCAGCGTGAGCGGGCCGGAGAGGAACGCGTTCGCGCCGCCGGGGCCGGCCACGAGATGCACGGCCTTGTTGGTGGCGAGGCCCGTGCTCGCGGCGTTGGTGCAACTCGTGAGCGCGGCCTGGATGCGCGAGGTGTCGGGTGCGGTGTTGCTAGCGTCGGCGCTGTCGGGCAGCAGGCCGTTGGCTTGCGCGGTGAGGCCGGCGTTCAGCGTCGCGCAAACCTGGCTGGCGGCGGGCAGCGTGGGTTCGGGCGGCAAGGCGCTGTCCGAGGTCGTCGTGCCGACCGGGTAGCCGGGGGGCGTGGGCGTGGTGCCGCCGCCGTTCGTATCGTTGCCACCAGATGAGGTATTGCCGCCCGATGCGTCGCTTGCGGGCGTGATATCGCTCGCGGGGGGAGTCGGTGTGACGGGCGTAACCGGCGCGAGCGAGCTATCGCTCGCGGAGGCCGGACTGTCCGCGCTTTGGCTCGCCGATGCAGGTGTGACAGCGGAGGTCGTGTTCTCGACGTTCCCGTTGGTCGCCGAGGGCGAGCCCGAGCCGCCACACGCGGCGAGCAACAGCGTGGCCGCCATCGTGCTGATCAGGCCGGGCCGCGCGAGGCGGGGCTGTGTGCGTGCGTCTCGCGTGTGTGACGCGTGAGCGGCATCAGAAAGGGGGCTGTCCTTGTCGGGGCTGGGTGCCATGTGTGATCCCATCGGAGTGCGTTGAGCTGCGCGGATATCGGCAAGCCACTCATCTGGCAACGTGCTTGCCGTTGCTTTGTTGTCTTACAACGCCGCGTAGTGTAGTGATCCGATGAAGTGACATCACACCTGGTGAATGCCCTGGCGGTTTTTCAGGATTAAGTGGTCAGGATTCCTTCCTTATGCGCAATGACAACGCTGGATGCCGTAAAGCAAACGGACTGTATCGAGCGAGATATTGACGAAAATCAAGGCGGATTCGATATGACGCCAGCAAAACCTGCTTGCACGATTGATGTTGAACAAGAGAGCGCGCATCGGCGCAGAAAATTGTGATGAAGCGCGCCATCGCGTAGACGTACTGGATCTGTAGCGTATTCGTACAGATCGACAGGAAGAGGAACGCGAAGATTTCTTGATTTGGCGCAAATTCTGGAAAAATCCTATCCTGCAGGATGGGCGCGCGACTCGTCGAAGCGGCGTCGTCCGAGGATGAGGCTGCGGGCGATATTGTTAAACTGGAAGGGAAGGTAATTGAGGTCGTGGAATTCGATTGCCTTCGCTGAATTCGCAGAAAATTCTATCGATACGGTTAATAAAAAATTCTGACCAACTTCGATTTCGTGAAATTATCTGCAATTTAAAAGGAAACTCTGGGCCATCCTCTAACGCCTGAAAAAAGCAGATCCTTGGGTTTCAATCCCACTCTCCCGCACGCAAGCGCCACGCGTGAAATCAAATTATTTTTTCAGAATTCACTTATGGTTGCTGATGCAACGTTAATGAAAAGTATCGATTCGCGACGGTGATCGTCGTTCGACGTAGTGAACAAGACGAAGGCGACCCGCATGACTTCTTGATCGCTCGCGCGAACGATTTATCAATGATAGGGAAATGGCATGGGGCCATGATCCATAGTCGCCATTGCCGGCGATACGCCGCACCACGTCACCATACAGATGAATGGATCTCGCCCTGAAAAACGGACGTATTGCTTTTCTACCGAATACGCGCCGCCTGCCGAACGATTCGACGCATGGCGATCGGATAGTGGCGCCTTGTTCGATATCGACGGACTGGTAGAGCAGCAGAATCCGTACGATTCCAGCTTCGACTTTTCCCTGCTCGGCCAGATGTTGATCGGGGGCCGCCAGTGGCTGTGCCCATCACACGTTGCCGTTCACGCCATGAGTCGCTCGCCGCGGCGCATTCGGGCCGACGGTCTCGACGGCTATTACGTGCAATTGCAGATCAGCGAGACATTCAAGGGCTCAGCCGGGTCGCAGGTCGTCAACGTCGGGCCTGGCGAACTCTGCGTGCTCGATCTAACGTCGCCATTTGCGCTGCAGGTGACGACTGGCGATACCATCTGCATGGTGATTCCGCGCACTCTGCTGCCTGCGCAAGCCGCCCGGCTGCACGGCCATGCGCTGCACGGCGGCATGATCCGTTTGCTCGCCGACTATTTGCGCTCATTGCGCAGGAACGTCACCGGATTGACGCCACAAGAGCTCCCTAACGCGCAGCAGGCGACGACGAACGTGTTGCGGGCCTGCTTTGCGACGACGGATGACACATTGCATGAAGCCACTGTCGAACTGGACGCGCTGCTCGTGAACCGGGTAAGCGGCTACATCGACCGGCAATTGCTGTCGCCGGATCTGAGTCCCGATCGTATTTGCAAGGACGTTGGGATCTCGCGATCCCGGCTGTACCGCCTGTTCGAACCGACCGGCGGCGTAATGCGGCGGATCCAGCAGCAGCGGCTGATTCGTGCACGGGATGCGTTGCTTGACCCGTTCGGTCCACACCGAAAACGCATCGGCGAGGTGGCATGGCGACATGGATTCATCAGCGAAAAGCACTTCAGCCGGTTGTTCAAACATACTTTCGGTTGCACGCCGAGCGAAGCTGCCGCGCAAGCGCGGCATGAGCAAGGGAGCCGCGGGCCGGTGTTCGATACTGGCAACCCACCGGGGCATTCCTGCTTCGGCGATTGGATGCGCGAGGTTGCATTGCGATAACTCGCGTATCGAGCGATAGGGCGGCCGCACGGGCCGCCGCTTGCGCGTCAGTTCACTTTCAATTGACCACCACGACCAAGGCCGCCCTTCACGTCCTGCGCCTTGTAGCTGCGCAGGGCTACTACCATTTTGTTGTACGCGTCGATAAACGCCACTACCGTTGCCTTGCCTTCAGGCGTCGCGGAAAAGCCGCCGAGTGCGCCGCCCGCACCGCCTCCGAATCCAGCGAGCGCCGCGCCATAGTTCGTGGAGGTCGAACTGCCTTCCGCCGCGGAAATCTGCACGGCTGAGCGTACGTCGAACAAGGTCAGGGTCACCACCGACGCTTTCACCTGCAGGCTCCCAGCCGCCATCGCCAACGCCCGGTTGCCAACCATGCCGCCGAGTGCCCCAACGAGACCGCCGATCGCCGAATCGCTGACGACGATCTGCGGCTCCATGTAGTAATCTGCGGCGACCCGCTGACCCTTTTGCTGCTTCGAACCTGCGCGGTATTCACCGGAGTTGCGCTGCATGTCGGTGATCCGCGACAGACGCGCGTCCGCTTTCTGGTTGCCGACGGAAGTAATCACGAAGCAATTGGACTGCTGGACGGCGAGACGCAGCAGCGGCTCGATGGTGGTGATCTTCGTGGCACTGCCGAACTGCCCCCACCAGTCTGCGTTGCGGCCGTCGTCGACGGCAATCGTTCCTAGCGGCGACGCACAGCGCTCCAGGCCTGAATCCGCGCCAGCACTCGTGGCGCCCGCTGCCGCTCCCGTTGCACCCATGTTCTGGCCTCCCGGTTTGACGATACCGCCGCAGGCGGCAAGGGAGGCGGCCAGCATGACTGCAGCCGCAGAGTGCAGGCTGATAGGGTTTGAAAAGAGGTTCTTCATGCGATGAAGTGTTGTGTGATTGAAAACGATCGCCGCAGGTGCGTCAGTGCATATGACGTCTTATTTCCGTGATGCGATCTGGAGTCCTGATTATCTGGAAAATTAATACCCAAACCACGCCGTTTGCCGCCAGACGCCGACATACGGATAGCCTGATCGCCAATAGCCGTCGTAGACGTCACGCCATTGCTTGCGCCAGCGGTAGTCTTCTTCGTCGGATGACCTGGCCGCGCGTGCCTGCTGAAGCAGGGTCTTCGATGCCTCGTCGCCCCGGCTTACAGCGATCGACAGCCACTTTTCAGCCTCACCGGGATCGCTGCGCATCTCCTCGAGGCCGAAAAGGTAGAAGCTGCCGAGCGCCTTTTGCGCTTGCAGATTGCCGTTTTCGGCTGCAGTTCGCATCCAGACCAGCGCTTGATAGCTATCCTGCGGTACGCCATCGCCGCGGAAGTAGCGCAAGCCAAGGTCATAGGCCGCTTTCGGCTCTGTTTTCGCCACATCCTTCAGCGCAGTGATGCGTGGATCTTCGTCCTGCCGCGTCCCTTCGTTTTGTATAGAGGATGACTGATTAATTGGGCGATCGTGACAGCCCGTGTCGTCGCAAATGCGGAGGGTGTCGCTAACGGGAGGGGCTTGCACGCAAGCCGACAGGAAAAGCAGCAGGCACGTGGTGATCGGACGGAGCGTCATGAGGATCTTTAGCAGGCAAAGGTGAGCGCAGATAGCAGTAACGCGCGATTGGGAGCGCTCTTATGCGAGCGGGTAATCATAGCGATGCGCTTTGGAGGAGAGGTGCCTGTGCGTCCTGGTTTGGTGACGATGAATCCCAGGCTTGCCGCGATGAGAGGGGGGCGCCGCAACGGTGGTTTTGTTGATGCGGTACGCCGCGTGCGGTGGCGACGGTCTGTGGCGACGGCTGCGCCGCTATCGGTCGGTGCTAAAACCGTGGATACCGACGAAATCGTCGCATGTGGGGTGGGAATAAAGGGGGCGTCGCATCGGGGTGCGAGTCGCCATTTGG
Organism: Paraburkholderia sp. J67; assembly: GCF_905220265.1. Classification (NCBI taxonomy): domain Bacteria; kingdom Pseudomonadati; phylum Pseudomonadota; class Betaproteobacteria; order Burkholderiales; family Burkholderiaceae; genus Paraburkholderia; species Paraburkholderia sp. J67. The sequence continues at coordinate 217,565 of NZ_CAJMZK010000011.1, forward strand.
TAAAAATCCCACAAGGCTTGCGCCCTGTGGGATGTAGAGATCCGTCTCCGGCGAGGAGATCGTCAGGCGAGGCAATTCCCGCTCAGAGGTAACAGGTGCCGTCCACGTAGGCCTTGCGCCAGCGAACGATACTCACGCGCTCGAACAGGTCGACGCGCGAGAACGGGTCCTGAGCGATGAACTGCTCCGCTTCCTCGCGCGTTTCGACATCGACGATATAGATGCCGCCGCCCGCACTCGAACCGTCGTCGTTGAGCTTGGCGCCGCAGGCAAGCAGCAGCGTCTTGTGTTGCGCGAGAAAGTCCAGGTGCGCGTCGCGTTCGCGCGCGCGCACGTGGCCGTGCTCCGGTTTGTCGAAGGTCTCGATCAGAAACGGCATGCGGTGCTCCGTGTTCAGTTCGGCGCGATCGCGGAGGGATGCTGCGCGAGCGGCGTCACGCTGATTTTCATGAACGGAAACAGCGGCAGCGCCGAAAGCAGCGTGTGCAGTTCGTCGTTCGATTCCACGTCGAATACGCTGTAATTCGCGTACTCGCCCGCCACGCGCCACAGATGACGCCACTTGCCTTCGTGCTGGAGCCGTTGCGAGAAGGCTTTTTCTTCGGCCTTGAGCTTGTCGGCATAGGCGGCGTCGGTGCCGTGGGGAATCTGCACTTGCATGTGGACGAGATACAGCATGGTTGATCTCCAGTGAAAATCGGGTTCAGAAAAAGCCGTTGGGCGGGCCGCTATATCAGCCCCACGCGAGGATCGCGACCGAATAGACGATGCCGATCCAGAACATCATGATGACCGTATAGCCCATGATGTCCTTGAGTTTGAGCTTGGAAAGCGCGAGCGCCGGCAGGATCCAGAACGGCTGCACCAGATCGTTCCACGCATTGCCGAGCATCACGGCCGTGGACGTATGGCCCACCGAGGCGCCAATCGTCTTGGCGGCTTCGATCATGAACGGACCTTGAATGACCCAGTGGCCGCCGCCTGAGGGCGCAAAGAAGTTGATGACGAACGAGCTGATCAAACCCCAGAACGGCAGCGTGCCGGGCGTGGCCACTTTCACGAAGGCTTCGGAGAACGTATTGACGAGACCCGACGATGCCATGATCGCCATGATGCCCGCATAGAACGGATACTGGAGGATGATGCCGCTGATCGTACGGATGCCTTCGTTGAGCTTCTCCACATAGCGGATCGGCGTACCGAGCAGCAGGATGCCGAGGAACAGAATAAAGAAGTTGATGAGGTTCAGGTCGATCGAGCCGCCTTGCACGAAGTGCAGCGCCACATAACCCATGCCGATCGCACCGATCACGTAGCTCAGCACGCGACTGTTGTTCAGGCGATTGGCGAGCGTCTTGCCATCGTCGATGTCGATGGCGGGTGCAGCTTTGGGAGCCTCTTCCATCGCGCGGTCGATTTCCTTCACCGGCTGGCCTGCCTTCGGATGCAGCCACGCATTGAGCAGCGGCAGCGTGACAATGGTCACGAGGCTCGTGATAAGCATGGTGGGCGAGAAAATCGTTTCGGAGAGCGGAATAACGCCCATCTGGCCTTCGAGCGGATGGCCCTTGGTCGAGATCAGCACTGGAATGCTGGCGGACAGACCGAGCCCGTACAGCGTGAATCCGCTATACGCCGACGCGATAATGAGCGGGTAGTGTACGCCCTTGACGCGCAGCGCGAGCTTGCGCGCGACGATACCGCCGACCACGAGGCCGAAGCCCCAGTTCAGATAGCTGCCGATGCCGCCCACCAGCGTCGCGACGATGATGGCCATGCGCGGCGAGTCGACGTGTGCGACGAGGCGGTTGAGAAAGCGGTCGGTGAGCGGCGCGGTAGCGAGTACATAGCCCATCGCGAGAATCACGGCCATCTGCGTCGTGAACGCGAGCAGCGCCCAGAAGCCCTTGCCCCAGCTCGTGGTGAGCGCGGTGACGGTCTGGCCTTGCACGAATACGGCCAGTGCCATCGTGAGCAGGGTGAGGCCGATCGCGAAGACGAAGGGATCGGGCAGATACCGGCGCATCAGCTCGGTAAAGAAGGCAGTGACTCGCTGCATGGTTGTGTCTCTTTCAGGTCGTAATAGTTCTTGGGTCTCTCTCGCGGTTGGGCGAGTGAATGGACTGCTAAAGGGTCTTGAATCAATCGTCCGTCTGGGCGCTGTTCCTGCGATGCCGCGCGAGTTTCATCAGTTGCCGGTCGCGCCAGGCCACGCGCGCGTCCCATCGGTCGAGCGGAAGGGCGGTGCGCCGCGCGGCTTCCACCTGCGCGACGAGTTCGGGCGTCCACGGATCGTGCTGACCGCGCTCGGCGCCCATGCGTTCGTAGGACGGCCCCATCTTCTGCGCGTGCGAGGCGATGCCGCCGCGCGTGTTCAGATCGACGGTCTCGAACGGGCCGATCACCGACCAGCGCGGCGCAAGGCCTTCGCGCATCACTGTGTCGATATCGTCCACGGAAGCTACGCCATCGCGCACGAGGCAATACGCTTCGCGCAGCACCGCGCCTTGCAGACGATTGAAGATGAAGCCGGCGACTTCCTTCTTCACGCGCACGGGCATGAGGCCCGCTTCGCCGTAGAGCGCGATGGCGCGCGTGGTGGCGGCGGTGGATGTGAAGGGCGCGGGCACGATCTCGACCACGGGCACCAGATAAGGCGGATTGCCCGGATGCGCGACGAGGCAACGCGCGTGGCCCGGCAAGGTTTCATCGACGAATTTCGATGCGGCGAGGAACGACGACGCGCTCGCGAGAATCGCCTGCGGCGGCGCGTAGCGGTCCATCTGCGCGAACAGATCGCGCTTGAGTTCGGCGCGCTCGGGCGCGCATTCCTGCACGAGATCGGCATCGGCGACGGCGGCTTCGAGCGTCTCGACAATCGTCACGCGCGCCGCGATCTGCGCGGCGCTTTCGTCGATCAGCGCGAAGCGCGTGAGGTCATCGAGGCGCAATGCGATTTCGGCAGGCGCGGCTGCGCGCCGTTGCGCGTCGGGATCGAAGAGGCGCACGCGCCAGCCTGCGCGCGCGAACACCACCGCGAAGGCCACGCCGATGCTGCCCGCCCCGACAATGCCCGCGCGCCGCGCGGCAGTTTCCGTGGCTTGCATCGTCAGACTCCCGCAACGCCGACCGTCATGCCGCCGCACACATAGAGCACCTGGCCCGTGACGAAGCCGCTGCGCGCGTCGAGCAGATACGAGGCGGCGTGCGAGATGTCTTCGGGCGTGCCCACGCGCTTGACGGGCACCGCGTCGATGATGGCTTGCGTGCGCGGCGCGCCGGGCGGATTGGCGCGATCGAACAACTCGGTGCGGATCGGGCCGGGGCCGATGGCATTCGCCGTAATGCCGAACGCGCCGAGTTCCAGCGCCCACACGCGCGTCATGCCGATCAACGCCGCCTTGGTGGCCGAATAGGCCGTGCGCAGTTCCTTGCCGAGCGCCGCGCGCGACGACATATTGACGATGCGCCCGAAGCCCGCCGCCTTCATACCCGGCAGCAACGTCTGCATGCACTGCTGCGCGCAGCGCACGTTGAGAGCCCACGCCTGTTCCAGCTCTTCGAGCGTTTGATGCTCGGCATCGTTGGGCAGCACGATGCCCACATTGTTGACGAGGCGCGTGATGGGGCCGCCCGCGAGCGCCTGTTCGAGCGCGGCCGCTGTGGCCTGCGTGTCGGAGAGATCGGCGAGGATGCCGTCGCCCATGCGGTCGATCACGATCGCCTCGTAACCGTCCGCCTCGCAGCGCGCAGCGCACGCGGCGCCGATGCCGGCAGCGCCGCCAGTGATCAAAACTCGTTCTTTAGCCATGTCGATGATACGGATCGCAGTTGCGGAGGAGCTGCCAGATAAACGGCTAGATCGGCAGGATTGCTTATCGAATTCGTACCAGATCGAGAACGGGAAACACGGCCTCGATCGGGGACCGGATCTACATCAAACTGGTTTCAAACCGTGGCGACGGGCGTAACCGGCGAGCCCATTGCGCCAGGCAAACGCAGCGGCGGCGCGGTCAGCATGAAACGCGAACGTTGATGCGCGCGCAACCAGTCGGCGAGATCGCGCAGATACCATAGCTCGCCCAGCGGCAGGCCCAGTTTGAAAAGACAGTGGTGGTGCAGCGGCATCAAGGGGTGCTCGCCGGGCGTCGCGGGTGCGCGTGCAGGGTAGCGCTCGACCGCGTAGTTGTCGGCGGCCAGCGCGGCGATGCCGGAATCGCTGATCCATTGCAGCAGCTTGTCGTCGCGGCCATCGAGCGCGCTGCAATGGCGCGCGAGCACTGCTTCGTCAGGCTGCCGGTTCATCTCCAGTACCATTTCGGCGAAGCCGGTGCGCAGCAGCAGCATGTCGCCGCGCTCGACCTGCACCTTGTCGGCTTCCATCACGCGCATGAGGTCGTCGTAGCCGACCGTACGGCATTCACGCCCGAAATGCGCGGCGAAATCGACTAGTACGCCACGGCCTTGCATGCCCTTGACGGCGAGATTTTCGATCCCCAGCACATCCGCGTGGCTATGCTCGCCGCCGCAGGCGTGCGGCGCAAAGCCCTCGTCTGCGCGATATTCCATCGGGCCGACGATGTCGTGGTTCGCACGATAGCCGTTGTAATAGACGCTTTCGGCCACGCCGTCGCCGTCGGCATCGAAGCGCGCGCCCACATGCGCGAGCGAGTCCCATTGCGTCGAATACTGGAGCGAGAGCAGCACCTGGTCGTCGCTCACGATGTCGGTGGCGCTCGGCTCGTTGCGCGCGAACGGAAAATTCACATAGGGCAGGCCGTCGCGAAAAGTCGGGCGCAGCACAGGCGGATGGCGGCGCACGTTGAGCTTGCTGTCGCCCGGAAAATCGAGCGGCAACGACAAGGTGAAGGTCAGACCCGCACGGATCTCGCGCGCGCCCTTGAGCACCTGGTCGGCGCCAATGAGATTGGGGCGGCCCAACTGATCGTCGGGACCGAAGTCGCCCCAGTTCGAGCCTTCCGGCCGGTTCTTCCAACGCATGCTGTCTCTCTCCACATCCCGGCGCGCTGGCTTGTGCGCCACGCGCGCCGCCTTCGCTTCAAGCGCCGTCAGGCGGCGAGCAGCGACGGCGGAATCTGTGCGTACACATCGAGCAGCGCCTCTACGGCTTGCGGCTCGTTTTTCAGCAGACGCGCCTTGGGCGCGCCGATGACGAGCGCGAACGCCTCGCCATGAATCAGGAAACCACGCGCGAGACCGGCTACGTCTTCGACGCTTTCGCCTGTCGAGCGATGCCAGCCATCCACCACGCCTTGCTCGATCTCACGTTCGAGCTTCGCGCGGTCGAGCAGGGAACCGTCGGCGGCAAGCGGCATCGGCTCGCTGTTGTCCAGCAGCTTGCGGCGCGCATCGACGCTGAGCGCGCCCAGCAGCGCTTTGCCCGCGGCGCTCGCGATCGACATGAATCCGCCCGGCTCGTCGCTATAGCGAATCTTCTGGCGCGACTCCACCACGTCGAGATAGACGACGCGATTGCCCGCGAGCGATGCCAGGCCGGCCGTTTCGCCGGTGGCGTCGCGCAGCGCGAAAAGCAGCGGCTGGAACATCAGCGTGAGCGGGTCCTCGCTGCAAATGTCGCGCGCGACGTGCAGCAAACGCTGCGTAGGGTAATAGCCCGCCTTCACGCCTGGCGCGTAGAGGTAGCCCTTGGCCACCATCGTCTGCAAGAGGGCGTGACAGCTCGAAAGCGGGATCTCGGTTCGACGCGCAATTTCGCTGTAGATCATCGGCTGCCGGACTTCGGCAAAGAGGTTGATCACATCGAAGACGCGGACAGCAGTTTTCACATCCATGACAGCATTATCGGCATAGTGATAACGTTCTGACAATATGCTTACGGGTAAACACCTAAGTTGCGCGTGTCGACGCCTGCACTTCGGGCTTCCCGGCCAGGCCCGGCCACTCTCGAATCGCCCCTCCGAATAAACGGATAGCGAACGGCGAGTAGCCGGATAGCTCCGGCTTTATTGCAGGTATCCAATGCTCTCAATCCCCAACCCCACAGACAGGACCTGTCATGTCGACACAAGAGAGCATGGCGAGTACGGCGGAAAGTCCGGCTCAATGGCGCGAGTTCATCGACGGCTGCATCGATTTCCGGCCTGCGGAAGGCGTCTATCGCATCGCCCGCGAGATGTTCACGGAACCGCAACTGTTCGAGCTCGAGATGGAGTTGATCTTCGAGAAGAACTGGATCTACGCCTGTCACGAGAGCGAGATCGCGAAGCCGCACGATTTCCTCACGATGCGCGCTGGCCGTCAGCCGATGATCATTTCGCGCGACGGCAACGGCGAACTCAACGCGATGATCAATGCGTGCCAGCATCGCGGCGCCACGCTCACCCGCATGACCAAGGGCAACCAGTCGACCTTCACGTGCCCGTTCCATGCCTGGTGTTACAAGAGCGACGGACGCCTCGTCAAGGTCAAGGCGCCGGGGGAGTACTGCGAAGATTTCGACAAGTCGACGCGCGGTCTCAAGAAGGCGCGTATCGCGAGCTACAAGGGCTTCGTGTTCGTCAGCCTCGATACCGAGGCGACCAACACGCTCGAAGAGTATCTCGGCGATGCCCGCATTTTCTTCGACATGATGGTTGCGCAGTCACCGACCGGCGAGTTGGAAGTGCTGCCCGGCAAATCGACGTATAGCTACGAAGGTAACTGGAAACTGCAGAACGAGAACGGTCTGGACGGCTATCACGTCAGCACGGTTCACTACAACTATGTCGCGACAGTGCAGCGTCGTCAGGAAGAGAACGCGAAGAAGGGCGGCGAGGACAGCGCAACGCTCGACTACAGCAAGCTCGGCGCTGGCGATGCCGAAACCGACGATGGCTGGTTTGCATTCCGCAACGGCCACACGGTGCTGTTCAGCGATATGCCCAACCCGGCGGTGCGCCCCGGTTACGCGAGCGTGATGCCGCGCCTCGTCGAGGCCTATGGTCAGGAGAAGGCCGAGTGGATGATGCATCGCCTGCGCAACCTGAACATCTATCCGAGCCTGTTTTTCATGGACCAGATCAGCTCGCAACTGCGCATCGTGCGTCCGGTGGCCTGGAACAAGACCGAGGTCATCAGCCAGTGTATCGGCGTGAAGGGCGAATCGGATGCGGATCGAGAGAATCGCATCCGCCAGTTCGAGGACTTCTTCAACGTCTCGGGCATGGGTACGCCTGACGATCTCGTCGAATTCCGCGAGCAGCAACGCGGCTTCCAGGCGCGGCTGGAGCGCTGGAGCGATATCTCGCGCGGCCATCACAAATGGCAGGAAGGCGAAACCGCGAATACCCAACTGCTCGGCATTAGTCCGGTCCTGACGGGCACCGAATTGACGCACGAAGGCCTCTACGTCAATCAGCACGGCGCATGGCGGGACTATCTGCTCAAGGGGCTCGACAAGCAAGGCGGCAACGGCGGGGAGAAGTAAATCATGCAAGCACAACAACATTCGGTCGAGCAATTTCTCTATCGTAAATCCGAGCTTTGCGACGAACAAAGCTGGGATGCGTATCTCGATCTGTTCGACGAAAACAGCGTCTTTCACGTGCCGCAATGGGATTCCGAACATGCGTACACGACGGACCCAAAGCGCGGCATGTCGCTGATCTATTACGCCAATCGTAGTGGCCTTGAAGACCGCGTGTTCCGGCTGCGCACGGGTAAATCGGCCGCTTCAACGCCGATGCCGCGCACGATGCACGCCATCAGCAATGTGCGCATCGAACCGGTTGAATCGGGTACGCCCGGCGAGATCGAGGTGAAGACCAACTGGACCACGTTTTATGCGCGGCACGGCGTGGCGGAACACTTCTTCGGTCGCGCAACCTATCGGCTGCGGCCCGACGGCGAAAGCTGGAAGATCACGCGCAAGCACGTATTGCTGCTCAACGACACCATCAACGCGGTGTTGGACTTTTATCATCTGTAAGAGAGACGTGCGATGAGCTACAAGATCGCCTTCAATTTCGCCGACGGCAAGACCGCGTTTTTCGGTATCCGGCCCAATGAACTCCTGCTCGATGCCGCGTTGCGAAGCGGCATCAATCTTCCCCTCGATTGTCGCGAGGGCGTGTGCGGGACGTGCCAGGGTCGCTGTGAATCGGGCGCCTACACGCAGGATTACGTCGACGAGGAAACCCTCTCCGCCGAAGATGTGGCGCAGCGCAAGATCCTGTCGTGCCAGACGCGTGTGCAATCCGACGCGTCGTTTTATTTCGACTTCGATTCGAGCCTGTGCAGTGCCGAGGCGGCGAGCCTCACCTCGGGGCGCGTCACTGAAATTCGTCAGGTTTCCGAAACGACGGCGATCCTGCATCTCGATGCCAGCTCGCACGCACAAGCGCTCGAATTCTTGCCGGGCCAGTATGCGCGGCTGAAGATTCCCGGCACCGACGTCTGGCGCTCGTACTCGTTCGCCAACCGGCCCAGCGCGGACAACCAGTTGCAGTTCCTGATCCGCCTGTTGCCGGATGGCGCCATGAGCAACTATATGCGCGAGCGCTGCGAAGTCGGCCAGACCATCGAATTCGAAGCGCCGTTCGGCGCGTTCTACCTGCGCGAGGTCGAGCGCCCGGTCGTCATGGTGGCGGGGGGCACGGGGCTGTCGGCGTTTCTCGGCATGCTCGACGACCTTGCCGAGCGCGGCGGTTGCGGCCAACCGGTTCACCTCTACTACGGCGTGACGAATGCCCGCGATCTTTGCGAGGTCGAGCGCATCGAAGCCTACGCGTCGCGAATTGCGCAGTTCAGCCACGATATCGTGGTGATGAACCCGGCACCGGAATGGACGGGCCGCACGGGGCTGATTCCCGACCATCTGCCGCGCGAGCAGCTTGCGGCCACCCCGTTCGATATGTACCTGTGCGGGCCGCCGCCGATGGTTGAAGCGATCCGGGCGTGGTTCAAGGAGGCCGGAATTGTCGATCACCGTCTTTACTACGAGAAGTTTGGCGACAGCAATAGCCGGTAGTGACTGCCGACAGTAAATAAATCCGGTCAGAGGGCTAGCCAAACCCTGACCGGATTTCTTTTTCGCGTGGCTTCGGATTACCATGTGGCCTTAGTCAAACCGTGCTCATCGCGTCATGCACTCCCATCCTTCCAGCGAGATCAATGGTATTCACGCGTCGCGTCACGACTTCGAGGGCGCGCGTGACTGGATGGCCGCGATCTGCGGGCCACACGGATTGCAGGTACAACGGCCTCGGCAGATCCAGTTCAACCATTCCGGCACCGTGCTGCGCGCGATGGCCAGCACGCTGGGCTATGTCGAATACGGGACCGATGTCACGGTCTCCGTGAGCGATAGCGAGCCGCTGAACTGCTACAGCTTGAGCCTGCCGTTGAGCGGCGAGCAGGAACTCTCGGCGCGTGGCCAGCTTTGGCAATCGGATCAGGACAAGGGTCTGATCGTTTCACCGCACGAGGCGCAGGATCTGGCGATCAGCGGCAATTGCCGGAAGGTGATTGTGTCGATTCCTCGGCAGGCGCTGCAACACGTGCTGGAATCGCTGCTGCAGCGTCCAGTCGACGCGCCGATCGCGTTCGAGCCCCACATGGATGCGGCCAGCGGCCAGCAGGCTGCGTGGTGGCGCATGGTGAAATTTTTCGCGGGCGAACTGGACCGCTGTGGCGACTGGCTCAATCATCAATTGATGGCGCCCGATCTGGAGCAGACCCTCCTGAAGGGTTTATTGCTCGCGCAGCCACATAATTATTCCGAGGCGCTCGCTGAAACGATGCGCCCAGCCTGTCCCCACTATCTCGTGCGCGCGCGTCAATTCATTCACGATCATGGCCGCGAGGATATTGCGCTTGAGGATATCGAACGAGCGGCCGGTGTATCGCGCTACAAGCTGTTCGAGGAATTCAGGCAGTATTTCGGCCAGACGCCGATGGCTTACCTCAAGCGCTATCGGCTCGAGGCGGTTCGACGGGATATTCTCGCGGATCTCGCGGCAAGCAGTGTCTCTGCGATTGCCTTGAGCTGGGGCTTTTCTCACCTTGGCCGGTTTTCGGGGGACTACAAGGCGCTTTTTGGCGAAACGCCTTCCGAAACATTGAAGCGGGCCAGCGTGCGCGTGAGTGCGAAGTAAGGGCATGACTCGCTGCACATCTCTGCCGCAACTATTGCATTGCCAGAAGCTCCGACGAATCGAGAAAAAACTTTCGGTTACCTGCCATGCGTTCAACCATGAAGTCGATGAATGTCTTCACGCGCAGCGATTGTTCGGTTCGATGTTTGTAGTAGATATAGAGCGTGCCGTATTCCGTGACGTGATTCATCAGTAACGGAACGAGCCGGCCGCTTCGGATATGCGTCGTCGCATTGAAGCTCCCCAATTGCCCGATGCCGAGACCTGAAAGCACCGCCTGCGTTTCCAGTTCCGTATCGTTCACGCAGATGGCAGCGGGCACATCCAGATAGACGATTTCATCGCCGACACGAAACTGCCACTGCGCGAGTTTGCCCGTATTTGCGCGCCGATACCCTGTGCAACGATGTTGCGCGAGATCTTCAATGGTTCGCGGCGCGCCGTTGCGCTCGATATAGTCCGGCGACGCGCACACGATCAACTGAATCGGCACCAGCCTGCGCGCAATCGAGCCGCCCGAAGGCGGCGGCCCGCCGCGAAATCCCACGTCTGAGCGGTCGCTCACGAGATCCGTGAATTGATCGTCGAATTGCACTTCGAGTTGCACGTTCGGATAGTGCTTCTGGAATTCCTCGAAGTACGGCCAAAGCACCGGCAGTCCAAAAGCGCGCGGCGCACTCACGCGCAGCATGCCACCCACGTCGTCATTCGAGCGCCGGGCCTCATCGAGCGCTGACGACAGCGTGGCGAGCGCGGGCTCCACGCTGTCGAGCAGCCGTTGACCCTCCTCGGTCAGACTCAGCTTGCGCGTGGTCCGATGAAAGAGCCGCACGCCCAGTTCCTTCTCCAGTTGCATCACAGCATGGCTCGCGGCCTGCGGCGAGATGCCTTGATCGACGGCTGCGCTGCGCAGACTTCCGAGCGCGGCGGCACGCACGAACGTGGTGATCGCTCGAATTTCGTTCATCTCACTCGCCCCCGATTCGCAAATAAACCTGGATTATCTCTCCAGCAATATACGGCTAGTGTGTGTCAATGGCTGCGCCTACCATGACATCACTTCATCACCCACACGTAGGAGAGACATGATGGCTAACGTTCAACAAGGTAGCTTCAAGCGCGTCTGGTTCATCACCGGTGCGTCGCGCGGGATTGGTGCATTGATTGCCGAAGCCGCGCTTGCAGATGGCAACGCGGTTGTGGCCGCCGGACGGAACGTCCCGGCTATCGTCGAGCGTCTGGGCGAGTCGCCGTTGTTGCTGCCGGTTGCGCTGGACGTGACCAATGAGGCGCAGGCGAAAGCGGCCGTGCAGTTGCCAATCGAGAAGTTCGGTCGCGTCGACGTGCTCGTCAACAACGCTGGCTTCGGTCTGCTCGGCGCAGTGGAAGAGTCTGCCGACAAGGACGTCCGTCGCATGTACGACACGAATGTGTTCGGCTTGCTGAATGTCACGCGCGCCGTGCTGCCGACGATGCGCTCGAATCGCGCGGGCCACGTGATCAATATTTCGTCGATTGGCGGTTATCGGGCCGCAGCGGGATTTGGTGCGTATTCGTCGACAAAGTTTGCTGTCGAAGGCATTACGGAAGCTTTGTATGCCGAATTGAAACCGTTGGGCATCCATGCCACCGTTATCGAGCCGGGTTATTTCCGCACGGACTTTCTGGATGCGTCGTCGCTGCTCGTCGCGCCTGACGTGATCGACGATTATGACGCAACCTCGGGCGCGGTTCGCCGCAAAGCGGTGCAAATGAATCACAACCAGCCCGGCGATCCGACGAAGCTCGCCGCCGCGTTGATCACGCTCGTCGATGCATCGGACCCGCCGTTGCGCCTGCCGCTCGGCACGGACACGCTGGCGGCCATCGCGGCGAAAAATGCCTATGTGACGCAGGAAATGGAAACGTGGAAGGGGCTTTCGGCGTCGACCGATTTCGCTGCGTGAGTGATAAAAGCGGCGGCCCGGCTTGGGTTGGGCCGCCGCTGAACCTGGTGAATGGTATTTGTAAAAATCGGCGACTATAAAAGTTTCAGCGACAATTACAAAACCATTGCCATGGAATCGAAACAAGGTTGCTGCGCATCGGACCATCCGCAACGTCTCGCGCGACGCGGGTGGCTAAAGGCCGGAACGTTGGCGGGTGTAGCGACGCTGGCCGCGGCAATGGGATGGGAAGTCGACCTCGCGGAGGCGGCGGCATTAACCCAGGCCCAGCGGGACGCCATGACGCCGGACCAGATCATCGCCATGATGATGCATGGCAATGAGCGATTCCGTTCCGGCAAAATGAAAAGTCAGGACTACCGCGCACAGAAGCGGGCGAGTGCCTCGGGTCAGTATCCTGCGGCCGTTATCCTCGGTTGTATTGATTCACGCGTACCCGCCGAAATCATTCTCGACATGGGCATTGGCGATACATTCAATGCCCGCGTTGCAGGGAACGTCGCCAATCAGGACATCCTCGGCAGCCTCGAATTCTCTTGCGCCGTGTCCGGCGCGAAAGTCATTCTCGTCATGGGCCATACGGCGTGCGGCGCGATCAAGGGCGCTATCGACAACGTCGAACTGGGAAACCTCACAGGGCTGCTCGACACGATCAAGCCGGCGATCGCGGCGACGACCTATTCTGGCGATCGCAGCAGCAAAAACGCCGCGTTTGTCGATGCGGTGGCGCGTTCCAACGTGCGGCATACGATCGACGCCATCCGTAACGGCAGCTCGATTCTGGCGGGTCTGGAGCAGGAAAGAAAAATTAAAATCGTCGGATCGATGTACGACATTACGAATGGTGAAGTGACACTGCTTGAATAGCGCCCATATTCGACTCGCGCAGTGCGCAGCATGATTGCTGGCATTTTCGCGTGGATTGCCATATCGCATTGGATACGGCCTGCTAGACTGGAATTGCCCTGCAAACCCTGGAGGGAGACATGACGACCGTCTATGTAGTGAAGACTGGTATGCAATTCCTCTGCTGCGCTGAGGACGGCGACATTGGCATGGCGCCGGAGATTGAAGGAGCTAAATCTTTCTTCTCGTATGAAGAAGCGGAAAAGGCGGCGAGCGAGCACGCCGATCCTGGATTCGAAATCGTGACTGTCAGCGTTACCGTGCACTGACACGGACTTCGCCGCTGGTTTCCTGTGAAAGAGGACACCAGCGGCGCAGACGGCTATCGCTCAGCCACGGGCGGCCAACCTCTTTAACGCTCGACTTTACGCAGTA
>NZ_CAJMZK010000012.1:0-198807 GCF_905220265.1 Paraburkholderia sp. J67
TAGCGTGGACTTGCCGCAGCCCGAGCTGCCGAGCAGGGCGAAGAGCTCGTTCTTCGCGATGTTCAGGCTCACGTTGTTGACGGCGACGCTGTCGCCGAACTTCTTGACGACGTTTTCGATGCGTACGAAAGCGTCGCGGGAGCTGGCCGTGGCGTCGATGCGCGCGGCTTCGGAGGCGTTGACTTGGGACGTCGAATTCATGATGTAACTGGTTCCTTTCTGATCGCGGTACTGCCCGTTCTTGCGTGCTGCGCCGAAACGCAGGCATGAGCCGTCCCGCACGGGGCGCTAAAGCGACTCGCGTACGTCAGTACTGCGAACGGAGCTCGTTGGAGACTGGCGCGTCGTCATTCATAGGGGCGGCGCGCTCAGCCGGACTTCGAACAGCGGACTTCTTGGCGGAGAGGGGTCGAGCGATCCCTCATCCGTTTGTTGTCTCCTTCCTTCTCCTGCGGGATTTAGCCGCTCGCCGGCGGCTTCCCGACGCGTTGCAGGCTCAATGGCCCGTTTTCAACTGCGACCACAGACGGTTTTCGAGGCGCAGGATGTCAGCCGGCATCGGCTTCATCAGCGTCATCTTGCGAAGCACGTCGTCGCCCGGATAGACCGTCGGGTCCTGTGCGACCGCCGGCGTCACGAACTGGCGCGCGGCCTTGTTCGCGGTCGGATAGAACACTTCGTTGGTGATCGCGGCGTTGACCTTCGGATCTTCGATGTAGTTGATCCACTTCAGTGCGGCTTCGGGGTGCGGGGCATCCTTCGGAATAACCATCACGTCGAACCACAGCAGGCCGCCTTCCTTCGGGTTGGAGAACTTGAGGTGGTACGAGCGCTTGGCTTCCTCGGCGCGGCGGTGAGCGATGCCTACGTCGCCGGACCAGGCGAACGCGACGCAGATGTCGTTGTTCACGAGGTCATTGATGTAGCCCGACGAGTTGAACTGCGTGATGTACGGGCGGACTTTCTTCAGCACTTCGAATGCGGCCTGGTAGTCGGCAGGGTTCGTGCTGTTGGGGTTCTTGCCCATGTATTGCAGCGTGGCAGCGAATGCGTCGACGGCCTGGTCCAGGAACGAGACGCCGCAACCCTTGAGCTTCGAGAGATATTGCGGATCGAAGATCAGCGCCCAGCTATCCACCGGCGCGCTCGCACCCAGCGCCTTTTCCACGGCCTCCTGGTTGTAGCCAACACCGTCGGTGCCGTAGGCCCAGGGCACGCCGTACTGATTGCCCGGATCCGCGTCGGCGATCATGTGCATGAGCAACGGATCGAGGTTCGACAGATTGGGGAGCTTGGACTTGTCGAGCTTCTGGTACACGCCGGCCTGGATCTGCTTGGCCATGTAGTTCGAAGTCGGCACCACGATGTCGTAACCCGAGCTGCCCGCGAGCAGTTTGGCTTGCAGCGTGTCATCGCTGTCGTAGTTGTCGTACTTGACGTGAACGCCCGTCTGCTTTTCGAAGTTCGGGATCGTGTCTTTCGCGATGTAGTCGGACCAGTTATAGACGTTCAGTGAGTCGTCCGCGGCGCGAGCCGGCTGGCTCGAAGTAGCCGTGAGACCCGCACAAACGGTAAGCGCGGCCAGTGCGACGGCATGACGAAGATGTCTGACACTCATGTTGATTTCCCCAGGTGATGAAGGTCGGCGGGCGGCGCCCGCACCCCGTTGTGCGCCGCCGGCCCAGACGGTTACAGCGTTACGAAAAGCCCAGTTGTTGCGCAGTGGCGTCGATGGCTTTTTTCGCCTTCGACACGATTTCATCGATCTCGCTACGCGTGACGACGAGCGGCGGCGAGAGCAGCATGCGGTCGCCCGTGGCGCGCATGATCAGGTTGCCGTTGAAACAGAAGTCGCGGCAGATCGTGCCCACGTCGCCGCCGTTCGCGAAGCGCTTGCGTGCCTTCGGATCTTCGGCCAGTTGCAGGCCGGCCACGAGGCCCGCACCCGAAATGTCGCCGATGATCGGATGGTTCGCGAAGGTTTCGCGCAGACGTTGCTGGAAGTACGGACCCGTGTCGGTCTTCACGCGCTCGATGATCTTCTCGTCGCGCAGCAGCTTCAGGTTGGCCACCGCCACAGCAGCCGCCACCGGATGACCCGAGTACGTGAGACCGTGATTGAAGTCGCCGTTCTCGATCAGCGCCTTCGCCACGCGGTCATGCAGACCCACCGCGCCCATCGGCACATAACCGCTCGTGAGGCCCTTGGCCATCGTGATCAGGTCCGGCTCGAAGCCGAAGTGCTGATGCGCGAACCATTCGCCCGTGCGGCCGAAGCCGCCGATCACTTCGTCGGCGCACAGCAGGATGTCGTACTTGCGGCAGATGCGCTGGATTTCCGGCCAGTAGGTCGACGGCGGGAAGATCACGCCGCCCGCGCCCTGGAACGGCTCGCCGATGAAGGCGGCTACGTTCTCCGCGCCCACTTCGAGAATCTTCGCTTCGAGCTGCTGGGCGCGCGCGAGGCCGAATTCCTCCGGCGTCATGTTGCCTTCGGCTTCGCCGTAGAAGTACGGCTGGTCGATATGGACGATGTTCTCGACCTTCGAGGGCATCTGCTCGTGCATATAGCCCATGCCGCCGAGCGTGCCGCCTGCAATGGTCGAACCGTGGTACGCGTTCTTGCGCGAGATGACGACCTTCTTCGACGGCTTGCCTTGCGTATGCCAGAACTGATGGACGATGCGCAGCACCGTGTCATTGCCTTCCGAGCCGCTGTTGCAATAGAAGAAGTGGTTGAACGGTTCCGGCGAGACTTCCGCGAGCAAGGCGGAAAGCTCGATCACCGGCGGGTGCGTGGTCTTGAAGAACGTGTTGTAGAACGGCAGTTGCTGCATCTGCTCGTACGCGGCGTCGGCCAGTTCCTTGCGGCCATAGCCCACGTTCACGCACCAGAGACCGGCCATGCCGTCGATAATCTGGTTGCCTTCCGAATCCCACAGGTACACGCCCTTGGCCTTCACGATCACGCGGCTGCCAGCCTTGTTGAGCGAGCCCATGTCCGAGAACGGATGGATGTGGTGCGCGGCGTCGAGTGCGCGATATTCGGCCGTGGTGCGCGCAGCTTGCGTGTTTTGCGCACGCAGCGTCGTCGGCACGTCCTGGAGGGCGCTTGCGGGGGCGTCGATCCGATAGTTCATTTTCGATGTCTCCTTGTCTGTTACACGTGCAGCAGCAGGTGCTTGCGTTCCCACGAGCTGATCACGCGGAAATAGGCTTCGTATTCGGTTTCCTTGAGCGCCAGGTAAGCGCGCACGAACTTCTCGCCGAAGATGTCGTTGAGCGGTTCGCACGCGCCCATCAGCGAGAGACCTTCTTCGAGGTTGCGCGGCAGCTGGTACGGCAACTCGTAACCGTCGCTCACGAGCGGGTCGGTGGGCTTGAGGTGCTGCGTCATGCCCAGATAACCGGCGGCGAGCGTGGCGGCAATTGCGAGGTACGGGTTCGTGTCGACGCCCGGAATGCGGTTCTCCACACGACGCGCGGCCGGCGACGAATACGGCACGCGGAAGCCCACGGTACGGTTGTCGTAGCCCCAGGCCACGTTGATCGGCGCGGCCATGAAGCGCGACAGGCGGCGATACGAGTTGATGTACGGCGCGAAGATCGGCATCAGTGCCGGCGTGTACTTCTGCAGGCCCGCGATGTACGCATGGAACATGTCGGTAGGCTTGCCGTCGGCGCCCGTGAACAGGTTCTGGCCGCTTTCCGCCGACACCAGGCTCTGGTGAATGTGCATGGCCGAGCCCGGCTCGTTCTCCATCGGCTTCGCCATGAACGTGGCGTACATATGGTGACGCAGCGCGGCTTCGCGCACCGTGCGCTTGAACAGGAACACGCGGTCGGCGAGACCCAGCGGCTCGCCGTGCATGAAGTTGATCTCCATCTGCGCGGCGCCGACTTCGTGAATCAGCGTATCGACTTCGAGGTCCTGAATATCGCAGTACTCGTAGATGTCCTCGAACAGCGGGTCGAATTCATTGACCGCTTCGATCGAGTACGCCTGGCGGCCGGTTTCCGGGCGGCCCGTGCGGCCGATCGGCGGCGCGAGGGGAATATCCGGGTCCTTGTTCATGTCGACGAGATAGAACTCCAGTTCCGGCGCGATGATGGGTTTCCAGCCCTTCGCTTCATAGAGTTCGAGCACGCGGCGCAGCACGCGGCGCGGCGAGATTTCAACGGGCGAGCCGTCGAAGTGCACGCAATCGTGAATGACCTGGGCGGTCGGGTCGGTCGCCCACGGAATGATGCGGATCGTCGAAGCGTCCGGCACGCAGACCATGTCCGGGTCGGTGACGCCGGTGAGGGTACCGTCTTCCGGGTAGTCGCCCGTCACGGTCTGGATCATCACCGCTTGCGGCAGGCGCATGGATTCGCCCGATTCGAACTTGCTGCGCGGAATGATCTTGCCGCGCGCAATGCCCGCCATGTCGGGGATGATGGCTTCGATTTCGGTGATGTGGTGCTTCTTCAGGAATTCGTCGATGTCGTGCATGTTCGTTCTCTCTGTTCTGTATGGGCCGGCGTCAGACCTGCGCAGCGTGCGCGCGTGCGGGGTGGCTTGCGGCCCCGCCCGGTATTCGGGCCAGCATGCGGGCGCGGCAGGCGTCGCCAAAGGCGCGGAAAATAGCGGTGGAAAGGGCGTTTTGCGCGTGTAGCCACTCGGGATGCCATTGCACGCCCAGCGCGAAGCTGGTTGCGTTGGCAACGGTAATGGCTTCGACGAGACCGTCGGGAGCCGTTGCATCCGCAACGAGCCCGCGACCGAGCGTGTCGATACCCTGACCGTGCAGCGAATTCACGTGTGCTTCACGCGAGCCGCCCGTAAGCTTGTGCAGCAGACCACCTTCCGCTAGCGCGATGGTATGTGCCGGGCCATATTGCGTTTCGAGCGTTTCGGCCTTGTTTTCACGGTGATCGTCGAGGCCGTCCACCGCGTGCACTTCCTGATGCAGCGTGCCGCCGAATACCACGTTCATTTCCTGAAAGCCGCGGCAGATGGCGAGCACCGGCACACCGGCGTCGATGGCCGCGCGCAGCAGCGGAAGAGTGGTGGCGTCGCGCGCCGGATCGTGCAGCGTGCCTGCGGCGCTAGCCGGGCCACCATAACGATGCGGTTCGACGTTCGAGTAGCTGCCCGTGAAGAGCAGACCGTCCACGGCGTCCAGAATGTCCGCCGTGGCCTGCCGCTCGCCGAGAGCCGGCAGCACGAACGCGAGCCCACCCGACCCGTCCACAGCGGCGGCGATGTACTTCTCGCCCGCCACGTGCGACGCGTGCGGCCCCATCATGGTGCGATCGGCGGTAACTCCAATCAATGGTTTGGTTCGCATGACTAACGTCTTATTTCTTCTTCCTGTCGCGTCGCCTCGATATCGGATTGGCGGCGAAGCTACAGGCGTGACATGACCTTGCAACCGTGCAATTCACACGGCCGCAAACCTTGGGTAACGGAGCGCAGCGTCACTAACGCATCGCGCTTCGCGTAGAGATCATGTAGGCGGTTCGTTTCCGGCCGTTGTGGGGCGCAACCGTACTCAGGCGTGCACATCCACATCGTTTGCGCGTGACCAGGCACTTCGCACGCAATCGACGGCGAAAACGAACGGCGCAGGAAGGAGAGGCGCTAGGGCAGCAGCGACGCGACTTCGTCGGTATGCACCGCGATAAAGGCGCGTGCAGAGACGGCGTTATGGCGACGGACGGACCGACGGGAAAGGATTGTGAAGACGGAGAGAGGCAGGCGAGAGGCAAGCCAGCCGCTGCTGCCGTCGGCGATGGCGGCGCAGTCACTGCGAAGACACCTCGCATGACTTCGATCCCATCTCACCAGAGGGCCACGGACTCTCACAATTACACTCGACTGGGGTTTGTTGGTCACTGGTCGATTCACACTGCGCGGCATGAAAACTGCGCTTTGCACATCGACACATAGGTGTCATTCGATGTATCGAGCATTGATTGCGTGTTGCGTTGCAATGTAATGCGGTTTTTCATCGCCTGATCAACCTGTGTTTCAGCATATACGAGCCAAAAAGGCCGTCAATTATTTTTTTACGTTTTTTATGTCAGCACTTTCCCCAAGATGACCGAAAACGTCGCGCAGTACGAAATATGCCGCACTGTACGTATATTTCGAATTACTTACAGGGGTTAGTACTGACGCAAAAAAAAAAGAACTGATTAGAATATTCAACACGCCAACGCACTACAGTGTCATTCCGCGCCGTTGTTCATGCGTGCGTTTCCATGCGTTTCCTGACCCAACCGGTTCTTCGATCGTGTCCGAGTCCGTATCTGTTTCCACTGAAGTTGCCACTCGTCTGCGTTATGTACGCAAGCGTTATGGGTTGTCTCAGCGTGAGCTCGCCAAACGTGCGGGCGTCACGAACGGCGCGATCTCGCTCATCGAGCAAAGTCGCGTCAGTCCCTCAGTGGGCTCGCTCAAGAAGTTGCTCGAATGCATTCCGATGAGCCTCGCGGAATTCTTCACATTCGACCTCCATGAAGGTGCGAGTGTCGTGTCGCGGCGTGGCGAAATGCCTAACCTCGGCAACGCCTCCATCGAGTTCTATCTCGCGGGTGCGAACGTGAAGGACCGCAATATGGGCATCCTGCGCGAGGTGTATCAGCCGCTCGCCGACACGGGCCCCGAAATGCTCTCGCACGCGGGGCACGAAGGCGGCGTCGTGGTGTCGGGCCAGATCGAACTGACCGTGGACGGCACCACCTGGCTGCTCGACCCCGGCGACAGTTACTACTTTGAAAGCCGCTTCCCGCACCGGTTTCGCAATCCCAGCGCAAACGAAGTCTGCGAAGTGGTGTCGGCGAATTCGCCGCCCACCTTCTGACACCCTTCGGATACGCGTGTATCCGGTTCGTTCTTGCGTTGCCGTCTTGTCGCCGTGATTGCTCTGCAGTTGCTGAATTGCAGCGCCACGCGCGACGTGCGCGACACGCAAGACGAATCGTCAATCATTGAGGCATCCTGATGGACAAGAAAACTCTCGCTTATTGGCAAGACAAGGCCGCGACGCTTTCGATCGAAGGCCGCGCATTCATCGACGGCGCTTACCGCGACGCCTATTCGGGCCGTACCTTCGATTGCGTGAGCCCGATCGACGGCCGCGTGCTGGCGAACGTGGCGGACTGCGGTGCGGCGGATGTGGACGCCGCCGTGGCCGCGGCGCGCCGCTCGTTCAACGAAGGCGTGTGGGCCGGACTCAACCCGCGCGCACGCAAAGCCGTGCTGCTGCGCTGGGCCGCGCTGATGCGCGAGCACCTCGACGAACTCGCCCTGCTCGAAACGCTCGACGCCGGCAAGCCGATCGGCGACACCACCACGGTGGACGTGCCGGGCGCGGCCTATTGTGTCGAATGGTTCGCGGAAGCGATCGACAAGGTGGGTGGCGAAGTGGCGCCCGCCGATCACCATCTGGTAGGTCTCGTTACGCGCGAAGCGATCGGCGTGGTGGCGGCTGTCGTGCCGTGGAATTTCCCGATCCTGATGGCATCGTGGAAATTCGGCCCAGCGCTCGCGGCCGGCAACAGCGTCGTGCTCAAGCCTTCCGAAAAGTCGCCGCTCACGGCCATTCGTGTCGCGCAACTCGCGCACGAAGCCGGCATTCCCGCAGGCGTGTTCAACGTCCTGCCCGGTGGCGGCGAGCCGGGCAAGCTGCTCGGCCTGCATCGCGACGTGGACTGCATCGCCTTCACGGGTTCGACCAACGTCGGCAAGCAGATCATGCAGTACGCGGGCCAGTCCAACCTCAAGCGCGTGTGGCTCGAGCTGGGCGGCAAGTCGCCGAACATCGTGCTGCCCGATTGCCCGGATCTGGACCGCGCCGCCAACGCGGCGGCCGGTGCGATCTTCTACAACATGGGCGAAATGTGCACGGCGGGTTCGCGCCTGCTCGTGCATCGCGACATCAAGGATGTGTTCCTCGCGAAGCTCGTGGAAGCGGCGAAATCGTACAAGCCTGGCAATCCTCTCGATCCGAATGTGTCGATGGGTGCGATCGTCGACAAGATCCAGATGGAGCGCGTGCTGGGCTACATCGAAGCCGGTCGCAAGGAATCGAAGCTGTTGCTGGGCGGCGAGCGCGTGAACGAAGCAAGCGGTGGCTACTACGTGGAGCCGACCGTGTTCGAGACGCATCACGACGACCGCGTGGCCCGCGAGGAAATCTTCGGGCCGGTGCTCTCGGTCATCACGTTCAGCACCATCGACGAAGCCGTGCGCATCGCCAACGATAGCGACTACGGTCTTGCCGCCGCCGTGTGGACCTCGAACCTGACGAACGCGCATGAGATCTCGCGCCGTCTGCGCGCGGGCACCGTTTGGGTCAATTGCTACGACGAAGGCGGCGACATGAACTTCCCGTTCGGCGGTTTCAAGGAATCGGGCAACGGCCGTGACAAGTCGCTGCATGCGCTTGAGAAGTACACCGAACTGAAGTCCACGCTCGTGCGGTTGCGTTAAGGCGAGCATCGCGACGGCGTGCTTCGGCGCGCCGTTGCGCGTCCCCTCAATACTCGGGCGCCGAGTCGCAGAACGCGCCGCGCCCCTTCGAATCAGGCGTCCCATGAACGACACGTTTCAGGGCGACGGCGCATTCCGTCGCGGCTCGCTGTACGGCTCTTCCATCGAGAACACCTACGCGGGCGTGCTGTCGTTCATGCGCCGCAATTACACCCGCGACCTGAATGGCGTGGACGTGGCGATTTCCGGCGTGCCGCTCGATCTCGCCACCACGTTCCGCTCGGGCGCGCGGCTCGGACCTGCGGCCGTGCGTGCGGCCAGCGTGCAACTCGCGGAGCTGCATCCCTACCCGTGGGGCTTCAATCCGTTCGACACGCTGGCCGTGACCGATTACGGCGACTGCTGGTTCGACGCGCACAACCCGCTCTCGATCAAGCCCGCGATCATCGAGCACGCGCGCACGATCCTGCGCTCGAACGCGAAGATGCTCACATTCGGCGGCGATCACTTCATCACCTACCCGCTCCTGATCGCGCACGCTGAGAAATACGGCAAGCCGCTTTCGCTGATCCACTTCGACGCCCATTGCGACACCTGGCCCGACGATCATCCGGACAGCCTCAACCACGGCACGATGTTCTACAGGGCCGTGAAAGAAGGGCTGATCGATCCGAAGACCTCGGTGCAGGTAGGTATCCGCACGTGGAACGACGACTTTCTCGGCATCAATATTCTCGATGCCGCCTGGGTGCACGAAAACGGCCCGCGCGCGGCGCGCGATCGCATCCTGGAGATCGTGGGCGAGCGGCCCGCGTATCTGACCTTCGATATCGACTGTCTGGACCCGGCCTTCGCGCCGGGCACGGGCACGCCCGTGGCGGGCGGTCTGTCTTCGGCGCAGGCACTGGCGATCGTGCGCGGGCTGGAGGCGTTGAATCTGGTGGGCGCGGACGTGGTGGAAGTGGCGCCCGCTTACGATCAGAGCGAGATCACGGCGTTGGCCGCCGCGCATCTCGCCTGCGATCTGCTGTGTCTGTGGTGCCAGCGCAAGCTCGCCGGTCAGTGAAGCACGCCGCCGCGCCAGCGGCGGTTATGAAACCCACCGCCGCCCGCGTGGCGGCTCAGCGCTCGACCAGCAGTCCGAGATTGGCGCGCACGCGCTGAAGCATCTCGCCGAACTGTTCGGCTTCTTCCGCGGTGAAGCCCGCGAGGGCTTCGTCCTGCACCTCGTCGCCTACATGGCGCGCGTCCGTGAGCACGCTCGCCGCCTTGGGCGTGAGGCTCGCGAGCAATTCGCGGCGATCCTCCGGGTTCGCCTCGCGCACGACCCAGCCGTTTTCTTCCATGCGTTCCAGCAGCCTGCCGGCCGAAATCGGCGCGACTTCGAGCCGCTCGGCGAGGCTCGCCTGGTTCATGGGGCCGTAGTGCGCGAGGTAGGCGATCATGCGGCACTGCGCGCGCGTGAGGTCGAGCGACGACTTCGCAAGCTCGTCGTAACGTTTGCCGTACAGACGGCCCACGTCGACGATCAAGAAGCCGAAGCGTTTTTCGAGGTCGGTAGTCATGCCGCGATTATAAGCGGCGGCTTTGCGGGCCGGCCCGGCGCCTGCCACGGACGCTCGTCGTGCGAAGGCGTCCCCATTCTTCCCGATTGCGCGAGCGGGGCCGATTCGTATAATAAGCAGGCTTATTAATTTCGAGACGCCCTGTTCGGACCTACGATGACCGCAGTCCCGCATGGCCTGGCCGCGCAACGTGAGGCCGCGCCCCTGAATCGCGGCATGATCACGCTGTCGATCATGCTCGCCACGTTGATGCAGACGCTCGACAGCACCATTGCCAACGTCGCCCTGCCGCATATGCAGGGCGCGTTATCGGCATCGCAGGACGAGATTACGTGGGTGCTCACCTCGTATATCGTCGCGGCGGCCATCGCCACGCCGCTCACGGGTTGGCTCGCCGACCGCTTCGGCGTGAAGCCGCTGCTAGGTGCGGCGATCGCGGGCTTCACGGTGGCCTCGGCGCTGTGCGGGTTGTCGGAAACGCTGGGCGAGATCGTCGCTTCGCGCCTGTTGCAGGGCGTGTTCGGCGCTTCGCTGGTGCCGCTCTCGCAGTCGATCCTGCTGGACATCAACCCGCGCGAGCGCCAGGGCCAGGCGATGGCGGTCTGGGGCATGGGCGTGATGGTGGGACCGGTGCTGGGTCCCACGCTGGGCGGCTGGCTTACGGACAGCTACAACTGGCGCTGGGTGTTCTTCATCAACGTGCCGGTCGGCCTGTTCGCGTTCTTCGGCGTGTCCACCTTCCTGCCCGCGCGCGAGCGGGGCCAGCCCACGCGCTTCGATCTGTTCGGTTTTGCGACGCTGGCGCTGGCCATCGGCGCATTGCAGGCGCTGCTTGACCGTGGCGAACAACTCGACTGGTTCGGCTCGCTTGAAATCCGCATCGAGGCGCTCATCTCGGTGCTGGCCTTCGCGTTCTTCGTGGTCCATACGGCCAGTTCCGGGCCCGCGACGTTCTTCCGCTATCAACTGCTGAAAGACCGCAATTTCGCCACGGGCACGTTCTTCATTTTCGTGATCGGCGCGGTGCTCTACGCCACGCGCGCGTTGCTGCCGCCCATGCTGCAGAACCTCATGGGGTATCCGGTCGCGACCACCGGCCTCGTCACGGCGCCATCGGGCGCGGGCACCATGATCGCGATGCTGATCGCGGGGCGCATGCTCAAGCATGTGGACGCGCGCGGCATGCTGCTGTTCGGCTTCGTCGTCTCGGCCTACGCGCTCTGGCAGATGATGCAGTACACGCTCGTGCTGTCGACTTCGGATATCGTCTGGCCCGGCGTGATCCAGGGCTTTGGCCTGGGTTTCGTGTTCGTGCCGCTTTCGGCGCTGACGTTTTCAACGCTCACGCCGCAACTGCGCGCGGACGGCACGGCCACCTACAGCCTGATGCGCAATATCGGCAGCAGTATCGGCATTTCGATCGTGCAGACCTTCGTCACGCGCGGCACCCAGGTCGCGCATTCGGACCTCGCTGCGCAGATCACGCCGTTCAACCCGGCGATCCAGCCGATGCTGGCCGCAGGATCGCGCTACGATCTCGCGGTGCTCAACCAGTCGATCACGCAGCAGGCGCAGATGATCGCGTACCTGAACGACTTCAAGATGATGTTCGTCGCCACGCTGCTGGTGATTCCGCTGCTGGTGCTGATCCGGCCTTCGGGCGGCGGCGGGGCGGTCGATACGAGTCATGCGGCGATGGACTGATACGCCGCCTTTTCCTTGTCTTTCCGATGCCCGCGCGCGCCTCGCGCGCGGCGCTGTTTTTACCGCCTCCGCTGCTACTCCCGATGCTCTCCGCTGTCTCGATCCTGCTCCCTGTCTTTGGTCTGATCTTTGCCGGTTTCGCCTGCCGCCGTTTTGGCGTGCTCGGCCCCGCGGCCGCCTCCGAGCTGAACCGCTTCGTCGTCTGGCTCGCGCTGCCCGCCTTGCTGTTCGACATCCTTGCGCACGCAACCTGGCATGAGCTGTATCAGCCCGCTTTCATGGCGGCGTTCGGCATCGCGGGTCTCGTGGTGTTCGCGGCCGTGGTGGCTGTGCGCCTGTTCCTGCGCCGGCCGCTCGCCGACGCGAGCATCGACGGTCTCGCCGCCGCCTATCCGAACACGGGCTACGTGGGCTTTCCGCTGTGCATGATCGCGTTCGGCCCCTCGAGTCTTACGCCGACGACCATCGCAACGATCCTCGTGGTGTGCGTGCTGTTCGCCATCGCCATCGTGCTGATCGAAACCGGGTTGCAAAGCGAGCGCCGTCCGCACCGGCTGCTCATCAAGGTGCTGCGCTCGCTCATGCGCAATCCGCTGCTGGTGGCGCCCGCGCTGGGCGCGATCGCGTCGGGGGCGCATGTGACGCTGCCCGCGAGCGCCGAGACCTTCCTGAAGCTGCTGGGCGGCGCGGCAAGCCCTTGTGCGCTCGTGAGCCTCGGTCTCTTTCTCGCCGAGCGTCGCGCGAAGAGCGATGCGCCGCCCGAATCGTCGTGGTGGATCACGCTGTCGAAGCTGGTGGCGCAGCCCGCGCTGACGTGGTGGCTCGCGGATCGCGTGTTCGGCCTCTCGCCGCAACTCGTCGAGACGGCCGTGCTGCTGGCTGCGCTGCCCACGGGCACCGGGCCGTTCATGCTCGCGGAGTACTACCGCCGCGAGGCACACGTGACGGGGCGCACGATCCTGCATTCGACGCTAGGCTCGCTGGTTACGCTTACGCTGATCCTGCTGCACCTGCACCACGGTTGAAGGCGGCACGTCGCTTGCTGCATAGGAGCCATTGCATCGATCAGGAGAATGAACGATGAACTGGCTCAAAAGCGGCGGCGCCGCGCGCGCCCTTCTCATTGGCTTCATCACCGCGCTGACGCTGGGCGCGAGCGCCTGCACCCTGGGCGGCGCGGCAGCAGGCGGTTACGTCGGCAACAAGGCGACCGATGGCAGCGCGGTCGGCACCGTGGGCGGTGCGGTGGCCGGTGGTGTGATCGGCCACGAACTCAGCAAATAATAGAAACCCGAAGAAGCCGGCGCACCCGCCGGTTTCTTCCCCATCTCTTAACCCTACTCAAACATCGGTTGAGTAGCGGCGCGAAGTTCAGTACCTGCAACCTATACTTTTTGGTCGCCGTGCAAGCGGCCGTGACAGCATGCGGCCCGCGCCGTTTCCGCCGTCGATCGTTTGTGACTGACATTTCGTCATCCGAACGATTGTCAGAAAAGTATTGCAATTCTGCCGAGGCTACTCATGCAAGAGATCCGCTCCAACGCGTTCGCGATGCCGTGGACGAGTCCCGCGTTTCCGCCGGGACCGTACAAGTTCGTGAATCGCGAATTCCTGATCATCACCTATCGCACCGACCTCGAGAAGCTGCGCAAGATCGTCCCTGCACCGCTCGAAGTCGTCGATCCGCTCGTGAGCTACGAATTCATCCGCATGCCCGATTCGACCGGCTTTGGCGACTACACGGAAAGCGGCCAGGTGATTCCGGTGAGGTACGAGGGCAAGCCCGGTAGCTACACGCACGCGATGTATCTCGACGACCATCCGCCTATCGCGGGCGGTCGCGAACTCTGGGGCTTTCCGAAGAAGCTGGCGACGCCCAGGCTCGGCCCGTTTTCGGACACGCTGGTGGGCACGCTCGATTACGGCCCGGTGCGCGTGGCCACGGGCACGATGGGCTACAAGCATCGCGAACTCGATATCGCGGAGCAGGCGAAGCGTCTTGCCGGCCCGAACTTTCTGCTCAAGATCGTGCCGCACGTGGACGGCTCGCCGCGCGTGTGCGAACTCGTGCGCTACTTCCTGAAGGACATTCAACTCAAGGGCGCCTGGACTGGGCCGGCCGCGCTGCATCTGATGCCGCATGCGCTTGCCCCCGTCGCCGATCTGCCGGTGCTGGAGATTGTCGAGGCGCGCCATCTGGTTGCGGACCTCACGCTCGGCCTTGGCGAAGTCGTGCACGACTATCTCGCGCAATAAGCCGCAATAAGCCGCGATAAGCGGCGCATCTTTCTCAACGAACACGGAATCGTTCCAACATGAAGAAACTCGAAGGCAAGACCGCAGTGGTCACGGGCGCCGCTAGCGGCATCGGCAAGCAGATCGCATTGACGCTGGCCGCAGAGGGCGCGGCGGTCGGTATCGCCGACCTGAACCTCGACGGTGCGCAGAGTGTGGCCAACGCCATCAATGCGGCTGGCGGCAAGGCCATGGGCATCGCCATGGACGTGACGAGCGAAGAGGCCGTCAACGACGGTATCGACAAGGTGGCGGCCACCTTCGGCTCGATCGACATTCTCGTGTCGAACGCCGGCATCCAGATCGTCAATCCAATCGAAAACTATTCGTTTGCCGACTGGAAGAAAATGCAGGCGATTCACGTCGATGGCGCGTTCCTCACGACCAAGGCCGCGCTCAAGTACATGTACAAGGACGATCGCGGCGGTGTCGTGATCTATATGGGCTCGGTGCATTCGCACGAGGCCTCGCCGCTGAAGTCGGCCTATGTGACGGCCAAGCATGGTCTGCTCGGCCTCGCGCGCGTGCTAGCCAAGGAAGGCGGCAAGCATAACGTGCGCTCGCACGTGGTCTGCCCGGGCTTCGTGCGTACGCCGCTGGTGGACAAGCAGATTCCGGAGCAGGCGAAGGAACTCGGCATTTCCGAAGAGGAAGTCATCAAGAAGGTGATGCTCGGCGGCACGGTGGACGGCGTGTTCACCACCGTCGAGGACGTGGCGCAAACGGTGCTGTTCCTCTCGGCCTTCCCGAGCGCGGCGCTCACGGGCCAATCGTTCGTGGTGAGTCACGGCTGGTTCATGCAATGAGCCGGGCCAACGGCGCCGGGCGCAATCGCCACCACGCACGCTGCCTGGAGTACGAGACGGTTGCGCTCGTATTGCAGGGCGGCGGAGCGCTTGGCGCGTATCAGGCGGGCGTGCTCGAAGGCTTGCAGGAAGCGCGCATTGTCTTGAACTGGGTGGCGGGCATTTCGATCGGTGCGCTCAATACGGCGCTGATCGCGGGCAATGCGCCGGAGCATCGGGTGGCGCGGTTGCGCGAGTTCTGGGAGACCATCTGCAAGCCCGCGTTCACGCCGGCGTTGCCTGCGCCGCTTGAGCATCTGATGTTCACGGCGTCGGAGGCCTCGCGCTCGATGCTGACGGCGTTCCAGGCTGCAAGCGCGGCCGCCCAGGGGCAGCATGGCTTCTTCGCGCCGCGCGTGCCCGCACCGCTGCCGTGGGCGAGCCAGGCGCCGGGGCAGATCAGCTGGTACGACACCACGCCGCTGAAGGCCACGTTAGAGCGCTTCTGCGATTTCGACCGCATCAACTCGGGGGAGACGCGCGTGTCGGTGGGTGCGGTGAACGTGGCCTCGGGCAACTTCACCTATTTCGACAGTACGCGCACGATGCTGCGTCCGGAGCATTTCATCGCTTCGGGTGCGCTGCCGCCGGGTTTCGCGCCGATAGAAATCGACGGGGAGTTCTACTGGGACGGCGGCGTGGTGTCGAATACGCCGTTGCAGGAGGTGCTCAGTGCGGCGCCGCGCAGGGACACGCTGGTGTTTCAGGTGGATCTGTGGTCGGCACGTGGTCCGGTGCCGGCGACGATGGAGAACGTGAGTACGCGCGTGAAGGACATTCAGTATTCGAGCCGCACGCGTTTCGTTACCGACATGCTGCAGCGCGAACAACGCTACCGGCATGTGCTGCGCGAGTTGCTGGAGCGTGTGCCGCAAGGCACGCGTGAGAGCGACCGGCTCTGCAAACTGGCCGAAGACCTGTCGTGCAGCAAGCGCTACAACGTGCTGCAACTGATCTATCAGCAGCAGAAGTTCGAGCGGGGCGACAAGGACTATCAGTTTGGCCGCACCACCATGCAGAGTCGCTGGGAAGCGGGTTTGAGCGATATCCGCCGCACGCTGGGCAACGAGACGTGGCTCGATCTGCCCACCAATCAGACGGGTTTCGTCACGCACGATATTCATCGCGGCGAATGAGTCGGGCAAGCCAACGGGCGTGTAACCCGTTGGCTCTCCCGCAATTTATTTCACCGCCCCCAGCGCCAGCCCCTTCACCATATACCGCTGTAACCACGCGAACACCACCGAAACCGGCAGCGTCGCGGCGAGTGTGGCCGCCATCACCAGTTCCCATTCGACGGTGTACTTGCCGGCGACCATATCGGTGACCTGCACCGTGAGCGTCTTGTTCTCGGGCGAGCGGATCAACGTATAAACCACCGCAAATTCGTTCCACGCGCTGATGAAGGTGAAGATGGCCGTCACCACCACGGCTGGGATCGCAAGCGGCAGGAACACGCGGAACACCGCACCCGTGCGGCTGCACCCTTCGAGCCATGCTGACTCCTCCAGATCGCGCGGCACGGTCTGGAAATACGACGACAGCATCCACACGGCGAAGGCGATATTGAACGCCGCATACGAGACGATCACGCCGATCTTCGAATCGACCAGATTGCCGTCGCCATAGGGGATCATCGCGGCGAGGCGGAACAGGCCCACCACCAGCAGAATGGGCGAGAGCATCTGCGTGACGAGCAGGAACTGCCGGTACACGCCGCGTCCGCGAAACGGAAAGCGCGCGAGCGCATAGGCGGCGGGCAGACTGACGGCGAGGGCAAGCGCCGTCGACAGGAACGAAATGACGATGCTGTTGCGCAAGGCCACGCCGAAGTTCGCGGCCTGCCACATATCGACATAGTTTTCCCAGCGCCAATGCACGGGCAGCCAGCGCGCCGGATAGACGAAGACTTCGTTGGCCGGTTTGAACGAGGTGAAGAACATCACCGCGAACGGGAACAACACGGCCACCACCAGCGGCGAGAGCGCGAGCCAGCACCAGAGCGAGCGTTTGAGCTTGCGGTTCATGCGAGATCTCCTTCCGCGCCACCACGTTTGGCCTGCACACGCAGATAGGCCACCGAGAACACGAACAGGATCACGAGCATGATGAGCGAGACGGCGGCCGCTTCGCCCGGCCGGCCCAGCCGGAAGCCCAGTTCGTAGAGATAGGTGACGAGGATGTGCGTGCTGTCGTCCGGGCCGCCCTGCGTCATTACCCAGATGATCGGAAACGAGTTGAACACGTAGATCACGTTGAGCAGGATCGTCATGTTGATGAAGGGCTTGAGCAACGGCAGCGTGAGCTGGCGGAACTGCTGCCAGGCGCTCGCACCGTCGATACGCGCGGCTTCGTAGATGTCGCCCGGCACGGATGAGAGCCCGCCCAGCAGGATCGTCGTGGTAAAGGGAATCGACACGAGGATGCCCACGGCGATCTCGACCGGAAACGCGTATTCGGGCGTGGCGAGCCAGTGAATCGGCCCGGCGATCAGGCCGAGCTTTTGCAGCGTGACGTTGACCATGCCGTAGTCGTCGTTGAAGGCCCAGCGCCAGACCACGGCGGTCATCGTGAGCGACACCGACCACGGCAGCATGATGATGGTGCGCGCGACGCCTCGTCCATAGAAGTCCTGATTGAGCACGAGCGAGACCGGCACGGAGATCCCCACGGTGCCTACCACTACGCAGAAGGTCCAGATGAGGGTGTTCTTCAGCGCGCTCAGAAATACGGGGTCGCCAAAGACGTTGTAGAAGTTCTGCAGGCCGCTGAAGTCGCGGATCTGGCCAAAGCGCGACACATCGTGCAGCGATTGCCAGACGATGTTGAAGATCGGATAGCTGATGATGAAGAGCGCGAGCAACAGGCTCGGCACGATCAGCAGCCAGGGGGCGCGGGGGACAGCAACGGCGCGGTCGGAGCGGCTCATGCTTGGGCGTGCGCGTGTGGGGTCGGTCGCGACGCCTCGCGCCGGATTGGCGGGCGGCGTCTGCTTCAGGGGACCGGTAGTCATGTCGTAATGCGTCCGGTGTTGCGTGCAGTCAGTCGAAGAACCGGCGCATGGCGTAGCGATGTCTGCATGCTACGCCACGCGCCGGTTCGCGCCGCGATACTGCGCGGCGGCAGGGTATGCCTGCTTACTTGCCGAGCGACTTGTTCGCTTCGGTGGCGGCCTGGTTCAGCGCGTCGGCGGGCTTGGCCTTGCCGAGATAGATCGACTGCATCGCGTTGGTCACGGCCTTGGCGGTGTCTTCCCAGCCGGTCACGGTCGGCGCGAACTTCGCGTGCGGCAGCAGCGCGACGAAGGCCTTGGTGTCCGGGTCCTGGAACGCCGGGTCGGTGGCTTCAGCCTTGGTGGTCGGCAGGAAGCCTTCCGTGCTGGTGAATTCCACGCGCGGCTGCTTCGTGAACAGGAAGTCGAGGAACTTCCAGGCGCTCTTCTTCACCTTGGAGTTCTTGAACATCATGATCGAGTCCGTGACCGCGTAGGTCGCGGGAGCGGTGCCCACCGGAATCGGATCGATGCCGTACTTGATGTTCGGCGCTTCCTTCTTCAGTTGCTTGGCGAGGAACGGCGCGGAAATCATCATCGCTACGCGCCCCTGCTTGAAGAGGTTCTGTACGTCTTCGCGGCTGTAGCCCGTCACGCCCGGCTCCGTGAGACCCTCGTCGATCATCGTCTTGTAGAGCGTCGCGGCCTTCACGCCGGCGGCCGAATTGAATGCGGCCTTGTTGTCCTTGCCCACCACGTCGCCGCCGTTGGTCCACAGCGCGTAGTAGAAGTACACGTCGGTTTCGATTTCCTTGCCTTGCAGGCCGAAACCGGCGATGCCCTTGGCCTTCAGCTTCTTCGACGCCTCGATCACGTCGTTCCAGCTCTTCGGGCCATCCGGATAGCCCACCGAGGCGAGCATGTCTTTGTTGTAGTAGAGCCCACGCGCCGACGCCGCGATCGGCAGGCCGTAGATCTTGCCGTTGATTTCACCAGGAGCCAGGAACGGGCCGATGAAGCGCGCCTTGAAATTGGCGTCCATATAGGGATCGAGCGGCTCGGCGATGTCGTCCTTCACGAAGTCCAGCAGCCAGCGCGTGCCGATGATGGCGAGGTCGGCGTTGGCGCCGCCCGAGATGTCCGTCTGCAGTTTCTGTTGCAGCGAGTCCCAGTTCACGTCTTCGATCTTGATGGTCGTGCCGGGGTTGGCGGCCTCGAACTGCTTGGCCATTTTCTCGAAGTACGGGGCCGTGGCGTCGCTGTAGTGGGCGACGGTCACGCGAACGGTATCGGCATGCGCCGCGACGGTGATGCCTGCGAACGCCATAGCGACGGCGAGCTTGCCGAGCGTGGTGGATGCACGTGCCTTAAACGCCATTCTCTCTCTCCTAACGTGGTTATCTGGCTGGCCTTGCGTTGTTTGAAAAAATCCTACAGGATGAAAAAAGCGTTGTCACCTGGGAATCTCGATATTGTTTTCCGGTCCTGAATTTGCATAACATGCCGTAAAACATGGGAAATTCGTGTGTCTCAATATTTGGGATGCCTGCATTTGAATCTTTGGATCACGGCTTTCACAACGATTGAAAACCTGATGTTGTTGGAAATTTACAGGCCCGGTTGCTGCTTGAAACCGGGCCCGCAACGAGCTTTCACGGAGAGTCGAACATGAGCCGGGTGGTGTTGGTGACGGGCGCGTGCGGCGGGATTGGCCGGGCGTTGTGCAAACGATTCGTCGAGGCGGGCGACACCGTGCTCGCGCTTGACCGTGACGCCACGGCGGTGCAGCAACTGGCCGATGAGTTCGGCGCGGCGCGCCTCGAAGCGCTGGCCGCCGACGTGAGCGACCAGCCCGCACTCGCCGATGCGGTGGCGCGCGCCGTCGCCGCGCGCGGCCCGGTGGACGTGGCCGTGGCGAACGCGGGCGGCGCGCTCGGCACCACGCTTGCGCATACCGACGCGGCCAGCTGGCGGCGCGACGTCGATCTGAACCTCAACGGCACCTACTACACCGTGGAGGCGGTACGCGCCTCGATGATCGAGCGCCGGCGCGGCGTGCTGGTGCTGATCGGCTCGGTGAACGGTTTGAGCGCGCTCGGCCACCCCGCTTATAGCGCGGCGAAGGCGGGGCTAGTGAGCTACACGAAAGCGCTCGCGATGGAACTGGGGCCGCACGGCATCCGCGCGAACATTGTTTGCCCCGGCACCGTCAAGACGCCTGCGTGGCATGACCGCGTGGCGCAGCATCCGAAAATCTTCGAAGAACTAAAGAAGTGGTATCCGCTCGGCGACGTCGCCACGCCCGACGACATCGCCGACGCCGTGCAGTTTCTCGCCTCGCCGCAAGCGCGCGTGATTACGGGCGTTGCGCTGCCGGTGGATGCGGGGCTGCTGGCGGGTAACCGTCTGATGGCGAACGAACTGACGCTCGACGAAATCTGAAGCGGCGCATCCACGAAAGCGACAACCAGCCCACGAGGACAGCATGGCAGCGGTACAACTGAACGGCATCTACAAGCGCTACGGCGAAACGCAGGTCGTGCATGGCGTCGATCTCGACATCGAGGACGGCGAGTTCGTCGTGCTGGTCGGCCCTTCGGGTTGCGGCAAGACCACGCTCATGCGCATGATCGCGGGTCTGGAGGACATCAGCGGCGGCGATCTCACGATCGGCGGCACACGCGCGAACGGCCTGCCGCCGCAGCAGCGCAATATCTCGATGGTGTTCCAGAGCTATGCGCTCTATCCGCATCTCTCGGTGTACGACAACATCGCGTTCGGGCCGCGAATTCGCAAGGAGCGCGAGGACGGCTTCAAGCCACGCATCGAGGCCGCCGCGAAGTTGCTCAATCTCTCGAACTATCTCGACCGCCTGCCGCGTGCGCTCTCGGGCGGGCAGCGCCAGCGCGTCGCGATGGGTCGCGCCGTGGTGCGCGAACCCTCGCTGTTCCTGTTCGATGAACCGCTCTCGAATCTCGACGCCAAGCTGCGCGTGCAGATGCGCACGGAAATCAAGGCGCTTCATCAGCGCCTGCGCAACACGGTGGTGTACGTCACGCACGACCAGATCGAAGCGATGACGATGGCCGACCGCATCGTCGTGATGAACGCGGGCCGTATCGAGCAGATCGGCCGGCCGCTCGATCTCTACGACAAACCGGGCAATCTGTTCGTGGCGAGCTTCCTGGGTTCTCCGTCGATGAACTTCGCGGCGGGTAGCGTGATGAACGATGCGCGCGGCACGGCGCTGGTGCTCGACGATGGCGTGCGCATTGCGATTCCCGAAGGGCTCGCGCAGCAGGGCGCGCGCGTGACGCTGGGCATTCGTCCCGAACATATCGAAACGGGAGCCGGTCAGACGGCCGACGTGCCGTTCGCCGTCGAGGTGGTCGAGCCGACTGGCGCCGAGACCCACTTGTACGGGAAAATAGGCGGCAATTCATGGTGCGTCACGACGCGCGCGCGGCCGGGCATCGAACCAGGCCAGCGCCTGACACTGGGTTTGCCGCTCGCGCACCTGCATCTGTTCGATACCGAAAGCGGCAAGCGGCTCGATTGATGAGGTGAACGTCGGGCCCGCGCCTGGCACGTCGCTGCGCTTGCACCTTCCTCGGCTCACTCCACGGAACACAGCTTGCCGGTCTCCAACCTGATCCATCACATCCGCAATGTTGCGGAGTCGCTGCGGCCCGCCGAACGCAAGGTCGCGGAGATGGTGCTCGCCGACATCGACTTCGCGATGCGCGCGAGCATCACCGAACTCGCGCTGCGCGCCGATGTGTCCGAGCCTTCGGTCACGCGCTTTTGCCGCGCGGTGGGCGCGCACGGCCTGCGCGACTTCAAGATGCGGCTCGCGCAGAGCGCGGCGGGCGGTGTGCCGTTCGCGGCCGCACAGGAGATGACGAGCGGCGACGCCACCCAGGTGGGCACGCTGCTCGACAACGTGGCGGAAGCGGTGGTGCAGGGCGTGAAGCATGCGCGCGCCTCGCTCGACCCGGCCGTGTTCGAGGCCGCCGCGACGGCGCTGGGCAGTGCGCGGCGGGTCTACTTCTTTGGCGTTGGTGCGGGGTCGGGGCTTGTCGCGCAGGATGCGGCGTTGCGTTTGCTGCGCCTCGATATCGCCGCGAGCGCCTTCACGGACGCCCATTTGCAACGCCTGCACGCGGGGCTGCTCGAACCCGGCGATGTGGCCTTTGCCATCTCGCAGTCGGGCCGCAGCGTCGAGGTCAACGAAAGCATCCAGATCGCCAAGGAGCGTGGCGCGACCACCATCGCGCTCACCAATGCGGGGTCGCGTCTCGCATGGGTTGTCGATATTCCCTTGCTGTTGCGCGTGCCCGCCGCACAGGAGCCGCACGCGCCGGGCGTCGCGCGCATCGCGCATCTGGCGGTGATCGACGCGCTGGCGATCGCTGTGGCGATGGGCCTCGCGCCGCGCACGCTCGAAAAGATGCGCGACGCGCAGGCGCGCAGCGGCTCGGATAGTGTCGGTGAAGTGAGAGAGTGAGCCGCGCACGCTTGCGTGGCGATCCGTCAGATATCCATCTGGCGATATTGAGACGAAACTAGACTCGAACGTTTGTCGCTTGCCTGTCGCGGCGCCGTGTTGGCTCGCGCGAGCAGCTGAAATCGTTCACAAACATGTCCTCGTCTCAATCACCCGAAACCGTCACGCTCGCCGCGGCCGAATCCGCCTGGCAGCGCGGCGAAACCGCAAGCGCCCTTGCGCTGTGCGAGCAGCTGATCGTCGCGAATCCGCACGACGCCGAAGCGCTCAACCTCGCCGCCGTGCTCGAACTGGGGCGCGACCGGCTGGTGGCGCGTGCGTTTATCGAGCGAGCGCTGGCGTTGCGCGAGGCGCCGAATTTTCTCGTGACGTTCGCGATGACCTGCGACGCTACGCAACGGGACATGGCGATCCGCGCGCTGCAGCGTGCCGTCGAGATGCAACCGGATTCCCCCATCGCGCTTAATAACCTCGGACACCTGTATGGCGAAGCGGGCGACACCGTGGCGGCGTCGCGCTGCTTCGATCGGGCGCTGGCGCTCGCGCCGATGCACGCGGGCATCCACTTCAACTACGGCACCATGCTTTCGAAGTCGTGCGAGTGGGCGCGCGCGCTTATCGTGCTGAGGCGCACGGTGGAGATCGCGCCTGCGCATGTGAATGCGTGGAACAACCTGGGGCAGGTGCTGCTGAAGATGCATCGCGAGACCGAGGCGCTTGCGGTTCTCGAGCACGCCCGCACGCTCGCGCCCGATGCCGTCGAGGTGCTGACGAATCTCGGAACGGTCCTGCAGGGCGCGGGGCGCACCGACGAAGCTCAAGCTGCCCTGGAACGCGCGTTGACGCTGGAGCCGGGCCGCGTTTCCGCGTGGAATAACCTCGGCAATCTGCATCTGAACCTGGGCGACGTGGACGCCGCGCACGCCGCGTTCGCGCGCGCCATTGCCTTGAAGCCCGATTTTGCCGATGCGCATCTCAACCTGGGCAACACGTTCAGCAAGATGGGCAGCATCGACGAAGCCATCGCGAGCTATCGCCGTGCGTTGACCTGCGATCCCGCGCATATCGGCGCGCACAGCAACCTGCTGTTCTCGCTGATGTTCGCCATCGACGATGGTCATGCCGTTCGCGTGGAAGCAGAACGCTTTGCCGCGCGGCACGAGGCGGCGCTTCTTGCCGCGAGCGCGCAGACGAACTACGCGAACCCGCCGGAACCCGCACGCCGATTGCGCATCGGCTATGTCTCGCCGGATTTCCGCCATCACTGCCAGTCGCTTTTCATGATGCCGCTCTTGCGCCATCACGATCACGCGGCGTTCGAGATCGTCTGCTACGCGCTGGGCCACCGGCGCGACGACATGACGGAGCGCCTCAAGCGCCACGCTGACGTGTGGCGCGACGTGGCCGAACTCGACGACGCGCGCCTCGCGCAGCAGATTCGCGACGATGGCATCGATATCCTCGTCGATCTGACCATGCATATGGATGGCGCGCGACGCCTGCTGTTCGCCATGCGGCCCGCTCCGGTGCAGGTGGCGTGGCTCGCTTATCCCGGCACGACGGGTAGTCCGTCGATCGGCTGGCGGCTTACCGATCCCTGCATCGATCCGCCGGGCGTCCCGAATGTCGATGACCAGTACGTCGAGCGTTCGCTGCGCCTGCCCGATGCGTTCTGGTGCTACGACGCGCAGGCGCCAGGCGTCGAGGTCAACGCGCTGCCCTCGCTCTCGAACGGTTATGTAACGTTTGGATGCCTGAATAATCCGTGCAAGCTAACCGACGCCACGCTCACGCTCTGGGCCGGTGTGTTCGCCGCGTTGCCCGACGCGCGTCTCATGTTGATGGCGCCCGCGGGCAGCGCACGCGAGCAGCTGGCGGCGCGTTTGCAGGCCCATGGCATCGATCCGGCACGCGTGCGTTTCATGGGCATGCAGCCGCGCGTGCAGTATTTGCGCACATATCAGGCGTTCGACATTGCGCTCGATACCTTTCCGGCCAACGGCCACACCACGAGTCTCGACGCGTTCTGGATGGGCGTGCCCGTGCCCACGCGTTTCGGGCGTTCGGCGGTGAGCCGCGCCGGGCTTTGCCTGCTGGCCAATCTGGGCTTGCCGGAACTGGCGGCGGACAGCGACGCCCGCTACGTTGCCATCGTCACAGCGCTTGCGCGCGACCTGCCGCGCCTCGCTGCCCTGCGCGCGGGTTTGCGCGCGCGCATGCAGGCCTCGCCGCTTATGGATGGCCCGCGTTTCGCGCGTCATATGGAAGCTGCGTTTCGGCACGTGTGGCAAGCGTGGTGCGAGGCACCGCGCCGCGATGGTGCGCATTAGGCCGCGCCGCGCACCCGCTTCGTCAACTTCACCGGCATGGTGTCCGGCACCATCGTGAACGCGGACACCTCGTTGATCTTTGCCGGGTCGATAGCCAATTCGATCGAGAACTCGTTCATCAGCATGGAGAGCGCGAGACGCATTTCCACGGTCGCCAGATGGCGTCCGGGGCACACGCGCGGCCCCGCGCCAAACTGCAGATACGCGCGCACGTCATGCGCGCCCGCGTGCGCGTCGTGCTCGCCCTTGCGCATCCAGCGCCACGGATCGTAGCGCTGCGGATCGACGAAGTTTTTCGCGTCGATCATCGCGGGGCGCGCGACGAAGAACATGCGCGTGCCCTTGGGCAGCGCCACATCGT
This sequence comes from Paraburkholderia sp. J67, assembly GCF_905220265.1. Lineage (NCBI taxonomy): Bacteria > Pseudomonadati > Pseudomonadota > Betaproteobacteria > Burkholderiales > Burkholderiaceae > Paraburkholderia > Paraburkholderia sp. J67. The sequence continues at coordinate 25,082 of NZ_CAJMZK010000012.1, forward strand.
CGAGCACCACGTCTTCGAGCGGCTCGAACGAATGCACCGCCGCCACCGGGCGCAGGCGCGTCGCCTCGATGCAGATGGCCTCGAAGATATCGAGTTCCTTGAGCGTCGCGTAGTCGGGGCAGACGGGCGCGTCGCCCAGCACGCGGTGCGCCTCTTCGCCCAGATGCGTTTGCAGCGCGGGATCGGCGGCCAGATAGGGCAGCGTCCAGGCGATCGAGTCGGCGGTAGTGTCTTCGCCGGCGAGCAGGATCGTCAGCACGTTGGCGCGAATCTGCGCGTCGGTGATGGGCGCGCCGCCATGTTCCGGCGACGCGTCCTGCTGTTGCTGCTGCACGAGCATCGCTTCGAGCAGATTGCGTGGCATCTCCGACGGTTCGTCGCGCATGCGCTCGCGGGCGCGCGCCATCATCGCGTCGACGTAGCGGTGCACGGCCTCAAGCGATTGATCGAGCTTGCGATCCGCCGGCAGCTTGAAGTATCGCCAGTACGGAAACAGCGCGTTGATGCGACCCATCACGCTCGGCAGGATGCGTTCCAGATGCTCCTGGATCACGCCGTGATCGCGTTCCAGCGTGCGCGGGTCCTCGCCAAACGCGAGCGCGCACGTCACGTCCACCGTGTAGCGCTTGAGGTCGTCGGTCATCTCCACGGTCTCGCCGCGCTCGGCCGCGCGCAGCCAGCGCGTGCGCAGACGCTGCGTGATGTCGGAGAGTGTGGTGTAGAACGCCTTGATATTGGGAATCGACAGCGCCTGCATGACGAGGCGGCGATGCGTCTCCCAGGCCGCGCCCTCGGCCGAGAAGAGACCGTTGCAGCCCATCTCTTCGAGCACGGCTTCGATCGGCTGATAGCGGCGGTAGCGGTGCGGGCGCTCGCGCATGATCTGCTGGATCAGTTCGGTGTCGGTCCAGATCGTGATGGGAATGCTGCCGACCTGAAAACGATAAGGCGTGCCGAGTTCTTCGGCCCAGTTCTCGAGGATCTGATGCAGGCGCGTGGGCGAAAGCTGGAGCAGATTGCCGACGAGCGGCAGGCCGCGCGGACAGGGTAGATCCGCGACCTGGCGCTGCGCCGCGCGGGAACCGGTGGAGGCCGTGCTCATGGGCGGGTCCTTTTAGGGTGACGCGGCGGCGCGCCTGGGCGCTGGTTGGAGTGTGTTGATGCCGTATTGATGCCGCGCTGGAAGGCGATTATAGCGGCGGTAGCGCGGCGCCCGCCACGTAGCCGAAGCGGCGCGACAGGCGCTCGACGGCGGCGATCAGGCATGCCGCGCTCGTGCCTTCGCGCGTGGTGTCGAGGTTGCCCGACGGCCCCATCAGCGCGAGCACGAGGCATACGCTGCCGGTGTGGTCGAACACGGGTGCGGCCACGGTGCTGATGCCGGGAATCGGCTTGTCGAGCGCCGTGTCGAGGCCCTGGGCTCGGATCGCGGCGAGGCGTTCGACGTAGGCCTTGTCGTCGGCGGGCCATGAGGTTGCGCCCGCAAGGCGCAGACCGTCCTGCGCGAGCAGCGCCGCGCGCACATCGTCGTCGAGCCAGGCGGCGAACACGCGGCCGATGGCGGTGTTCACGAGCGACATTACCGTGCCGGGCCGCAGGCTCACGTGCAACGGCCGCGGCGATTCTTCGAGGCGCACGACCGTGGGCCCAAGCGGCCCCGGGACCGCGAGCGCGACGCTCATGCCGGTGCTGGTGGCGAGATCGACGAGTTCGGCGTCGGCTTCGCGCACCGGCGACAGGCGCGCAAGACCGAGCAGGCCGAGTTCGAGGCTCAGCGGGCCGGCTGCGTAACGGCCTGCCTCGTCGCGCGCGAGCAGGCCGGTCTTGAGCAGGCTGACCAGATGCGGGAAGGCCTTGGCGCTGGGCATGCCGGCCGCCGCCGCGAGGTCGCGCAGCGACAGCGGCGTGCCCGCCGCGACGAGGGCGGCGAGCAGTTCGCCTGTGGCGTCGAGCGCCTGGATGCCGCGTTGGGGTTTGTCGGCGCTATCCAAGGTGCTGGCGGCGTCGGCTGGATCGGGTGTGCGTGGCATGGTCAGGTCGATGAAAAAGCCGCTTGCGCGATCTGTTGCGCGGCGTCGCGCAGCGCGCGCACCAGCGCGCCCTCAGCGCGCACGTCGAGCGCGCCGCTCGCGCCGATGGCCGTAAGCGTGACGCGCAGCGCGCCGTGCGGATCGAGCACGGGCAGGCAGACGCTGCTCACGCCGGGGCTGGGCGCGTCGATGCCGATTTCGAAGCCGCGCGCGCGGATCGTGTCGAGCGTGGCCGCGAAGGCGGCGTCGGGTGCTGCGATGTCGTCGGCTGCCGTGGTGCCGCGCCAGACCGGCTGCGCGCTCTGGTTGGCCCACATCGCGCGCAGCGTGGCGTCGTCGAGGAAAGCGCAGAACACGCGGCCCGTGGACGTGGCCGGCAGCGACATCACCGTGCCAACATGCAGGTTCACGTGCAGCGGCAGGCTGGCGTGCTCATAGCGCACGATGGTCGGACCCTGCGGCCCGGCGATGCACAGCGCAACGCTGCAGTTGTGCGCCTGGGCGAGCGCCGCCGCCTGCGGCACGGCTTCGCGCAGCGCCGGTTGCTGCGCCAGATGCAGCAGGCCGAGGCGCAGCGCAAGCGGGCCCGCCTCGTAGCGCCCGGACAGTGCGTCGCGCTTGATGAGCCCAAGGCGCGTGAGGCTCACCAGATAGGCGTGCGCCTGGCTCGACGCGATCTCGCCCGCCGCCGCGAGGTCGGTGGGCGTGAGCGGCACGCGCGCGTCGGCCAGCGCGCGCAACAGGCGCGCGCCGACTTCGACGCTCTGGATGCCGCGCTGGGCGCGTCCGGCACCCGTGCCATCGGCATCGGCTCCCACTGCGGAGGGCGGCGCGTTGCGAGGGGTCTTCACTCGTTGTCCCGGGCTGAAAAAGGGTCCATGTTAACCGAACGGCAGGCAAATCCTGTGCATCCGAATATTTGCATATGACGAGTAAATTCGTCATTGACAAATAAAACCGGGCGGGCGATCATGGCCTCACCCCGGCAGAACAGCGGTTCAACCGAACCAGACAGAACCAGACGGGGCGAGACAAAACCGGCTGGCGCATGTGCGCCGGTCCATCCGCATGCGCCTCATGGCGCGTGCGCGCCGCCTCGCCGCGTCATGCGTTCCCTGCAGGTTCCCCACCGATACGGAGACTCACATGGCAAAGGCGTTCGCATCGCAGGCCGACCTCGAAGAAAAGCAGGTCACGTTCACCCAGCTCTCGGAAAACGCCTACGCGTACACGACGGAAGGCGATCCCAACTCGGGCGTCATCATCGGCGACGACGGCGTGCTGATCGTCGATACCACGGCCACGCCCGCCATGGCGCAGGACCTCATCGCGAAGATCCGCAGCGTCACCGACAAGCCCATCAAATACGTCGTGCTCTCGCACTATCACGCGGTGCGCGTGCTGGGCGCATCGGCGTACTTCAAGGAAGGCGCGCAGCAGATCATCGCGAGCCGCGGCACCTATGAAATGATCGTCGAGCGCGGCGAAGCCGACATGAAGTCGGAAATCGAGCGTTTCCCGCGTCTGTTCGCGGGCGTCGAAACAGTGCCGGGCCTCACGTGGCCGACGCTCGTGTTCGAGAAGGAAATCACGCTGTTCCTCGGCAAGCTCGAGGTGAAGATCGCGCATCTGGGCTCGGGCCACACGAAGGGCGACACGGTGGTGTGGCTGCCGCAGCAGAAGGTGCTCTACTCAGGCGACCTCGTGGAATACGACGCGGCCTGCTATTGCGGCGACGCGCAACTCGCCGAATGGCCCGCCACGCTCGAAGCGCTGCGCTCGCTGGGCGCGGAAAAGCTGGTGCCGGGACGTGGTCCCGCGCTGCTCAACCCCGAAGAAGTGAACAAGGGTCTCGACTACACGAAGGACTTCGTTTCGACGCTGCTCGCGCAGGGGCGCAAGGCCGTCGAACAGAAGCTCGATCTGAAGCAGTCGATGGCGCTCACGCGCGAAGCGATGGACCCGAAGTTCGGTCATGTGTTCATCTACGAGCATTGCCTGCCGTTCGACGTGTCGCGCGCTTATGACGAGGCGAGCGGCATCACGCATCCGCGCATCTGGACCGCGCAGCGCGACAAGGATATGTGGGACGCGTTGCAGGATTGAGCGTAGGAGTGTGAGACTGGCAGGAGACATAAGGAATGATCGACTATCAATCGCTGACCTTCGACTACACGCGCAGCCATGAACAAGGCGAAGCCGCAGAAAAACGCGTGCGCCCCGTTGTTGTAGTGGGCGCGGGGCCGGTGGGCCTCGCCACCGCCATCGACCTCGCGCAGCAAGGCGTGAACGTCGTGCTCGTGGACGACGATTGCACGCTTTCCACGGGCTCGCGCGCGATCTGCTTTTCGAAGCGCTCGCTCGACATCTTCGACCGCCTCGGCTGTGGCGAGCGCATGGTCGAGAAAGGTGTGAGCTGGAACGTGGGCAAGGTGTTCCGCAAGGACGAACTGGTTTACACCTTCAACCTGCTGCCCGAAAGCGGCCATCATCGTCCGGCTTTCGTCAATCTTCAGCAGTACTACGTGGAAGGCTTCCTGCTCGAACGCGCGCAGGAACTGCCGAACCTCGAAATCCGCTGGAAGAACAAGGTCGCGGGCGTCGCGCAACGCGGCACGCCAGGTTCGGACGACGCGCACGTCGCGCTCGAAATCGACACGCCCGACGGTCCCTACGAACTGCTTGCGCGCTACGTGGTGGCGTCGGACGGCTCGCGCAGCCCGGTGCGCAAGCTCATGGGCCTTGACAGCCACGGCCGCACATTCAAGGACCGCTTCCTGATCGCCGATGTGAAGATGGAAGCGGATTTCCCGACCGAACGCTGGTTCTGGTTCGATCCGCCATTTCACCCGAACCAGTCGGTGTTGCTGCATCGTCAGCCCGACAACGTCTGGCGCATCGACTTCCAGCTTGGCTGGGACGCCGACCCGGTGCTCGAAAAAACGCCCGAACGCGTAATCCCGCGCGTGCGTGCACTGCTCGGCCCCGACGTGAAGTTCGAACTGGAATGGGTGAGCATCTACACGTTCTCGTGCTTGCGCATGGACAGCTTCCGTCACGGCAACGTGCTGTTCGCGGGCGACTCGGCGCACCTTGTCTCGCCGTTCGGCGCGCGCGGCGCGAATAGCGGCTTCCAGGACAGCGAGAACCTCGCGTGGAAACTGGCGATGGTGCTGGAGCAGCGCGCGCCCGATGCGCTGCTCGACACCTACGCCAGCGAGCGCGAATTCGCTGCCGATGAAAACATCCGCAACTCCACGCGCTCGACGGATTTCATCACGCCCAAGAGCGCGGTGAGCCGCGTGTTCCGCGACGCCGTGCTCACGCTGGCGCGCGAGCATGCGTTTGCGCGCCAACTCGTGAATAGCGGACGGCTTTCGGTGCCCGCGGTGCTGTATGAATCGACGCTCAATACCGCCGACGAAGACCCCTTCACGGGCCAGATGGTGCCGGGCGCATCGTGCGCCGATGCACCGCTGACCGATGCGCAAGGCAACGCGCAATGGCTGCTCAAACAGCTTGGCGATCGCTTCGCGGGGCTGCTGTTCTGCCGCGCGGGATCGACGCTCGACAGCGAAACGCGCGCGGCGCTCGATGCGCTTGCCAACGGCGCGGTGCCGCTCGATGTCGTGGCAGTGATCGAAGGCGAAGGTGTTGCGCCCGAAGGTCTGCCCGCAGGCGCGAAGGTGCTGCGCGATGCACAAGGGCTGGCCACGCAGCGCTACGGCGCGCAAGACGGCGCGTTCTATCTGATCCGCCCGGATCAACACGTTAGTGCGCGTTGGCATCGCGTCAGCGCGGCGCGTGTGGAACGTGCATTGAAGCGGGCGCTGTGCGTGGAAGGCACGGCATAAAGCGTGAATGCGAAGGGCGGCTGCGTTCGCTACAGCAAAACGCGGCCGCCTTTCGAATCGATTGTGCAGATCATTACGAAACGAATGACGAAATGAAGATGGGACAGGAGACGACGATGCTGAACACCCAACCCAATCTCGCGCGCCCCGATGACTTCTACGAAGCGCTGATCGACATGCATCGCGACCTCGACGAGGCACAGAGCCAGTCGGTCAACGCGCAATTGATCCTGCTGCTGGCCAATCATGTTGGCGAACATCAGGCGCTGATGGAAGCGATCCGCTTCGCCCGCGCGGGCGTGGTCGTGCCGCCAGCGAATGGCTCGGTGGGAAAGCTGGCGGCTTGAAGATTGAAAGGCAAAGCCGGGACACTGCATCCCGGCTTCGCATCAACATCGAGCGCAATCGTTTGCCTTCGCCCCATCTGCGCCGATTGAAACGCTAAAAGCGGCCTATGGATTGCATCGCATTCAGGGTCGCGAATGAGGCGTGTCCGCACGCGCTCAACCCCGATGCAAATTGATTCAAGAACCCCCTGCGCAAAGCCGTAAACGGCAGTCATACGAGAACCAGATCGGTGGTCCCGGAGCCGCACGCCGGAGACGATCGACAAGACAAACGCATACGGGGAACTACCTTGAATCGCAGTCAAACATGGTCGCGCACCGCCGCGCCCGGCGAAGTCATCTATTCGGAAGGCTTCGCGGGCGAGCGCCTGCTCTTCGTCATCGCCGACGGCAAAGTCGAAATCTCCACCCGTTGTGAAGAAAAACGCGTCGTGACGGCGACGCTGGGCCGCGGCGAGTTCTTCGGCGAAAGCGCCCTGCTTGGCGCCGAGCCGCGTCCGAGCACCGCCAAGGCGCTGACGTTCTGCCAGTTGACCGTCGTGCCGTCGAATATCATCGACGACGAACTCGAACGCGTGTCGCCGCTGCTGCGCCACGTCGTGCGCACCATGATCCGCCGTGCGAAAGCGAAGGACGATCAACTCGCCACCTACACGCATGCCGACTTCATGCCCGGCGTGCTCTCATACGCACACGTGCTTTCGCTGCTCGCGGGCGCCGAGCGCGCCGAGCCGAAGGGCGGCTGGCCGCGTCAAGGCGCAGGCCCGGGTGCGGGCGAAGTGAGCGTCGCGCTCGCGGACGTGGTGCACAAGTGCCGCGCCGTGGCGGGTCATTCGCGCCCGCACGTGATGGCGATGCTGCGCCGCATGGAAAAGCTCAACCTCATCGCGATGGAGTCGAGCCAGACGGCGTCGCATCTGGGCGGGGCCGATCATTCCGATGGCGCGCTCGGCCGACAGGTCGTCACGTTCGACCCCGTGCGGATCATCGACCGCGCCACGCAAGTGGCCGATCGCGATCTCGATGTGTCGATCAACAGCGAACTCGAACTGATCGAGTTGAGCGATCTCGAAGCGCTGATCGGCGTGGAGCGCAAGCTGCTGCTCAACAAGCTCTCGCACGGCGAGATCGCCGACGAGCTTTTCGCATTCAGAAAGTCGAAGGTGCTGAACTTCGTCGAACAGAAGGGCGTCTCGTACTTCACGAAGCGCGCGAGCCGCGGTTCGGGCGACGTGCAGTCGCTCGACGATCTGCTCTTCGTCGATCAGCGTACGTTGTTCGACGCGGTCAACGCGCTCGATACCTACGATCTCGCGAAGCTGCTGGCCTCGCTCGAAGATCCGGCCGTGTCCGAGCGACTGCAATCGGTGCTGTCCGAAGCGCGCAAGAACGAGATTTCCTGGCTCATGCGCCGCGAGATCAAGTCCGATCCGATCGAACTGGAGGGGATCGAGCAACGTCTGATTGGCGCCGTGCGCGAACTCAGGGCGCACGCCGCGTAATCCCGCGACTCGCAGGCAAGGTGGACCGTTAGCGCGCCCGTATCGTTCGGGCGCGCCGGGTCTGCCTGCGCCTGGTTTCTACATGCCTCACACCGGAAACACACATGGATCTGTTGACTTTGTTCGGAGTCCTGCTGGGCGGCGCGGCCGTCGTGGTGGGCTTCATGCTCGAAGGCGGTCACTTCGGCTCGCTGCTTCAGCCCGAAGCGCTCGTGGTCGTGCTGGGCGGCACGCTCGGCGCGGTGATGATCCAGAACACCTGGGCACGTTTCTTCGATGCGATCCGCCGCCTGCGCACGGTGTTTGTGCGCGCGCAGCAAGTCGATGAAGCGAGCCTTGCGGCCGTGCTCGAATGGGGCGATCAGGCCAAGCTCAATGGCCTGCTCGCGTTCGAGTCGATGGACTGGCAGGGCATTCATCCGTTCGCGCGACGCGGGCTCGAACTGCTCGCGGGCGGCGTGTCGACCGCCGTGCTCGAAGACGCGCTCAATCGCGAACTCGAAGCCTATGGCCGCACGCATATGGCGGCCGCGCGCGTCTGGCAGCAGGCGGGCGGTTATGCGCCTACCTTTGGCATTCTGGGTTCGGTGCTGGGTTTGATCCAGGTGACCGCGCATCTGGTCGAGCCGTCGCAACTCGGCTCGGGCATTGCGGTGGCTTTCGTTGCGACACTGTATGGTCTCGCGCTCGCCAACCTCGTATTCCTGCCGCTCTACGGCAAGATGCGCGCGCATATCGAAAGCGAGTTGCGGCTGCGCAAGCTCTATCTCGACGGCCTGCTCGCGATCTCGCGCAAGGAAACGCCGCATATGATCGCGACGCGTCTGGCGGGCGAAGTGGGCGCACGCGGCGAGGCTAACGCGTGGGCACGTCAGGGCGTGCAGATGGGCGTTGCCGAAAGCGCACCCGTCAATTGAGCGCGAGCGGAATCCCCAGCATGCAAACGTCACTCGGCAAACACGCGGCGCATGATGCGCCGCGTAATGTCCTCGAAAGCGTCCTCGACCATGATGAGGACGAAGGCGGCGAGCAGTCCGGCCGCTGGCTGCTCTCCTACGCCGACCTCGTCACGACGATGATGGTGCTGTTCCTCGCGCTCTACGCCATGCAACTGGCGAAGAGTCATGAACAGGAGCTGCGCAATCAGTCGCAGGCTGCGCCAGCAAGCACTACGCAAGCGCCGGGTACAGAGCGTACGTTGCTGGCCTCGCTCGATCCGCTACGCGCGCGCGGCGAGATCACCATCGCGCCGGTCGCGCATGGCATGGAGATCGGCATCAACGCGAAGATTCTCTTCAACGCGGGCGATGCTGCCTTGCTGCCCGATTCCTTTGGCGTGCTGAGCCGCATCGCGGGCGTACTGGCGCAGGTGCCCAACGGCAATATCCTCGTGGAGGGGCATACGGACAGCACGCCCATCGCCAACGCGCGTTACGCGTCGAACTGGGAGCTGTCGTCGGCGCGCGCGGGCGCCGTGGTGCGCTATCTGGTCGAGCGCGGGGTCGAGCCGCATCGCCTCGCGGCGATCGGCCGGGCCGACAACTTCCCGCTCGTTGCCGGCGCCGACCCCGCGAGCCGCGCGCTCAATCGCCGCGTGACCATCGTCGTGCAGTATTGAGTGCGGGAGCGTTAGTGCTCAGGCGACCTTGTCGCCTTCGCGATGCACCGGCTCGGTTTCCTTCAACTGCTTCGCGAGGCGCGAGGCCTGCAGATAGCCGGGATTCGCGGGCCGCTTGAGATAGCGCCCCGCGCCGCGCCGGGCGCGCAGATCGCCGTCGGCCCACACCAGTTCGCCTTGCGAGACCGTATGCGTGGGCACGCCGCGCACCGTCATGCCTTCGAATACGTTGAAGTCGACGTTCTGGTGATGGGTCTTTACGGAGATCGTGCGCGTGGCCTCGGGGTCCCAGACCACGAGATCGGCATCCGCGCCTATGGCTACTGCGCCCTTGCGCGGATAGAGGTTGAAGATCTGCGCCGCGTTCGTGGACGTTACGCGCACGAACTCGTTCGGCGTGAGGCGTCCCGTGTTCACGCCTTGATCCCAGAGTATCGCCATGCGGTCTTCCACGCCGCCACATCCGTTAGGAATCCGTGTGAAATCGTCGCGCCCCATTGCCTTTTGCGAAGCGCAGAACACGCAGTGGTCCGTGGCCGTGGTGTGCAGCAGGCCGCCTTGCAAGCCGCGCCAGAGCGCATCGCGATGCTCCTTGGTGCGGAACGGTGGGCTCATGACGTGCGCGGCCGCGCGCGTCCAGTCGGGATCGCGATAGACGGCTTCGTCGATCACCAGATGTCCCGCAAGCACTTCGCCGAACACGCGCTGGCCTTCGGCGCGCGCACGCGTGATGGCTTCGAGCGCTTCCTTCGCGGAGACGTGCACGATATAGACCGGCACGCCCAGCACCTGGGCGATGCGGATCGCGCGGTTCGCGGCTTCGCCTTCGACTTCGGGCGGACGTGAAAGCGGGTGCGCTTCCGGTCCCGTGAAGCCGCGCGCGAGCAATTGCCGTTGCAGCTGGAATACAAGCTCGCCGTTTTCCGCGTGGACGGTGGGCAGCGCGCCCAGTTCGAGCGCGCGCGCGAAGCTGTTCACGAGGATTTCGTCGTCGGCCATGATGGCGTTCTTGTACGCCATGAAGTGCTTGAAGCTGGAGACGCCGTGATCGTTCACGAGCAGCCCCATGTCGCGATGCACGCTTTCGTCCCACCACGTCACCGCTACGTGAAAGCCATAGTCGGCGGCGGCCTTTTCGGCCCAACCGCGCCACTCGCGGAAGGCTTCCATGAGCGGTTGTTTAGGGTTGGGAATCACGAAGTCGATGATCGACGTGGTGCCGCCCGCGAGGCCCGCCGCCGTGCCGGTGTAAAAGTCGTCGTGCGCCTTCGTGCCCATGAAGGGCAATTCCATATGCGTGTGCGGGTCGATGCCGCCCGGCATCACGTACTGACCGCCCGCATCGACGATGGTGGCCCCGGCGGGCGCGTCGAGGTTCTCGCCGATCGCGGTGATCGTGCCGTTATCGCAGAGCACGTCTGCGCGATACGTCTTGTCCGCGTCCACCACGGTGCCGCCTCGAATCAGGATCGCCATGATGCTATGTCTCCTTCGGTTGAGTCTTGAATGTCAGTGTATTTACGCGTTCGCGATGCTCGGCCTGCGGCTCTTGCCGAGTTTCATCAGCACGCCGTAGACCACGGCCGCGATAGCGAGGCCGACGAACCACGCGTAGGTATAGATGCCCTTGAACGCATCGGGCACGGAAGGGAAGGCGTTCGGGAACGCGACGGCGAGAAAGCCCGGCAGATTCGGTAGCACGCCCGCAAGCAGCGCGATCACGGCGGCGGGGTTCCAGCCGTTCGAATAGGCGTACTCGCCGTTTTCCTCGAAGAGTTGTTCGGTGTTCAGGCGCGTGCCGCGAATCAGGAAGTAATCGACCATCAGAATGCCTGCGACCGGACCGAGCAGCGCCGAATAGCCCACGAGCCAGGTGAAGATATAGCCCTGCGTGGTAGCCAGAATTTTCCACGGCATCATGACGATGGCGAGGCCCGCCGTGATGAGACCGCCTGCCTTGTACGAGATGCCCTTGGGCCAGAGGCTCGAAAAATCATAGGCCGGGCCGACCAGGTTCGCGGCCAGGTTGCAGCACATCGTATCGAGCGTCAGGATCACCAGCGCGATGCCCACGCCCACGCCTTCCATGCGGCTCGTGAGGTCGATGGGGTCCCAGATCGCCTTGCCGTAGATCACCACCGTGGCCGACGTCACCACCACCGAGACCACGGAGAGCAGCGCCATCGGAATCGGCAGGCCGATCGCCTGGCCGACGAACTGATCCTTCTGCGTTTTTGCGAAGCGCGTGAAGTCGGGAATGTTGAGCGCGAGCGTGGCCCAGAAGCCCACCATCGCCGTGAGGCTCGGCCAGAACGTGACCCAAAAGAGGCCCGCCTTCTTGCCGCCCGCCGCGAACTGCGAAGGCTGCGAGAGCATGCTGCCCACGCCACCCGCCTTCGAGCAGGCCCACCAGACCAGCGCCACGCACATCACGACCTTGATGGGCGCGGACCAGCTTTCGAGCCAGCGGATCGAATCCGTGCCGTGCAGGATGAAGTAGAGCTGGAGCACCCAGAACAGCAGGAAGCACGCGCCCTGGCCGATCGAGATGCCGAGGAAGGGCAGTGCGTCGCCCACCAGCGCGTTATGGAACAGGATGTTGGCGAGCGTATAGATCGCGCTGCCGCCTAGCCACGATTGAATGCCGTACCAGCCGCACGCCACGATGGCGCGCAGCATGGCGGGCAGCTTCGCGCCCTGGGTGCCGAACGACGAACGCACCAGCACGGCATAGGGGATGCCGTATTTCGTGCCCGCATGGCCGATCAGCAGCATTGGCACGAGCACGATCACATTGCCGAGCAGCACCGTGATGACGGCCTGCCATGGCGACATGCCCTGTTCGGTGAGCCCCGCCGCGAGCATATAGGAGGCGATGTTCATCACCATCCCCACCCACAGCGCGGCGAAGTGATACCAGCGCCACGTGCGCTGCGCGACGCCCGTGGGCGCAAGGTCGTCGTTGTATAGCTCGCTTGCGCTGCGGCGCGCCCCTGCGTCGCCGCCTACCCCACCGCTTGCTGCTGGCTGGCTCATGATGCTCACTCTCCGTGTCTTGTCGTTTGGTTTCGTTTGAATGCCGACGAAGGATCAAGCCGCCTTCGGATCGGCCACGCGGGCCGGATTGTTGGGATGCGTCGTCCAGTTCGAGTAACGGCCCGAGTCGACGCGCTCCATCGTGATGCACTGATCGACCGGGCAGACATGCATGCATAAATTGCACCCGACGCAATTCGCATCGACCACCTCGAAGTGGCGCTGCCCGTCCTTCGTTGCCGTGATGGCCTGGTGCGAGGTGTCTTCGCAGGCGATATGGCACAGGCCACACTGGATGCAGCGGTCCTGATCGATGCGCGCCTTGATGTCGTACTCCAGATTCAGGTACTGCCAGTCGGTGACGTTCTGCACCGCGCGCCCGCGAATGGCGTCGAGGTTGGCGTAGCCCTTGTCGTCCATCCAGTTCGAGAGGCCGTCGATCATGTCGTCGACGATGCGGAAGCCGTAGTGCATCGCCGCGGTGCAGACCTGCACGCTGCCCGCGCCCAGCACCATGAATTCGGCGGCGTCGCGCCAGTCGGAAATGCCGCCGATACCCGAGATCGGCAGGCCCTGGGTTTGCGGGTCGCGCGCGATTTCGGCCACCATGTGCAGCGCGATCGGCTTGGCGGCAGGGCCGCAATAGCCGCCGTGCGTGCCCTTGCCATCGACGGTCGGCAGCGGCGCCATGACGTCGAGATCGACGCCCACGATCGAGTTGATGGTGTTGATGAGCGAGACGCCGTCCGCGCCGCCCTTGTGCGCCGCGCGCGCGCCCTGGCGGATATCGGTGACGTTGGGCGTGAGCTTGACGAGGCAGGGCAGGCGCGTGCCTTCCTTGACCCAGCGCGTGACCATTTCGATGTACTCGGGCACCTGGCCCACGGCCGCGCCCATGCCGCGCTCGCTCATGCCGTGCGGGCAGCCGAAATTCAGCTCGACCGCATCCGCGCCGGTGTCTTCCACCAGCGGCAGGATCCATTTCCAGTCCGCTTCGGTGCACGGCACCATCAGCGAGACGATCAGCGCGCGGTCGGGCCAGTCGCGCTTCACCTGGGCGATTTCCTTGAGGTTAACGTCGAGCGGTCGGTCGGTGATCAGCTCGATATTGTTGAGGCCCGCGATGCGCTGGCCGCGCCAGGTGGTCGCGCCGTAGCGCGAACTCACATTGACCACGTGCGGGTCGAGGCCGAGGGTCTTCCAGACCACGCCGCCCCAGCCCGCCTCGAAGGCGCGGTTGACGTTGTAGGCCTTGTCGGTGGGCGGCGCGGAGGCGAGCCAGAACGGGTTGGGCGATTGAATGCCGGCAATCGAGCAGCGCAGATCGGCCATGATGCAACTCCTTGTTTTATCGATGTGGGGGCGTCGTTTTGCGTCGTCTTGTGCTTGCCGATCACGCGGCCTTGCCGGTTTGCGCGGCGAGATAACGGTCGATCGCGCGCGCCGCGAGCTTGCCGTCCTGCACCGCCTGCACGGTGAGGTCGGTGGCGTCGTGTCCCGCGCAATCGCCGCCGGCCCAGACGCCTGCCAGCGAGGTCGCGCCATCGGCATCCACGGCGATGCGCGCGCCGCCTTCGCTCAATTGCAGCGCTTCCAGCCCGGCGGGCAAGAGCTTTTGGCCGATTGCCTTGAGCACCATGTCGGCTTCGATGCGCTCGATCTCGCCGGTTCCCTGCAACACGCCGTTGACGTCGAGCGCCGCGCGCTCGAACTCCACGGCCTGCGCCGCGCCGTTGCCGACGATGCGTACAGGCTTCATCCACTCCACGATCGTCACGCCCTGCTGGCGTGCGAATTCCTGCTCGGCCCACGTTGCGCTCATCTGCGCGGTGCCGCGCCGATACGCGAGCGTGACGTGCTCCGCGCCCAGCTTGCGGCTTTGCACGGCGGCGTCGATGGCGGTATTGCCGCCGCCGATCACCACCACGCGGCGGCCCACGGGCAACGTGCCGAGATCGTCGGCTTCGCGCAGTTGCGCGATGAAGTCCACGGCGTCGCGCACACCGTCGAGCGTTTCGCCGTCGATCTTCAGCGCATGGGTGCCGCCCAACCCGACGCCAACAAAGACGGCGTCGAACGTTTCGCGCAGCGTGTCTAGCGTAATGTCGCGGCCCAGTTGCTGGCCCTGCTTCAACTCGATGCCGCCCACGGAGAGCAGCCAGTCGACTTCGCGCTGGGCGAAGTCGTCCACGGTCTTATAGGCGGCGATGCCGTACTCGTTGAGGCCACCGGGTTTCTCGCGCGCATCGAACACCGTCACGCGATGACCCGCGAGCGCGAGCGTATGCGCGCACGCGAGGCCCGCCGGGCCCGCGCCGATCACGGCCACCGAGCGGCCTGTCTCGCTCGTGCGGCGGAACAGCGGCGCGGCGCCTTCGGCTTCGCGCGCCATTTGAAAGTCGGTGGCGTGACGTTGCAGCGCACCGATCTGAACCGGTTCGCCATCCTGATGATTTCTCACGCAGGCACCTTCGCAGAGAATCTCGGTCGGGCACACACGCGAACACATGCCGCCGAGCGGATTGGCGCTCAGGATGTCGCGTGCGGCGCCCTTGAGATTGCCGTTGCCGATCTTGCGGATGAAGCTGGGAATATCGATGCCGGTGGGGCAGGCCGCGACGCAAGGCGCGTCGTAGCAGTAATGGCAGCGATCGGATGCGATCACGGCCGCGTTGGGAGAAAGCGGCGGGGCGACATCGGCGAACTGGCAGCCGAGTTCTTCGGCGCTAAGGCGTCCTGCGGCGATGCCCTGAGTGGCACGCGAATGGGAACGGGCGGAGTGGGACATCCGGATGCTCCTTGCGAGGCAAAACACGGGTCCACCGGCCGCGCGCGATGCGCGGCAGCCGGTACGTGGGGAACGACTTTTTTATGGCTTTGCGCGGCGAGTCCGGTCGATCAACCCGGTTCGCTCGCGCGTTCGAGCATGGCGTGCAACAGCACGTTCGCGCCCGCTTCAATCCATTCCTGGGTGGCGTCCTCGATCTCGTTGTGGCTGATGCCGTCGATGCACGGCACGAACACCATCGAAGTCGGCGCGACCGTCGCCAGATAGCAGGCGTCGTGGCCCGCGCCCGAAACGATGTCGCGGTTCGAGTAGCCAAAACGCTCGGCGGCAGCGCGCACCGACTTCACGCAGGCCGCATCGAACGGCACCGGGGCGTAATAGAAAATCTGTTCGAGTTCGGTTTCGAGCTTGCCTTGCTCCGCGATCTTCGCGACGCCTTCGCGCAACTCCGCATCCATCTGCGCGAGCACGCTATCTTCCGGATGACGGAAGTCGATGGTGAAGAACACGCGGCCCGGGATCACGTTGCGCGAGTTCGGGTGCACCTGCATCATGCCGACTGTCGCGCAGGCGAGCGGCGCGTGGCGCAGGCCGATTTCGTTGACGAGCTGCACGACGCGCGAGGCGCCCAGCAACGCGTCGCGGCGGCGCGGCATCGGCGTGGGGCCGGCATGTGCTTCCTGACCCGTCAGGACAACTTCATACCAGCGCTGACCTTGCGCGTCCGTGACCACGCCGATGGTTTTCTTCTCGGCTTCGAGAATCGGACCTTGTTCGATATGCAGTTCGAACGCCGCGTGAATCTTGCGGCCGCCGCAGGGCAGATCGCCCGCGTAGCCAATACGCTTGAGTTCTTCGCCGATGGTTTTGCCGTCCACATCCTTGCGCGACAGACCGTAGTCGAGCGTGAACACGCCCGCGAACACACCGGAGGCCACCATCGCGGGCGCGAAGCGCGAGCCTTCCTCGTTGGTCCAGATCACCGTTTCGATGGGGTGTTCGGTTTCGATGCCGTGGTCGTTGAGCGCGCGGATCACTTCGAGGCCGCCCAGCACGCCATAGATGCCGTCGAAGCGACCGCCCGTAGGCTGTGAGTCCGCATGCGAGCCGGTCATCACGGGCGGCAGGTCGTTGTTGCGGCCCGCGCGGCGCATGAACACATTGCCCATCTGATCGACACTGATCGTACAGCCTGCTTCCGTCGCCCACTTCACGATCAGGTCGCGGCCCTGCTTGTCGAGGTCCGTGAGCGCGAGGCGGCACACGCCGCCCTTGGGCGTCGCGCCGATCTTCGCCATTTCCATCAGGCTGTCCCAGAGACGCTGACCATTCACGTGAATCGCGGTGGTCAGCGCGGCTTCGCTTACTACGTTCATGCGTGCTCTCCTGTCAATGTTCGACTGGGCGGTGCGTCGCGATGGGGCTTCTTCGTGAGAGCCGTTGTGGGGATCGCGACTGCGCTTGTGTTCATGAAGCGTGCATCGGTGCCATCGTCTGGGGCGTCTTGCGCGATCAAGGTGCATGCGCTCGACGCTCATTCGGGGCCACGATTTCTCGCTCTCCGAATCCTGTCCGATTGGACAGGTTGTAGGCCATAAACTTTGGGAATTCAATGCGGTATTACGAGCGAAAAGCGTGCCATCGATGTTGCAGTGCGTGATAAACGCCGCGCGGCACGCAGGTTTACCCGTGGATTCGTCACGCGCGTGATCACGTTGAGCGTGTCGCGTGTCTACAATGAAGCCGGCGTCGCTGCGACGCCTTCTCTTTCGAACGTTCCGAACGGACCGATGCCATGCGCGACGACGACACCAACACGCCAGCCGCGAACCTTGCCCTGCGCCCGAGCCCGAGCGCACGCGAGGACCAGGACGCCACCCGCAAGCCGCGCCGCAAGGCTTCGATTCGTGCGTCGAACGAAACGCATCTGCTCGCCTGCGCGGAAGCCGTGTTCGCCGAGCGCGGCTTCGAAGGCGCGAGCACCGCCTTGATCGCCGAGCGCGCGGGACTACCCAAAGCGAATCTGCATTACTACTTCCCGACGAAGCTTTCGCTCTACTGGCGCGTGCTCGACGATCTGTTCGAGGAATGGAACGCCGCCGCCGATACCTTCGACGCGAGCGACGATCCGGTCGAAGCGATTGGCGGCTATGTGCGCGCGAAGATGGAACTCTCGCGACGCAGGCCGCTAGGATCGAAGGTGTGGGCCAACGAGATCATCAGCGGCGCGACGCACATGCAGGACATCCTGCTCAAACGCGTGAAGCCGTGGATGGAGTCGCGCGTGACGCTGATCGAGCGCTGGATCGAGGAGGGCTTGCTCGCGCCGGTGGAGCCAAAGACGCTGCTCTTCATGATCTGGGCGACCACGCAGCACTACGCGGATTTCGAGGCGCAGATTCGTGCGCTCGCGGGCAAGCGCGCGCTTTCGGCGGCGAACTTCGAGACGACGACCGAAGAGGTCGTCAAGATGATTTTGCGGGCGAGCGGAGCGCGCTCGCCTTCGGCGTGATCGACGCGATTTGATTCGGATGCCGAATCAATCGGCTTGCGTGCCGAGCGTCTGTTTCACAC
Organism: Paraburkholderia sp. J67; assembly: GCF_905220265.1. Classification (NCBI taxonomy): domain Bacteria; kingdom Pseudomonadati; phylum Pseudomonadota; class Betaproteobacteria; order Burkholderiales; family Burkholderiaceae; genus Paraburkholderia; species Paraburkholderia sp. J67. The sequence continues at coordinate 42,831 of NZ_CAJMZK010000012.1, forward strand.
CTGCATCGACGCCACGTCTTTCATACAGCGCAGCGCGAACATCGAGCGGCTGTGGCGAATGCTGGAGATGCGATAGAGCTTCTCGCGCAGGAAGCGCTCGTAACCGGCCGTGCCATCCACGGCCACCTTGATCCAGTAGTCGTATTCCCCCGACACCAGATAGGCCTCCAGCACTTCGGGCAGCGCCGCCAGTTCGGAGCCGAAGCGGGCGAGCGCGTCGTCTTCGTGTCTATCCAGCGTGACTTCCAGAATCACGATATCGGCGAAACCCAGCTTGCGCTGGTTGACCAGCGCGACATAGCCGTCGATATAGCCGTCCGCCTCGAGCTGGCGCGTGCGGTTCCAGCAGGCCGTGGTGGACATGCCGACCTGCTCGGCGAGTTCTGCGTTGGATAGCCGCGCGTTCTGCTGTAGCGCGCGCAGGATCTTGCGGTCGTGATTGTCGAGGGTTTTCGGCGGGCGTTCGCGGGCGCTCATGACTGAAAAGAATCTTGTACAGGAAATCGTCATTCTAGCGGAACAAGCTTCCGGTTTAACCCCCTTTGAACCGGAAAACAGGAAGCCTATCCAGCCTCAATCCCCGTATTATTTTCACATGCCTTCTCGTCCGGCACGACCCACGCGGCCACCTCCCCGCGTTGGGGCGAGCCGCCGCAGCCACAAGCCGCGGTGGACCGTCTGAGCCGATCCTTCGCTGCACCCTGCGGCGGCTATCGGGCGCGGCACGCGTTTATCACGCGGCCTGCGGCGTCCGATCGGACGGATGGCATTTGAAAACCGCGCATGTGCGCGGTTTTTTGTTGCCGATTTCCTGTTGCTGCGGCCCCGTTTTGCCGGGTCGCCGCGTTTCGCCACGACGCCCAACCCCTTCGCCAGAATTTCCGGAAATGTCGCTCCAGCTGTATTTGTCGTTTCTCGCCGCCGCGCTGGTCCTCGTCTACACCCCCGGCCCCGTCAACGTGCTCACCATGAGCCAGGCACTGCACGCCGGCTGGCGCCGCGCGCTGCCCTGCGTCTGGGGCGGCACGCTCGCCGTGCTGCTTCAGCTCGTGCTGACGGCGCTCTGCCTGAATTCGCTGCTGCTCATCAGTGAGCACTCGCTCACCGTGTTGCGCTGGGTGGGCGCGGCCTATCTGGTCTGGCTCGGCTGCAAGCAATGGCGCAGTCGTACGCTCGGCGGCGCGCCGGAAAGCGACAGCGCTGAGCCCGCACTCACTTCGCATCGCGATCTGTTCTGGCGCGGCTTTGCGACCTCCGGTCTCAATCCGAAGACGCTGCTGTTCTTTCCGTCGTTTTTCCCGCAATTCATGAGCGCCGATGCGGCGTGGAGCGCGAATCGCCAGTACCTGGTGCTGGCGGCGACCTTTGCGGTGCTGTTCGCGGGCGGCGTGGCGTCGATGGCGCTGTTTTCGCACCGGCTGCGCCATGTGCTGCAACGGCCGCGCCGGCTGCGCGCGGTCAATCGCCTGATGGGCAGCCTGCTGGTGGGGATGGGGGCGATGATGGCGGGGCTGCGCTAGGCGCCATTCCCCGCGATTCCCGCGAGTGTGGCGTCAGGGGGCCGTCGTGGCGGCGGGCGTCGCGCTCGAAGGCGCGGCGTTGGCGGCGCTGGCCGTGACGGGCGTGGACGCCGCTGCGAGGGTTTGTGCTGCGCTGGCAGGCGTTGCCGCCGCAGCCGCCGTAGTTGTTGCGACCGCCTTCGCCGCCGAAGCGCCCGAAGCCGGTGCCGCCGCAACCGGCGCGCTTGCCGCGCTGGCGGCACTCGCCGCTGCCGCGACCGCTGCGGGCACCACCGGCGTGAGCAGCGTCGCCGTCGCGGCGGGCGCGACCGGCATGACCGCATGCACGCTGGCCGTCGACGTCACCGGTTGAATCGGCTGCATCGCGCCAATGATGGGCGTGGCAGGCAGAGCGTCCGTATGGAGCGCTGCCGCGCCCGTCGCCGCCGCAGCCACTGCTGCCGCAGGCGCGGCCGACATGCCCGGCGTCGCCACACCCGGCGCACCGGCATTGGCGAGTGCCGTTTCGGGTTCCAGGCTCGGCGGCAGCGGCGTGATCTTGATGGCTCCGCTGCCCGGCACCGGCTCGCTCTTCGCGACCGTATTCAGATAACGGCTCACCAGATCGAAGAAGCGCGTGTAGAACGGCCCGGACTGGATCGTCTCGCTCGACACCTTCACCATCTCGTCGCTATTCGAGCGGATCGGCAGCGACACCGACCCCAGAATCGACAACCCGACGCTTGCCGACGTATCGCTCTTCTTGAGCGCGTAGCCGTTCTGCACCGCGTTCACGTAGACCATGCTGGTATTGGACGCGTCCGCGACGGTGCAGACCACGTGCACTTCCACGACGATGTGCTGGTCGCTCGTCGGCTGGAAGTTCTTGGTGGCGTCGACGGTGTCGTTGTGCGTCATCGTCGTCATGTAGCCCTGGCTCAGCAGCGCGCGGCGCGAGGCCTCGCAGGCATCGGCGCTGGCGTAGCTGAAGCTGCGCGAGAACGGGCTCGGCGCGCTGCTCAGCAACTGGTCGTCCTGAAACTTGGGCTTGCTGGTGGACGAGCAGGCGCCGAGCATGGCAACCAGCGGAACGAGCAAAAACGGGGCAATTCTGGGAAAACGGGGCATGTTCGGTGCAAGCGGGGCGGCGTTCGGTACGGTAAATCAATATAACGAACGACCGGCAAACCAGTGGACGGCATGCATTGTAGTGCGGTTCGGCCTGGCGCGACCGAACGCTCATTTTGCACCGACCCCAAAAGGGCCGGAAGCCCCGTGCCACGGGAGTTGCGGAGACTGCGACACATCGACCGGCCAAGGCTGGCCGCGCCGAAAAAAAATTTCAGGTCAAAAAAAACGGGCTCCCGCGTCGTGCGAAAGCCCGTTGAACCCGGCGCGCCATCGGGCGAGCGGAGAAGTGTTACCCGCCGTCTCGCGCGCCGCAGCCGGGTACCGCCGGCTGTCCTGTGTGCGCCGCGCTGCCAGCAAGGGGCGCGGCGCGAGCGTGTGCTTACTTCGTGCCGACCGTCGTGAGCGGCTGCCACTGGCCGTTGACGACCTTGTAGACGGTGACGCCGCCGTACTTGAGGTCGCCGTACTGGTCGTAGGCCAGCTCGTTGGTGGTTACGCCCTTCATCGCCGTGCTCTTGAGCGACGCGAGATAGACATGCGGATCGGTCGAATTGGCCTTCTTCATGGCCGCGAACACCGCGCGCGTGCCGTCGTACGCGTACGGCGAGTACAGCTCGACCGGCTTGTTGTAGCGCTTCGAATAGCGCTCGACGTAGCTCTTGCCGCCCGGCATCTGCTCGAGCGGGCTGCCGCCCGACGACGCCAGCGCGCCATCGGCGGCCGGCCCGGCGATCTTGATCAGCTCGGCGGAGTGGACCATGTCGGGGCCGATCAGCGTCGCCTTGATGGCGAGCGATTTCATTTGTTTGAGCATCGGCGCGGCCTGGGTGTCGGCGCCGCCGTAGAACACCGCATCGACGTCCGCCGACTTGATGTGCGTGAGGATCGAGCGGAAATCGACGGCCTTGTCGTTGGTGAATTCCTGCGCGACCACCGTGCCGCCCGCGGCCTTCACGGCCTTGGCGAATTCTTCCGCCACGCCCTGGCCGTAGGCCGTGCGGTCGTCGATTACGGCGAAGCGCTTGAACTTGAGATCCTTCACCACGTAGTCGCCCAGCACGCTGCCTTGCTGCGCATCCGAGGTCACGAGGCGGAAGGTGGTCGGCAGGCCCTGGCGCGTGTAGGCGGGCGCCGTGGCCGTGGCGATTTCGGGGATGCCGGCCTTGGCGTAGATCGGCGCGGCCGGAATGCTGGTGCCCGAGTTGAAGTGGCCGATCACGGCGGCGACGTTGTCGTCCACGAGCTTTTGCGCGACGGTCGTGCCGGTGCGCGGGTCGGCCTGGTCGTCGTAGGCGTCCAGCACGAAGTGGACAGGCTTGCCGCCGATGGTCGGGTTGGTGGCGTTCTCGTCCTCGATCGCCATTTCCACGCCGCTGCGGAAATCGGCGCCGTAGTGGGCCTGACCGCCGGTGAGCGGAGCGGCGAAGCCGATTTTCACGTCGGTGGTGTCGGCGAGCGCGGCGGCGCTCCAGAGGCCGGCCAGCGCGGCGAGCAGGACGGGTGCGCGCAGGCGCAGATTGCGGGTGGTGCCCAGGGTGTTGCGTGCCATCTTGGTTCTCTCCTCAGCGTTCTACGTTTTTCATGGGCGCAAGCGGGCCCGCACCGCGTGCAAAACGCGCGGCGTGCCTGATGCGCAGGGGTGAATCGACTGGAGCCCGGCCGCTGTCAGCCAAAGCCGTTGCGCACGCAACGGCCTCGGGCGGCCCGGGCGGATACGCTAAACTTGTTTGTTTTTCAGACGCTTACAACATCCCATAGGGTCTCCAGACAAGGATGCGGCAACAGTGAACGGACAGATTGACGGATACAACCGGTCAAGATGAATATCCATAACTGAGTGGATTGTATCCAATTCTGGCAGGCAAAAAAAACGACGACAACTTTTTTTCGTCGGCCCCCGCTTGGCCGGCCAAAACGCTCACGAACACATGACGACAGTGCAGGGCAAGGAAGACCAACGATCGCTGCCTCAAACCATCCGCGATCAACTGCGCGAAGAGATCCTGCGCGGCGTGCTGCCGCCGGGCGCGCAGCTGCGCCAGGAGGGCCTCGCAGAGCGCTTCGGCGCGAGCCGCATTCCCGTGCGTGAGGCGCTGCGCCAGCTGGAAGCCGAAGGGCTCGTGAGTTACCAGCTCAATCGCGGCGCAGTGGTGATGGCCATGTCCACGCGCGAGATCTGCGAGCTGCTGGACATTCGCGCGGCGCTGGAGACGTACGCCGCGAAGCTGGCGGTGCCGAACATGGTGGCCGCCGATATCGACTTGATGAAGCGCATCCTCGCGGCTTACGACACGGCGACCTCGCCCGCCGACTGGGCCGAGTACAACCGCCAGTTCCATCTCGCGCTGTGCGCGCCCGCGAATAATGAGCGGCTGCGCAAGATGATCGAGGAGTACTGCCTGTCCACGACGAACCGCTATCCGCATCTGCGCATGTCGCTCGACACGGAAAAGGGCGACGTGCAGCGCGATCACTATGAGATCGTCGATGCCTGCAAGCGGCGCGCGGTGGATGATGTGGTGGCGCTGATCGAGCGGCATATTCTCGATACGAAACGCGAAGTGATGGCCGCCGCGCGGCTCGCGGGGCTGAAGGACTGAACGCGTAGACCGCAAGGTCGATCGGTTGCGTTCACAACGGCATGCACAACGAAAAACGGCGAGCGCCCCTTGCGGGACGCTCGCCGTTTTTTTACGCCGCGCTCGATGAGCGCGACGTGAGGCCTGAACTTACACAGCCATTTCCGGCGGAGCGCGACGGAAGCAGCGCGTGATCCAGCCGAGGTAGGCGAGACCGAGCACGAACCAGATGATGCCGAGCACGATCGCGGTCTTTTCGAGGCTGCACAGCAGCCAGAGGTCGGTGACGGCGCCGATCAGCGGGAACACCACGCCGCCCACGAAGCCGAAGCCGCGCGAACCGGCCGCGCCGCTGAAGTACTGACGGATCACGCACAGATTCACCGACGTGAACGCGAGGAACGCGCCGAAGTTGATGAACGAGGTGGACGTGGCGACGTCGAGCTTCAGCGCGATCAGGCCGACGATACCGGCGATCACGATGTTGATGGCGGGCGTCTGGAAACGCGGGTGAATGTAGCCGAAGATCGACTTCGGCAGCACTTCGTCGCGGCCCATCGCGTAGAGCAGACGGCCAACGCTAGCCTGTGCCGAGATGCCCGAAGCGAACTGCGCGAGGATCAGGCCTGCCAGGAAGATCGTCACGAAGATATCGCCGCCGACCTTGCGGGCGATTTCGAACGCGGCCGAGTCCGGGTCCTTGAACACGGCGCCCGGGTGGGCGAGTTGCAGCGTGTACGCGGCGATCACGAAGATTGCGCCGCCCACGAGCGCGATCAGCACGATGGCGCGCGGGATGGTCTTTTCAGGCTCGATGGTTTCTTCGGTCAGCGTCGACACCGCGTCGAAGCCGAGGTACGAATACGCAGCAATCGCAGCGCCCGCCATCGTGGCCGAGAGCGGCACATGTGCCTGGAAGAACGGCTGCACGGTCAGCAGGTTGCCCGCATTCGCCGCCGACACATAGTGGCAGCACAGCACGACGAACATCGCGACGATCGCCAGTTGCACGACCATCAGCACGATGTTGAAGCGCGCGGCCAACTGGATGCCGAGCACGTTCAGGCCGCTGGTAAGCACAATGAACGCGACGATCCAGATCCACGCCGGCACGCTCGGGAACGCAGCGCCCAGATAGGCCGCGCCGATCAGCCAGATCACCATCGGCAGGAAGAAATAGTCGAGCAGCGTGGCCCAACCGATCATGAAGCCCAGGTGCGCGTTGAAGCTCTTGCGCGTGTAGGTGTAGGCGGAGCCGGCCACCGGGAAGAGGCGCGCGAGCTTGCCGTAGCTCAGTGCCGTGAACACGATCGCGACGAGCGCGATGAGGTAGGCGAGCGCGGCCGTGTCCTGGCTCGCGCCGGCGAGCACGCCGTAGGTGCCGTAGACGATCAGCGGCGCCATGTAGGCGAGGCCGAACAGCAGCACGGACGGCAGGCCGAGGGTGCGCTTGAGGTGCGACTCTCGTGCGCCGCTGGCGGCGGGCGGTGAGGATGGCTTCATGATGCAGGTGTCTCCAAAGTGCTGCGGGTGTGGGTTGCGCGGGCTTGCGTGGCCTGCCCTTGGGAGCATGACGTTCGCTAATCCGTGCGCGAGCATGTGGCGCGCGTTTCTCCCTGCGTCGCGCGCCCGATATTTCACTTCGACTTCGCGATTCGTTTCGGGGTCCGAATCACTGGATGCTGCTTGTCTGATCCTGTTGCGTCGATGTTTCGACGCAACGGGTCGGGCAGACAATCAGCAGATCAATACTGCGGGGAACGGGATCGGCAGGCGCTGGGTTGCGCCACCGATCCTGGGTAGAGCGTGTTAGCGCGTGCGCGGGCGGATATTGAGCGAGCGGCGACCTTGCGCGTCGTTTTCATCCGCGAGATTCAGCGCGATGCGCGCGTCGTGCAGATAGCTGTAGTGCTCGCGGCTTTGCGCGAGCAGCGCGCGATCCACGGTCACGGGCAGCACGGCGTCTTCGTCCTTGAGCTCGGCCAGCACATCGCCGAACGGGCTCACGAGCGCCGATTCGCCGGGGAATGTGAGGTTGTCGTCGCCATCGCCGATACGGTTCACGAGCGCCGCGAACATCTGGTTCTCCTGGGCGCGCGCGACGATCGCGCGGCGGTGCACCGGGCCGAACGGGTCCATGTTGCCGTTGGTGACGATCAGCATTTCGGCGCCGAGCGAGCCGACCGCACGTGCGGTCTCGGGAAACTCGATGTCGTAGCAGATCAGCAGGCCGACGGTCATGCCCTTGAATTCGCACACTTCGTAACGGTCGCCGGGCGTGAAAACGCCGACGTCGCTGGCCCACAGATGCGTCTTGCGGTAGCGCAGCGCGATCTCGCCTTTTTCGTCGATCAGGACCGTCGTGTTATAGAAGTGCTCGCCATCGCGCTCGGACAGGCCTACGGCGACGGCCACATTGGCGGCGCGGGCGGCGTCGCGCACGGCGCTCAGCGACGGGCCGGACAGCGTCTCGGCGATGTCGCGCACGTTGTCGCGCGTGGGGAAACCGGTGAGCGTGGCTTCGGGGAAGACCATCAGGTCGGTGCCCGCGCGGCGCTTGCCGATGGCGTCGAGCGTGCGCGCCAGGTTCGGGGCAACGGCGCCGTCCACGATGGGCATTTGCGCGAGTTCGAGTTGCATGCTTGTCTCCAGAAGCGTCTCAATCTTTCAGGCTCTGCGGCGGTGCTGCCTTGGTGTTGCTTTTAGTTGGCCGCGAGAGCGTCAGGAGCAGCTATTATCACCACGTTATTTTTGTCCAGGAATTACCCAGCAGGGGTACCCTGATCGGAGGAACCATGGAGCCAGACTGGCAGGACCGCGCGTTCCACCATCACATTGCAACGCTGATCGACGCCCTCGACGGCCCGGATTTCTGGACCCGCACGACGCGCGTGATCGAGCGTTTCGCCGCCTTCGACAACTGGGTTGCGCTCGTCTTCATACATGGGCGCGCACCCCTCGTCTGCGCCGAGTCGCCGATGCCCGACGGCACCGTGGATCTCTTGTTCCAGGCGTATCTGGAGGGGATGTATCAGCTCGATCCGTTCTATATCAACGCGTGCGAAAAGCCGCGCGCGGGGCTCGTCACGCTTGCCGAAGTCGCGCCCGATAACTTCCGCATGACGGACTACTATCAGCGCTATTTCAAGAGCAACATCATCGGCGACGAAGTGCAGTTCAACGTGCCGCTGGACGCACGGCGCACGCTGATTTTCTCGCTGGGTGCAAAGCACCATTACACGGAACGGGATATTGCGCAGTTCGCGCTGTTCGCGCCCTGGGTGATCGCGTTGATGCGCCAGCGACTGGCTTATGAGCCGCTGATTGCGAGTGAGGCCGCGGTGGATGTCGTGCCGCAATCGGAAACGGCGGAGCCGAGCACGTCGGCATTGCTGCGCGAGGCCGATACGGCGAGCCGCTTCGAGGCCGTCACGCAGCAGGGCGGGCGCACGGCGCTCACGGCGCGCGAAATCGAAGTGGTGCGCCAGAGCCTTTCGGGCTTTTCGACGCGCGCGATCGCCGAACGGCTCGAAATCTCGTTCGAGACCGTGCGGGCGCACAAGAAGCATATCTACGCGAAGCTCGGGGTGAGTTCGCAGTCGGAACTGTTCGCGCTGTTCTACGAATCGCCGGGACGCGAGAGCGGGTGAGCACTCGCGCACCTCGTTGCTTGCGTAATTAGAACTCGACCAGCGCGAAATCTTCCTTGCCCACGTCGCACAGCGGGCAGCGCCAGTCTTCGGGCACGTCGGCCCAGCGCGTGCCGGGCGCGAGGCCATCGTCGGGCGCACCGGCGGCCTCGTCGTAGACCCAGCCGCAAATCACGCAGACCCACTGCTTCAGGCCCTCATCGGCGGCTTGCGTTTCGCTTGCTGCGGGCGTGGCGGAGGATTCCGCTACCGGCGTCTCGCGCGGCGTGTCGAGCGCGACGACGAGCGGCGCGGACGTGCTTTCACGCGCGGCAAGCTTCGTTTGCAGCGTGTCGAGCAGCGCGGCGGCTTCTTCGGCGGTGAGGTCGATCCAGTAGGGATCGCCTGCGCCGTCGTTCAGACGCTCGGGGGAGAACTGGATTTCGAGGGCGACGCCTTTCTTGTACATAAGCGAAAAAACAGGTGTGCAGGCGTCCCCTGCGGCGTGACGCTCAGACGAAGAGTCGGAGCGCGAGCGAGGCCGCGATGCCGCCGAAGGCGATCAGCGCAAGCATTTGCAGCAGCGAAATGGTCTTGCGCGGCGCGGCGTTCGAGGCGGCGGGGACGGATTGAGGGGTCGTATTCATGGCGTGCGGCGTCGCGAAAAGCGTGTCGTTGGATCTCGGGCGCCGGGATTGGCGCGGCCGAGGAGTGTCGCACGTTTTTCGCACGGGCGGGGGCGTTTGGACGCCGCCCGCGCGCACCGGCCGCACCCGGCGAAGCCTCTGCACGGGGCCTGATCGGGCCCTGTCAGATGGCGGAAAACATTATCGCCGCTATTGCGCAGATCATTGCGCAGCGTCGGGAGATGGATTATTTCGTGAGGGTTGAGAGCGGGGAATCAGGGCACGTTTCCTGGCTCCTACCCCTGCAACCACCGCCGCTCCACAAGCGAAAACACCCAGCACACCGGCAGCGCGCAGGCCATGCCGATCGCCACCTCCGCAACACGAAACAGGGCGACGTCCCACACCGGCCCATGCGTGGGCACGAGCAGCACGATGGTCGTGGTGATGGCGCCCAGGCGCGCGGCGGTGCTCACACTCAGGCACCAGCACGCGACGATCACCACGGCTACCGCCACGAGATACGCGGGGATATTCTCCGCGCCGAGCGTGGCCGCCGCGAAGCCGACTACACCGCCCGCGATCGCGCCGATGAACTGGTCGCGCGACTGCGAAAGCGTATCGGCGTAATCGTGCTGCGTGACGGCGATGGCCGTGATGGCGGCCCAGAATGCCTGCTCGGTGTGCAGCGCTCGGCCGATGCTGTAGGCGAGGCCCGCGCCGCATACGGCGCGCAGCGCCATCAAGACGCCTTGAACGGCGCGGCTCTTGAGCGGCAGGCGCTTGAGCGCGCTGAGCGCCGATTGCTGGAGCGAACTAAGGTAAGCGAAAAGATTGTCTTGCGGGTCGTGCATCGTTGATCAGCTTGAAAGCGGGGGCGCCAAGGATAGCAAGTCCGCACGCAGCGACGCGCAAGCTCGCGCGCTAGCCGCACAACTCCCCGAGACAGTCGTCGAACGCGCCCAGCAGGCGATCGACATCGGCTTCGGTCGTCTCGGGGCACACCAGCATCATGTTGTGGAAAGGCGTGATGAGCACGCCGCGATTGAGCAGATACAAATGGATGATGTGTTCGAGTTCGTCGTTCATCGCGGCGCGTGCCTCGCTGCCGTTGCGCGGCGGCGTGGCGCAGAACTGGAACTCGCTGCGCGCGCCCACGCGCGTCACGCACCACGGCAAGGCGTGGCGCGCGATCGTGGCCGTGAGGCCATTCGCGAGGCGTTCGGCGAGCGCGAACATATGCGTGTAAGCGGCTTCGCTCATGACTTCGTCGAGCGTCGCGCGCATTGCGCTCATGGACAGCGCGTTCGCCGTGAGCGTCGTGCCGATGCCCGAATGCCCCGGCGGCGCATCGAGCTTCGCCTTCTGTGCGCGGGCGGCGAGGTCCGCCGAAAAACCATAAACGGCGCAGGGCACGCCGCCACCCACCGGCTTGCCGAGCACGAAGAGGTCGGGGTCGATGCCATGCGCACGCGCATAGCCGTGCGGGCCGCTGCTGATGGTGTGCGTTTCGTCGATCAGCAGCAGCGTGCCGTGGCGTTTGATGATTGCCTGGGCGTCGCGCCAGAAGCCCGACTCGGGCAGCACCATGCCGACGTTGGTCATGGCTGGCTCTGCCAGCACGCAGGCGACTTCGCCATCGGCGAGCGCGTGTTCCAGCGCTTCGAGGTCGTTGAATTCCACCACGCGCGTATGCGGCAGCAGGTCGTGCACCTGGCCGAGCAGGCTCGCGCGCTGCGTGGGAACGCCGTCGACGAGATCGACGAATACGTCGTCCACCGTGCCGTGATAGCAGCCGTTGAATACGACGATCTTCTGGCGCCCCGTGGCCGCGCGCGCCCAGCGCAGCGCGAAGCGGTTGGCGTCGCTCGCGGTCATGGCGAATTGCCAGTAGGGCAGGCCGAAGCGTTCCGCGAGCGCCGCGCCGACTGCCACGGCGTCTTCGCCCGGCAGCATGGTGGTGAAGCCGCGCTGCGCCTGGCGCGCGAGCGCCTGCGCGACAGCTTGCGGCGCATGGCCGAACATCGCGCCCGTGTCGCCCAGACAGAAGTCGATGTAGCGATGGCCGTCCACGTCGCTGAAGGCCGCGCCGCGCGCGCTGTCGACATAGAGCGAGAACGGCGTGGACCAGTCGTTCATCCAGTGCAGCGGCACGCCGAACAGCAGATGCTGCGCGGCCTGGGTCGAGAGCGCCTGCGACTTCGGGCGGGCGGCGACGAAGGCGGCGCGCTCGCGTGCGAGGATGCCTTGTGCGCGTTCCGGGTTCACGCCTTGACGGTCTTGCATGGACGGTTCCTTGTTGTGCGGAGTCGTCCAGATCGTCGCATGGCGCGGGTTGCGGAGTAAATTCGGGCAAATAGCATAGGCCGTTCGACACGTGCCACAAACGCGCAAGGCGCGATGCCTTCACGGTCATCGCGCCTTGCGTTATCACTCTTGCGTCGCGCCCTCACGGGGCGCTCGAGCTTACTTCCGGTCCATCGAAAACTTACCCGGACCCGTCACGGCGAGCGCAAGCAGACCACCCGCGATGCTGACGTTCTTGTAGAAGTTGATCATGTTCATGTACTGCTCTGCGCCGGTCATGTTCCAGAAGTGATGGCCGATGATCGCGGTAGCGATGGTGTAAAGCGCCAGCAGCACAGCGAGCGGACGCGTATAAAAGCCCACCACGATCAGAATGCCGACCACGAACTCCATGACGACGGCGATGACCGCCGAGATCATCGGCGCGGGCGCGCCCACGTGCGCCATGTAATCGACGGTGCCCGAAAAGCCGGTGATCTTGGACCAGCCGAACAGCACGAACAGGGCGGCCAGCAGGACGCGGGAGACCAGCAGAACGGCATCGTTGTTCTGGCCAAAGAGGTTGTAGCGCATGGTGTTTCTCCGAATTTGTATGGGCAAACAGGTTGCCGGTTCAGTGTTCAGCGATTGAAGCGTTTGAGGCGTTTGCGGCGTTTGCAGCAGTGAGGATGACCCGCTTGCCGGGCGGCGGGCGCCCGGCAAGACGGTTTTACGACCAGAGCTCCGACACTTCGATATTACGCAGATCGAACACCAGTACCTCGGCATCGTGTCCGTCCGTGAAGCTCAGTTCGCGTTCCGAGCGGATGCGTGCGCCGTCGCCTTCGCCCATCTCCACCCCATTCAACTTCACGCTGCCGCGCGCCACGTGCACATAGGCGAAGCGCTCCGCGCCAATCTCGACCTTCGCGCTTTCCGCTCCGTCGAAGCGGCCTGCATAAACCCGTGCGTCCTGACGCAGCAGCAGCGAATCTTCCGCGCCGTCCGGTGAGAGGATCAGGCGCAGCTTGCCGCGCTTTTCGGCATCGGCAATGTTCTTCTGCTGATAGCGCGGTTGCGCGCCCTTCACGTTCGGTGCAATCCAGATTTGCAGGAAGTGCACCGGGTTATCGGCCGAGTGGTTGAACTCGCTGTGCGCGACACCCGTGCCGGCGCTCATCAGTTGCACATCGCCCGGGACGATCACCGAACCCGTGCCCATCGAATCCTTGTGTTCGAGCGCGCCTTCGAGCACGTACGAGAAGATTTCCATGTCGCGGTGCGGGTGCTTGCCGAAGCCGCGCGCCGGGGCCACACGGTCGTCGTTGATGACGAGCAGGTCCGAGAAGCCAGTCTGCTTCGGGTCGTAGTAGTTCGCGAACGAGAACGTGTGACGCGAGCTGAGCCAGCCATGTTCACCGCGGCCGCGTTGGTCTGCCTTGCGAAGTTCGATCATTTTGTCTCTCCGGTTGATTCAGTGTGTGTTGCGATGGAGTGAATATTAGGTCAACCAGAGTGACGTGGATGACCGTAAAATACGACTCACTGTCACGTATAAGTGGACGATCGGAATGCAACTCGACGACATGCGGATCTTTGTGAACACCGTGGATGCCGGCAATTTCACGGCGGCCGCGCACCGGCTACGGCTCTCGAAGCAGTTCGTGAGCCGCCGCGTGGCGGCGCTCGAAGGCGATCTGGGCGCGCGCCTGCTGGTGCGCAACACGCGCAAGCTGGCCGTGACGGATCTCGGCCAGGACTTCTATGAGCGCGCGAAGCGCATCCTCGCGGACGTCGGCGAGGCCGAGCGGGCCATGTCCGACCGCCGCAGCGAGCCGCACGGCCTGCTGAAGGTGAGTGCGCCGATGTCGTTCGGCATGGCGCATCTCTCGCCGCTCGTCGCCGAATTTCTGCGCGAACATCCGGATGTGCGCTTCGACATGGATCTGAGCGACCGCAATGTCGATGTGATTGGCGAGGGTTTCGATATGGCCTTGCGCATCGGGCGGCTGGCGGATTCCTCGCTGGTCGCGCAGAAGCTGATCGACGTGCGCATGATCGCCTGCTGTAGTCCCGGCTACCGGCGTCGGCGGCGCGCGCCCGAGACGCCCGCCGATCTCGCGCAGCATGCCTGTCTGCCCTACGGGCAACAGGGCCGCGCGCCGTGGGAATTCATGATTGACGGCGTGCGCACGCCGTTCGAGGTGCACGGGCCGCTGCGCGCCAACAACGGCGAGGTGATCCGCGACTCGGCTATCGCGGGCCTGGGCATCTGCTATCTGCCGGACTTCATCGTGGCGGGATCGGTCGATGCGGGGCTGCTGGTCGAGGTGCTGGAGGACTACATGCCGCCATCGAATGCGCTTCATGCGCTCTACCCGCAGCATCGTGAAGCATCGGTGACGATCCGCGCTTTTACGCAATTCCTGCGCGAGCGTCTGGCCGCGCGCGCGGCAACGGCGCGCGGTGGGGCGCTTTGACGCAGTTTGCCCGCGCGCCATTGAGGAATGGTGGTTGCGCCCGCATCTGGGAGGAGTTTGACGCGATGCGGTATGTGGCGTCAGGTCAGTGGAACCCACGGCGGCCAAGACGATCACAGCCGTTGCAGGGGCCGGCCCGGCCGCGCCCATGCACCCGGATGGCGCACGAAAGAGCCGATGAGTGGTGGGTACGTGAGGCGCAATGTCGCATTTTCGCGGTATGCTCACCGCCCCGAGGGTTGCTCGGGCCGCTCGATGCGGGCGGCAGCGGGCGCGGAACCCCGTGCTGGCGGGGCTGACAGGCCGATTAGGGCTTTCCATCAGGCCCGATAGGCACGGTTTATTCCTGCGATCAAAGCAACCAATTTTTCAAATGGGCGGAGTTCCCGTAACCTTCGTCCATACCTTTTCAACCCAGAGCGAGGAAACAACGCATGTCTCTCATCAACACGCAAGTCAAGCCGTTCAAGGCAACCGCATACCACAACGGTAAGTTCGTTCCGGTCTCTGAAGAAAACCTGAAGGGCAAGTGGTCGGTCGTCGTGTTCTACCCGGCTGACTTCACGTTCGTGTGCCCGACCGAACTCGGCGACCTGGCTGACCAGTACGCTGAATTCCAGAAGCTGGGCGTTGAAGTCTACGGTGTGTCGACCGACACGCACTTCACGCACAAGGCATGGCACGACACGTCGGACACGATCGCCAAGATCCAGTACCCGCTGGTTGGCGACCCGACGGGCGCAATCACGCGTAACTTCGACGTCATGATCGAAGAAGAAGGTCTGGCACTGCGCGGCACGTTCGTGATCAACCCGGAAGGCGAGATCAAGCTGTGCGAAATCCACGACAACGGCATCGGCCGTGACGCAAAGGAACTGCTGCGCAAGGTTCAGGCAGCGCAGTACGTTGCTGCTCACCCGGGTGAAGTTTGCCCCGCCAAGTGGACGCCGGGCGCAGAAACGCTCAAGCCGTCGCTCGACCTCGTCGGCAAGATCTAAGCGTCGTTTGATGAGCGCGGTCGTCATGACCGCGTGACGCTGAAGTCTCACAAGCTGTACCTCCGGGCCGCGCCCTTGCGGCTGCGGCCCGGAAGCCTCGATTGTCCCGTAAAGCCATAAGCAGAACGGCGAAATTGCCAGGCAATACTTAGAATTCCCCCGCTTCTTTTCTAGCCGGAAAACGCCATGCTCGACGCAAATCTCAAGACCCAACTGAAAAGCTACCTCGAAAAAGTCACGCAGTCGATTGAGATCACTGCGTTCCTGAACGACGGCGAGAAGTCGCAGGAGCTGCAGCAATTGCTGCAGGACATCGCATCGCTTTCGGATCGCATCAGCTACGAAGAACGCCGTGGCGCCGCTGCTGGCGACTCGCGTACTCCGTCGTTCGAGATCCGGCGTGCGAATTCGGACGTGAAGGTCACGTTCGCGGGCATTCCGATGGGCCATGAATTCACGTCCCTCGTGCTGGCGCTGCTCCAGGTGGGCGGCCACCCGGTCAAGCTCGAGAACGATGTGGTCGAACAGGTGAAGTCGCTCGACGGCGTGTTCTCGTTCGAAGTTTATATGTCGCTCACGTGCCAGAACTGCCCGGAAGTCGTGCAGTCGATCAACGCGATGGCGGCGCTCAACCCGAACGTGCAGATCGTCACCATCGACGGCGCGCTGTTCCAGGATGAAGTCGAGAAGCGCAAGATCATGGCCGTGCCGACCATCTACCTGAACGGCGAAGTGTTCGGCCAGGGCCGCATGGGCGTGGAAGAAATCCTCGCCAAGCTCGACACGGGCGCTTCGGCGCGTGCTGCCGAGAAGCTGAACCAGAAGGACATTTTCGACATGCTGATCGTCGGCGGCGGCCCCGCAGGCGCAGCGGCTGCGATCTACGCGGCGCGCAAGGGCATCAAGACGGGCGTGCTGGCCGAGCGTTTCGGCGGTCAGGTGCTGGATACGATGGCGATCGAAAACTTCGTCTCGGTGACGGAAACCGAAGGGCCGAAGTTCGCGATGGCGCTCGAGCAGCACGTGCGCGCCTATGACGTCGACATCATGAATCTGCAACGCGCCGACGCCGTGGTGCCGACCGGCAAGGGCTTCGAAGTGCGTACTGCAAGCGGTGCGACGCTGCGCGCGAAGAGCGTGGTGCTGGCGACGGGCGCTCGCTGGCGCAATGTCGATGTGCCGGGCGAGCAGGAATACAAGAACAAGGGCGTGGCGTACTGCCCGCACTGCGACGGCCCGCTGTTCAAGGGCAAGCGCGTCGCCGTGATCGGTGGCGGCAACTCGGGCGTGGAAGCGGCGATCGACCTCGCCGGCATCGTGAGCCATGTGACGTTGCTCGAATTCGGCGCGCAACTGCGTGCGGACGAAGTGCTGCAACGCAAGCTGCGCAGCCTGCCGAACGTCACGGTGCACGTGAATGCACAGACCACGGAAATTTCTGGTGATGGTCAGAAGGTCACGGGTCTGGCGTTCCTCGAACGCACCTCGGGCGAGAAGCGTCATGTCGAGCTCGAAGGCGTGTTCGTGCAGATCGGCCTCGTGCCGAACACCGAGTTCCTCAAGGGCACGGTGGCGCTCTCGAAGCACGGCGAGATCGAAGTGGACGCGAAGGGTCAGACGTCGGTGCCGGGCGTGTTCGCCGCGGGTGACGTGACGACCGTGCCGTTCAAGCAGATTGTGATTGCGGTCGGTGAAGGCGCGAAGGCTTCGCTGGGCGCGTTCGATTACCTGATCCGCTCGTCGGTGGAGCAGGAAGAGGATGCCAAGGCGGCTACTGCCGTCGCATAAGGTTTTACCGCGGGATGCCCAAGCGGACGCCGGCCGAGTGGCCGGCGTTTTTTTTCGCCTGGGCCGTGGGCAGTGTCACACTTGATGTTGCGGCGCGTAGCCGACGAAAGAGGAGACTGCCGTGGATCGCGAAACGTTTATCCGCACGCTGGCGGCCGAGGGCTTTCCGGAGCCCGTGCTCGTCACGCGCGAGCCGGGTCATCTGGACGAGCACTCGCATCCGTTCGAGGCGAAGGCGCTGATCGTCGCTGGTGAGATAGCGATCGCTGTGGGCGGCGAGGAGCGGGTTTATCGGGTGGGCGATGTGTTCCACCTGCCCGCCGGGGTGCTGCACGTCGAGCGCTACGGGCCGCAGGGCGTGCAGTATCTGGCAGGGCGCAAGGGGTGAGGTCAGGCCGCGAGGCGGCGCAGATCCGCAAGCTTCACGTACCGCGCTGCCTCTTCCAGATCGTAATCGACCTGTAGCGTCATCCAGAACTGCGGTGTCGTGCCGAAGACGAATGCCAGGCGCAATGCGGTGTCCGCGGTGACGCTGCGCTCGCCGTGCACGATTTCATTGATGCGGCGTGGCGGCACGTTCATGGCGCGAGCCAGCGCATTCTGGCTCATGTCCATCGGTGTGAGGAATTCGTCCTGGAGGATGACGCCGGGGTGGACGTTCGCGAGTTTTTTCATGGGCGGTCTTTGATCCCAGTTGGAGACTCCGACATCACGCCACGCATCGTCGGATGCGTGGCGTTTTCAATCGAGGTGAGTCTGCCCTGAGTCAAGCGACGCCCAGAAATCAGCTATCACCCCCGCGCCGCAATCTCCTTCTTCCACCCTTCGATAATCTTCGTGGCCAGCTCGTTGTAGTCGCCGTCGAAGTGGTGGCTGCCGTTCGTCTTCACAAGCTCGATGCCGGTGTTCGCCAGCGCCGGGCAGATCGTGTCCTTCTCGTCCGCGCCATAGACGCATTGCACGATCGCAGGCGGCACCTTCGCCAGTTCCGGCTGCACCTTGAGCGCCTTGTCGCTCGCCGGCATGCCGAGCCAGCCCGTCACGCGGATCTGGAAGTCCGCATCTGGCGCGAAGCCGAGCAGCGACATATACGACACCTTCTCGCGCAGCGCATCGGGCAGGCGGTTATAGGCGAACGGCATCACGTCGGCGCCGAACGAGTAGCCCACCAGTGCGATGTGCTTCGCGTGCCAGCGCGACGCGTAGGTGTTGAGCACGCGCGCGAGATCGTGGCTCGTCTGCGCGGGCGTCTTTTCGCTCCAGAAGTAGCGCAGCGCATCCCAGCCGATCACCGAAATACCCTGCTTTTGCAGCGCTTCGGCGATGGTCTTGTCGAGGTCGCGCCAGCCGCCGTCGCCGGAGATCACGACCGCGAGCATGTCGGTCGGATGAGCGGCGGGCAATTCGACGAGCGGCAGGTCCGAGACGTCTTCTTCGTTTTCCGAGGCCACATGCAGATGCGGTGCCGTCAGTACGACGAGCTTGTCCGCATCGCTGAGGTTCGCTGCAAACGTGTGAGGCGTTGCGCCGGCCGTTGCCGACACTTTGGTTGCGCCCGCAACCGCTGTCACGCCTTGCTCGAAGAAACCGGGCAGACCTTTGCCGCGCGAAAGCGTGGGGTCGGCCGGGCAGGGCGCGAAGCGCGCGTCGAGCTTCGTCGCGGCAGGGTCGAGCGACACCGCGCCCGCCATCGTGTTCGCTGGCGCCTGCGAGAGCATGCGTTGCGCGATCAGCGCGCCTTCGCCGCTGCCGATGGCGATCGGGGCGAAGTACTGGCTCGACGCTTCCTGGCGCTCGAGCTGATGGCTGAGCGCTTCGGCATCGCTATAGAGCTTGTGGCAGGTCTCGGTCTTGATGGCCGCGAGGTTCGTGGCGTAGCGTTCCTTGTCCACGCCCACAACCAGCGCGCCGTGATGCGCGAGGGCGTCGGCGCGGGTCTGGTCGTCGGCGTTCCAGTGCTGGCCGGCGGAGAACAGCACGGTGAAGCCGCGCATCGCGCCGATGGGGCGCGTCACGGCGACATCGCCGTAACGTCCGCCCGAGACGTGCGTGACGGCGCTATGCGCCGGGGCTTCGGTGGCGTGAGCCTGAATGGCGCCGAGCGCGAGCAAAGCTGCGCCCGCCGCTGCGCCTGCGAGGCGCGGCAGCGAGGAAATACGATGAATCATGAACGCCAGCCTCCTGCCAGCAACGAAAGATCGGCGAGGGTAATGAACACACTGATCGAGCCGGAGGCGGCCAGATAACGCGGTTCCCAGCGCGGCGCGAACTTGTTCTTGAAGCCGCGCAGCCCCCGGAAGTTGTAGAACTTGCCGCCGAAACGCCAGATCAGTCCGGCCAGACGGTGCCACGACGACGCGAGCGGCGTCGGGCCCATGCCGGAAAGCGGCGCCATGCCGAGCGAGAGCGACTGGTACCCGGCGGCTTTGAGATGCAGTGCGAGCTGCGTGAACAGATATTCCATCGCGTAGGACGAAGCGCCCGGCAGATGGCGCATGACGCCGACTGTCGCGTCGGTGTTCAGGTCGGTCGTCATGAAGGTGACGAAGGCGATCGGCGCGCCGTTCTGGCGCACCAGCAGCACGTTCTGCGCGGCGAGGTATTCGTCCTCGAAAGCGGCCACGGAGAAGCTCTTTTCGCGCACTTCGCGGTCTTCGAGCCAGGCGTCCGAGATGGTGCGCAGCACCGGCAGGCTGTCGGTCATCTGGGGCGGCTCGATATGCTCGAACGAGAAGCCGTCGCGCTCGCCGCGCTTGAGCGCGTAGCGCAGATGCGCGCGCTGCGGGCCCTTGAGATCGAATTCCTGCAACATCACGCGCGCTTCCTCGCCGAGCTTCATCAGCGTGAGGCCGGCGTCCAGATACAGCGGCAGCGCGTCGGCGCGCACCTGGTAGAAGGCGGCGCGCCCGCCATGCGTGTGCGCGAGCGAGACGAATTCGCGGATCAGCGCGGGCCATTCCTCGCGCGGACCCACCGGGTCGTGCAGCGCCGCCCACGTGCGGCCGCGCTTGGCGTACATCAGGAAGGCGTTGCGCGACTGCGAGAACAGGAAGCTTTTGTCGCCCATCAGCGCTAGGCCTGCGTCGCTGCGTTCCTGCGCGCGCACGATACGCGCGGCTTCGGCGAGATCTTCGCTGGCGGGCATCACGAAGCGGCCTGCCGCCGGACGCAGCAACTGCCACGAGGCCAGCGCCGCGGCGAACACGCCCGCGCCAAGCGTGGCGCGCAGCGCGCGCGGAGCGCGTTCGTCGAAGGCGAATTGCCACCACAGATGCTGTGAGTATTGAACGTCGCGGAACGCGAACAGCAGCACCCACACGGCGAGCGCGATCACGCAGCCGACCGAGGCGAGCCACGCGGGCGTGAAGGTTTCCTTGAACAGCGACGAATGACGGTTGAAGCGGCCACGCGTGGCGATGAGCAGCGCGATCAGCACGCACAGCACGCCCGCTTCGACAAAGGCGAGGCCCTTGGTGAGCGAAAGCGCGAGGTTGGCCACGGCGAGCATGAGTGCGACCCACCAGGCGGCGTCGAGGCGGCGCAGCAGGCCGCGCGCGACGAACAGCAGCAGCACGCCGAACAGGCTGCCGAGCAGTTGCGAGCTTTCGAGCACCCAGAGCGGCAGGAAGGTCTGCAAGAGCGCGATGCGCTTGGCGAACGCAGGCGTCGCGCCCGAGATCACCAGCATGCTGCCCGTCACGAAGGTAACGATGGCGAGGAAAAGGGGTGCGAGTTGCGAGACGCCGTCGGCGCCTTTTGCGAACGTCGTGCTGAGTGGGTTCTTGAGCGCGCGGCCTTCGAACACGGCGAGCAGTCCTGCCGAGAGCGCGAGCGGCGCGCCGAAGTAGATCGCGCGGTACGCAAGCAGCGCGGCGAAGACTTCCGGGCCGGGCACGCTCGCGCCGAGCGCGAACACCATCGCCGCCTCGAATACGCCGATACCGCCGGGCGTATGGCCAATCAGGCCGAGCAGCATGGCTGCGGTATAGACGGTCAGGAAATCGGCGAAACCGAGGTTCGCGTGCGGCATGACCGACCAGAGCGCGAGCCCCGCGCCCACGACGTCGAGCGCGGCGAGCAGGAGTTGCGCGACGAGGTCGCGGCGTGCGGGCACGGCGAAGCGCAGCCACGCGCGCTTGAAGGGCGCGATCTCGCGCGCGCGGGCCGGGCAGGCGGCGATCATCACGGCGCCCAGCACGAGCACGCTGCCGCCGATCCAGCGCAGGGCGTCCGGCGTGAGGTGCAGCAGGCCCGCGAGCGTGTCGGCGGAGGCGACCATGCCGAGTGCCGCCATCAGCGCGAGGGCGATCGCGAGCGTCACGCTCGTGAACACCGTCATGCGGCCGATCTGGGCGGCGGTGACGCCGTCCGGGCCGTAGACGCGGCAGCGTACCGCACCGCCCGTGAGCGCGCCGAAGCCGGTCACGTTGCCCAGCGCTGAGCCGGCGATGGCCCCGACCCAGAGTGCGCCGCGCGATACGGGCATGCCGGGGTAGCGCAGGCCGACGGCGTCGCGCCCGACGAGGGCGATGAAGCTAAGCGCCGTGGCGCCGAGCGCGCCGGTCCATTGCGCTGGGGTCAGATGCCAGAGCTGGCGGATCACCGAGCGGTAGTTCACCGCCTGCGAGAGGTGCTGGAACACGATCAGCAGCAGCGCGCAGATGCCGAGCGCCAGCGCCGGCGCCGCGAAGCGCTGCAGGCGCAGGACGCGGGCGCGGCGGCGCAGCGCCACGAAGGCGGCGCGCGCGAGGCGCGAAGGAGGCGTTTGAAACATGGGTCGGTCCGGCGGATTCCCGGATGCCGTCTTGGCGCCGTGCTGGCGTCCCCGGGGGCGGCATCGCATGTTGGACGTCACGTTCCAGGCGGCTGCTGGTCAGGCTGGCGTAGCGCCGCAGCGAGCGAAAACGTAAACGTTTGGTAAATGACTGGTAAAGCAGCAAACGCGCGGGGCGTCTGGGTGGTTGACTAAGTACCTAAAGAAACATCAAACGGGTTCGGATCGAAATTTTTCAGCATCAGTGTGAAGGACCGCCATTTTACGCATGGCGGCCCATTCAATCGTCGAAATGTGCGCACCTTATCCGCATGTTCATGTTTGCAAACGCGACGGATATTCGCGGCGATGCTCGCGCGTGATCCGGCATTCAGGTGGACTCGCACGCAAGGCTATGCGAGTCCCAATTAACGAGGCGCTTCGAACAGTCGCAAGGCCCGCTGCGTCGGGCTAATTCGCCCTTGGCCTTTGGCATCCTTTCACTGTGCAACCCCATTGTTTACGGCAGCCGCCTACCCTTTCTGTATCCGCTGTTACCAAATCGAGACACACTATTTAATTCTTTTACTTCGCCTCGCGGTGGAGTTAGATTGATTCCTGCATGTGGTCTTGCGTGGCATCGGAGCACTGACTCCGATCGACAAGGAGAATGACGTGAAAAGACTCGCGTTGACTTCGCTTTCGCTCGCCGTGCTCGGCGCCGCCGGCGCGGCGCAAGCTCAGACCAGTGTCACGCTTTACGGCACCATCGACACTTCGATCACCTACGTCAATCACGCCGACGGCAGCAAGAACCTCTGGACGCTCGGCAACAGTAGTTACGGCAATCTGTCGGGCTCGCGCTGGGGTATGAAGGGCGCCGAAGACCTGGGCGGCGGCCTCAAGGCAATTTTCCAGTTGGAGAGCGGCTTCAATCCCTCTAACGGTTCGTCGGCCCAGGGCGGGCGGCTGTTTGGCCGCCAGGCTTACGTCGGATTGACCGCCGAGCAATACGGCTCGATCACCTTGGGCCGTCAATATGATCCACTGATCGACCTCGTGCAGGGCATCACCGAGGACAACTATTTCGGCTCCGCGTTCGCAACGGCCGGCGACGTCGACAACTACGACAACAGCTTCCGCGTGAACAACGCGGTCAAGTACACCACGCCGGTGTGGAACGGCTTGCAGGCCGCCGCGATGTACTCGTTCGGCGGCATCGCGGGCACGACGGGCTCCGAGCAGTCGTACTCGGCGGCCGTCGCCTATAACAATGGGCCGATCGCGGTGGCGGGCGGCTACTTCTACGCGGCCAACAGTCAGGCGGGCCTGGGCGTGCGCACCGAGGGCTGGACCAGCACGTCGGACGGCACCTTCGACGGGGCAATCAATAGCGGCTATGCGAGCGCTCACTCGCTGTCGATCGCGCGCGCGGCGGCGCAGTACTCGCTCGGGCAGTTCACCTTCGGGCTGGGTTACAGCAACTCGCAGTACGCGCCTGACGCGAGTTCGGTGTTCCGCGATACCGAGAAATACAACACCGGCCAGGGCTTCATGAACTACCAGCTCAGCCCGGCGCTGCTGCTGGGTCTCGGCTACAGCTACACGCACGCCAATGGCGACACCAGCGCGAATTACCATCAGGTGTCGATCGGCGCGGACTACAGCCTCTCCAAGCGTACCGACCTCTATATGACGGCGGCATGGCAGCACGCGAGCGGCGAGCAGGGCGACGGCTCCGGCGGCTCGATGCCGGCCGAAGCGTCGATCGGCTCGTATGGCTACAACGGCACCTCGTCGCAGACGATGTTCAATCTGGGCCTGCGGCACAAGTTCTGACGACGATGCCTGCCGTGGTGAAACCGGGCGCGCCTGGCAACGGCGCGCCCGTTTTTTTGCCCCGCTTGCTCAATCACCCAGCCGGTTCACGGGCTAACGCGCCCGGCGCGGCGTCAGCAGCAAGAACCAGTCGGCACAGCGCTGTGCGATGTGTCGTGCACTCGCGAACGGCGGGCGCCAGGCGCTCGTGATCGTGACGCGCGCGAGGTTCGATACGAACTCGGGCGAGGCGTCGCTGCTCATCCAGATCCGCTCGCCGCGCAGGACGCGCAGCGTGTCGCCGGGGTTCAGCCAATGGTCGTAAGGGGAGCGTGCGCGCGTCAGCCAGACGCGTGCGCCGTGGGCGCGCACGGTGCTGTCGGCGACGACGCGCCAGGTGAGCGTCGCGCCCGCAGGCACGGCGAAATGAATCGATTGGGCAGGCAGCGATTCGTCTTGCACGAGGCGTTCGAAACTGAAGGCGGGACAGGCGCCGGCGGCGTCCTGCTGTGAAGCTTGATCCATCGCAATCTCCATTTCTAGAGCCGACGGACGGAGCGTTACTTCTGCCACCCACAAAACAAAAAGCCCCGTCGATTCGGCGGGGCTTGTGGTTTGCGTAACGACAGACTTGCTAGTTCGCGAATACGCACACATTCCCCCGTGCCATGCCATGTTTTGGCATATGCCACGTGCGATTAATCGCTGTCGTGTGGGGGAGGGTGGCGAAGGTGTGCATGGATCGAGTGTGCTGGGATGTCGCATGCGCTGTCAACAGAATTCGTATGACTGTTGACAGGGCGTGAGCGAAGTGACGGCGTGTGGAGGACCGATATCGACCCTCTTGTCGCGTTCTCGCGTTTCGTTCAGCATGGGTTTGCCTGCTAGCCCCGGGTGTATCGAAGAGACAACAGTCTGAAAATATCTTCGTGATATATCACATACAGAATATTGCCTTTTGTCGCGACGCAGCATATGATTCAGTCATTCGATGACTCAATCATGCGGAGCTTCAAATGGATTTCGTCTCTCTCGCACTCTTCGGCGTGGCAGTGGTGGGCTTGGGCGCGGCTGCAACGGTTATGATCGCCAGATGGTTGCCGCAGTCGGCTATCGAACAGGCTGGTCAGCATGGCCGTTTCGCCGGACTGGGCGAAGCACCGCGCGCGCAACCGGTTCGTCAGCAGGTCCGTTCGCACGTTGGTCCGAAGGTGGGGCCGCAGGTCGGTTAAAAGTGGTTAAAGGGCATTGAATGTCGTCAGAACACACTGAAGCAGTTGCCACCCGGGACGCCGCGCCGCTCAAGCTGGCGCTGCAGCCCATCAACGCGACGCTGAGCCTGCGCGATCAGGCTTACGCGATGTTGCGCCAGGCCATCGCCGATGCCGACATTTATCAGTCGCGCGAAGAAATTCGCCTGGACGAGCGCGTGCTGAGCGAGACGCTCGGCGTGAGCCGCACGCCCGTGCGTGAAGCCATGACGCTGCTGGAGCAGGAGGGTTTCCTGCGCATGGTGCCGCGCCGCGGCATCTATATCGTGCGCAAGAACAAGCGTGAAATTGTCGAGATGATCCAGATGTGGGCGGCGCTCGAAAGCATGGCCGCACGCCTCGCGACGCTGCACGCGTCGGACGAGGAGATCGCCCGCCTGCGCCACATGTTCGACGCCTTCCGCGACAGCACGCCGGCCGAGCATATCGCCGAGTACTCGGACGCCAACATCGCCTTCCATCAGGCGATCGTCGAGCTATCGAAGTCGCAGATCATCCTCGACACGATCAAGAACATCTTCGTGCACGTGCGCGCGATCCGGCGCATGACGATCTCGCAAAGCGATCGCGCGTCGCGCTCGATCGTCGATCACCTGCGCATCATCGAGGCGCTGGAAAAGCGCGATACCGAGCTCGCCGAGCGGCTCGTGCGTCAGCATTCACTCGATCTCGCAGTCTTCGTCGAGAAGCATTGCGACTTTCTCGATTGAGCGCGATTCGGGCGTGACGTCAGGCTGGCCACGCTGGCCAGGTTGAGGCAAACGGGAGACCTGCGGGTCTCCCGTTTTCATTTGGGCGCTGCGGCGCCCCGAGAAACTGTCTGAACTTTATGCGCATCAAGGCTCGGCTATCACGATCCGGGCATCCCGCGCACTACATCTGAAATATCTGCGGCAAATCGTGTCGGGGTTTTCCCGTTCATGCGGCGCAGCAAATTTTTATCCTCCTTCACAAACCCTTACCCAATAAGCCACACAGGCCGATCGATACGCCGTTCCAGCGGATAAACCCGCTCTTGCTTCGTTGTGATATATCACATACTGTATTGATCAAGGACGCAATGACGGCGGCAGCCACGCAAAACGAATCACAGATTTCGATCACTCGCCCGGCCACGACTAATCAAGGAGACATGACATGGGCAAGGCACTGGATGGTGTGCGCATTCTCGACTTCACGCATGTGCAGTCGGGCCCGACCTGCACGCAACTGCTTGCATGGTTCGGCGCCGACGTCATCAAGGTAGAACGCGCGGGGGCGGGCGACATTACCCGCGAGCAGTTGCGCGATCTCCCCGACGCGGACAGCCTTTACTTCACGATGCTCAACGGCAACAAGCGCTCGCTCACGCTCGACACGAAGAACGAGCAAGGCAAGCGCGTACTCGAACGGCTGATTCGCGACTGCGACGTGCTCGTCGAAAACTTCGCGCCTGGCGCACTCGAGCGCATGGGTTTCAGCTGGGAGCATATCCAGACGCTCAACCCGCGCATGATCGTGGCCTCGGTGAAGGGTTTCGGCCCGGGGCCCTACGAGGACTGCAAGGTCTACGAGAACGTCGCGCAATGCGTGGGCGGCGCGGCTTCCACGACCGGTTTCGACGATGGCCCGCCCGTCGTGTCCGGCGCGCAGATTGGCGATAGCGGCACGGGTCTGCACCTGGCGCTCGGCATCGTCACGGCGCTTTATCAGCGCACCCACACGGGACGCGGCCAGAAAGTGCTGGCCGCCATGCAGGACGGCGTGCTCAATCTGTGCCGCGTGAAACTGCGCGACCAGCAGCGGCTGGAGCGTACGGGCGTCATGAAGGAGTACCCACAATTTCCGAACGCAGCGTTCGGCGATGCGGTACCGCGCGCAGGGAATGCGTCGGGCGGCGGGCAGCCAGGCTGGATCCTCAAGTGCAAGGGCTGGGAGACCGACCCGAACGCCTACATCTATTTCATCGCCCAGGCGCCCGTGTGGGATCGCATCTGCAAGCTGATCGGCCGCGAGGAATGGATCGACGACCCGCGCTATGCCACGCCCGGCAAGC
This sequence comes from Paraburkholderia sp. J67, assembly GCF_905220265.1. Classification (NCBI taxonomy): domain Bacteria; kingdom Pseudomonadati; phylum Pseudomonadota; class Betaproteobacteria; order Burkholderiales; family Burkholderiaceae; genus Paraburkholderia; species Paraburkholderia sp. J67. The sequence continues at coordinate 69,724 of NZ_CAJMZK010000012.1, forward strand.
GTCTGCCGCATCTGAAAGAGATCTTCGCCGAAATCGAGCACTGGACCATGCATCGCACCAAGTTCGAGGCGATGGCCGTGCTCAACCGCCACGACATTCCTTGCGGTCCGATCCTGTCGATGAAGGAGATTGCGAACGACGAGTCGTTGCGCGCGAGCGGCACGATCGTCGAAGTCGAGCATCCGGTGCGCGGCAAGTACCTCACGGTCGGCAACCCGATCAAGCTTTCGGATAGTCCCACCGAAGTCACGCGCTCGCCGCTGCTGGGCGAGCATACCGACGAAGTGCTCGCGGAGTTCGGCTATAGCGAAACGGACATCCGCTCCCTGCGGGCCTCGGGTGCAATCTGAGTCGCGTCATCGCGCGCATCCGCACTCGCAGTGGATGCGCGCACAACGAATAGACGAAACGACGGAGCGAAGCATGGACACATGGATGCGCTTGATGGCGAACGACGGCAGTATCGTGTTCGGTCGCGCCGAAAACGGCTATCTGCACGAATACGAAGGGATCGACCAGCCGGTGCCAACGGGCGCTGTGCTCTCGCTGCGCACTCTCACGCCGCTCGCGCCATGCGCGCCCGGCAAGGTCGTGGCGCTCTGGAACAACTTCCACGCGCTTGCGCGCAAACTCGAGAAGCCCGTGCCTGAGCATCCGCTCTTTCTCATCAAGCCGGCGGGATCGGTGATCGGTGCGCACGAGACGATCCGGCGGCCGGCCCACTATGCGGGAAAAATCGTCTTCGAAGGCGAACTGGGCATCGTGATCGGCAAGCGCTGCCGCGATGCGAGCCTTGAAGAAGCCGAAGCTGCGATCTTCGGCTACACCATCGTCAACGACGTGACCGCAGCGGGCCTGCTCGCCGAGAATCCGCACTTCCCGCAATGGTGTCGCGCGAAGGGATTCGATACGTTCTGCTGTCTGGGGCCGGCCATCGTGTCGGGCTTCGACTGGCGCGCCGCGCGTGTCGTGACCTTGCTGGACGGCGTCGAGCGGCAGAACTATCCGCTCGACGACATGGTGTTCACGCCCGCGCAGCAGGTCAGCCTGATCTCGCAGGATCTCACGCTGGAGCCGGGCGACGTGATTGCCTGCGGGACGTCGCTCGGCGTGGGTTCGATCGGCGAAGGGGCGACGGTCGAGGTGAGGATCGACGGCATCGGGACGCTGGCGAATACGCTGCGCTCGCCCGTTGCCGCGCTGGAATCGCAAGCAGAAGACGCGCCCGTGGTCTGAGGGCACTGTGTTGTACCCAATACGCGAGGAGTGAGTGATGCCGGAGCAACTGGCTGGCGATGCGCTATGCCTGTGCGGTGGACTGCTGTTTGCCTGGTTTACGTGTGCATTTGCACAGCTCGCGGCGCTGGCTCCAGGATGGGCCCGACGCGAGCCGGCTCGCGCGAAAGCGCGCTGCGCGCGCGCGCGCGACACCGAGCCGCCGCGTCACGTTCTGTTTGCCATTTCATTCGCCCTGCTGTTGACGGTGACACCCGCCATTCTGGCGTTACTTTTGATGCATGACGCCATTGCCGTGGCGACGGCGGAGTTGGGCGCGCTCGCCGGTCTCTGGATGGGCGCGCGCAGCGACCTTACCCGTTTTGCGCGCGTGATTGCCGCCGTGGGATGTGGACTGGCGATGGTGGCCACGAGCGCGAGCATCGCCTGGATGCTGCTGATGCCGCCTCCCAGCTTTGGCACGCGCATCGCGCTCTACGCGACGGCGATACTGGGCGCGCTGGCCTTGGGCGCGGCCGCGACGGCACAGGTCTTTTCGCGCGACACCCGGGCGATCGCGCGCAAGCGCACACCGTTGAGTCACGGAGAGCGTGCGCTTCACTTCATGGCGTTCGTGTTGATCGTTGCGCTTGGCGGCGCGTTGGCGAGTGTGCGCATGGGGAACGCGCGATCAGCGATGGAGTTCGAGCTTTCCACGCTTGGCGCTGCCTGCGTGCTGGCTATTGCGTTAGGTGTGCGTCTGATGGGCGGTGCGCGCCGCCATCCCAAGGCTCGCATCATGCGCGCACCACACGATGTATCGAAACGACCCGCGCCCGCGGGCTTTGTTGTGGTGCCCGACGCCTGGCTCGTCACCGCATGCGGCAACGCCGCTTTCGAGCCAGCGGCCTTCGATACCTGGCTTTCCGTGTACGAGCCGCCTGCAGAAACAGCGCGCCTGTCCCACCACGATTCGCGCGACGCTCCCCGCCGAAGGCGCAGCCGCAACCGTCAGGCGGCGCGATCGCGACGACCTTCGACGACGATTAACCAACCCTAAACGTTACGCCCGTAACCATAGTGCCTTACTTATGAAGTGAGGCCTGTGAGACTCGTGTAATGTTTTCGATCAACTGCGCGCCTTCCTCCATGAGGAAGCGCTTGAACGCGAGCGCGACGGGCGGCAGGCGCTTGTTTTTGCGGTGCACGACGTACCAGTTGAGCATGACGGGAAAGCCCTCGACGTCGAGCACGGCGAGGTGCCCGACCTGAAGTTCGAGGCTGATCGTATGCGCCGATAGAAACGCGATCCCCATGCCCGCGATCACGGCCTGCTTGATCGTTTCCGTGCTGTGGATCTCCATCGCGATCTTCAGGTTCGTGAGCTTGCCCGCGAAGCCTTCTTCCATCGAATTCCAGGTGTCCGAGCCGCGTTCGCGCACGATGAACGCTTCGTTGGCCAGCGTGCTGAGCTTGATGCCGCGCTTGTGCGCGAGCGGGTGCGTAGGCGCGGCCACGATCACATACGGGTGCGGCGCGAAGGGCTCGTTGATGGCGTCCGTGGCGTGTGGCGGCCGCACCATGATCGCGAGATCGGTCTGGTTCGACGAGAGCTGTTGCAGCAATTGCTCGCGATTGTGGACCGAGAGATTGAGCTCGACGCCCTTGTAGCGCCGGGTGAATTCGGCGAGCAGGCGTGGAAAGAAGTAGTCCCCCGCACTGATCACGGCCACGTTGAGCCTGCCGCCGGAGACGCCCTTCAGCTGGCTCATGGCTTCGTCGACTTCATGGAACTGCTGCATGATCGCGCGGCTGTAATGGAGCATTTCCGTGCCGGCCGGCGTGAGATAGATCTTCTTGCCCAGTTGCTCGAAAAGCGGCAGCCCGGCGTGCTCTTCAAGTTGCTTGACCTGGGTGGAAACGGCGGGTTGTGTGAGATGCAGCTCTTCCGCGGCACGCGAAAAACTGAGGTGGCGCGCCACGGTCTCGAAGACCTTCAACTGGCGCAGCGTGGCGTTCCGCATGGTCATGGCCGATCCATAAAGGATGGTGAATCCACATAATAACAAACTTTAATTGTGAGTAATTGAGCAATCACCCTAGCATGAGTTGAAAGGAGTCCGAATGCATTGGCTATTGCGTGCGGGTTAACGCCTAAAAAGTCTAAAAAGCCCTGTTTAAGGCGGGAAAACCCGAATAAAAAAGCCAGCAAAAAAGGTTTTTTTACCCGAAATCGAATACGTGAATCAAAACCGCCTCACGAATTTTCATTCGAATTTTTGTGTGACGGATGGAATGAAAAGAAACAGGGAATTCAGAACCATAAGTTGATGACTATGCAGGCCGGCAAAAGCACTGGCCCCCATGAATGGATAGCGGAGACAAGCGAGATGAATGCAATCGGTCAGAGGAGCGAAGGCGGTCCGTTCTGGACGAACCGCTGGTGTCAACTGGTGGTCGGCATGTTATGCATGGCGCTCGTTGCCAATCTGCAGTACGCGTGGACACTATTCGTCGCGCCGATGAATGCGCGTCATCACTGGGGCGAAGCGTCGATTCAACTGGCGTTCTCGATCTTCATCCTGACCGAAACCTGGCTCGTGCCGGTCGAAGGCTGGCTCGTCGACAAGTTCGGCCCGCGTCCCGTCGTGGCGGTCGGCGCACTCTGTGCGGGTCTCGCGTGGGTGCTCAATTCCTATGCGACCACGCTGCCGATGCTCTACGCCTCATCGGTGATCGCGGGCATTGGCGCGGGCGGCGTGTACGGCACTTGCGTGGGCAACGCGCTCAAGCTGTTTCCAGACCGGCGGGGGCTCGCAGCGGGCCTCACGGCGGCGGGCTTCGGCGCGGGCGCGGCCGTCACGGTGATTCCGATCGCCAACATGATCACGCGCTCGGGCTATGAGCACACCTTCCTCTTCTTCGGCATTCTGCAAGGCGCGGCGATCCTCGTGCTGGCCTTCCTGCTCGTGAAGCCCGTGCCGCGCGCAGCGGGCGCGGCACGGCGCCTCGTCTCGCGGGTCGATTACACGCCCGGGCAGATGGTGCGTCAGCCGGTGTTCTGGATCATCTATGTGTCGTTCGTGGCGGTGGCGGCGGGCGGTCTGATGGCGACCGCGCAGATCGGCCCGATCGCCAAAGACTGGGGCCTCGCCCGCATTCCGATGACCGTGTTCGGCGCGACGTTGCCGCTGCTCACGCTCACGCTGTCGATCGACAACATCTGCAACGGCTTCACGCGCCCGCTGTGCGGCTTCATCTCCGACAAGATCGGCCGCGAGAACACCATGTTCATCATCTTCGTGGGCGAAGGCCTCGCGCTGCTCGGCATGATGCAATACGGCACGAACCCTTATGCCTTCATGACCTTCGCTGCGCTGATCTTCCTGTTCTGGGGTGAAATCTTCTCGATCTTCCCGGCCATCTGCGCCGACACCTTCGGCAGCAAGTACGCCGCCGCCAACGCGGGGACGCTCTATACGGCGAAGGGCACGGCCGCGCTGCTGGTGCCGGTGGCTTCCGTCCTGTCGGCCACGGGTGGCTGGAGCGCCGTGTTCATCGTGGCGGCGGTCATTACGATCGCGGCTGGCGTGAGCGCGAAATTCATCCTCGCGCCGATGCGCCAGCGTTTGATCGAGCAGGATGGCGAACCATCGGCCACGCTTGCCACGCATACCGGTACGCTTCAGCATTGGCCCAATCAGCCCGGCGAATGATGCTGAGCGACGCTGAACGGCCAACGTCGATGAACGTTTCGCTCCAGCAACTCAAGGTGTTTGTCGCAGTCGCGCGTTCGCGCAGCTTCACGCGCGCGGCGCGCGAGTTCGGTCTCACGCAGTCGGCGGTGAGTCGCTGCGTGCGCGAGCTCGAAGAAGCCGTCGATCTGAAACTCTTCGACCGCACCACACGCCAGGTCGAACTCACGCTCGCAGGCAGCGGTTTCGAGCGGCGCATCGCGCGCCTGCTCGACGAAATCGACATGGCCTTGAGCGAAGGCCGCGACGCGCATCAGGCGCATCGCGGCGTCGTGACGGTGGCGAGCAATCCGGCGCTGGCGTCGGGCTGGGTGCCCGGCGCGATGGCGCGTTGTGCTGCGGCCTTGCCTGCCGTCACGCTGCAATTGCAGGATCTGCCGCAAGAGGCCGTCTTGCAGGCGGTCGAGCAGGGCGAGGCGGACTTCGGCGTGATCGCCGAGGCCGTGCCTGCGGTGCGCCTCGCGAGCGGCAATTTCGATGTGCAGCCGCTGGCGGCTACGCCCTTGCGCGCACTGCTGCCCGCGCAGCATCCACTCGCATTGAACGGCCCGCTGAGCTGGGATGCCCTCGCGCGCGAAACGCTCATCACGCTCAATCGGGATTCGGGCTGCCGTAGCGCCGTGATGCGCGCGCTGGAAGGCATTCGTGCGCCGGACCATGCCATCCAGGAACTTGCCCAGGTGAGCGGCGTGGCGCGCATGGCGCAGCTCGGCATGGGCATCGGCATTCTGCCGGTATGCACCGATCGCACGGACTCTGCCGATAACGACACCTGCCATTGGCCCGTGCCGCTCGGGGCGCTGGTCGCGCGCGTGCTGCATCCGGTCATGATGGTGAGCACGATGCTCGTGCGCCGACGCCATCGCTCGCTGCGACCGTGTGCGCAGGCCGCGTGGTCGCAATTCGTCGCGACGGGGCGCGTCGATCCGCGCGACGGCAAGGCAGAGACGCGCGAACGTCATCCCGTCGACACAGTCGCGCAATAAAAAAGGCCGCGCATTCGCGCGGCCCTCTGATTTCATCCCTTAAAAATAGACCGTTTTCAAGCCGCGAGCTTCGCCATCTGTTCGCGCTGCTTCACGAGTGCGAGCACGGTGTCGATAGCAGGCGTGGCCTCGCCCACCAGCATGCCCATCTCCTGCACGACGGTCAGCAGTGGATCGATCTCCATCGGCCTGCGCTGTTCCAGATCGACCAGCATCGAGGTCTTGTGTGCGCCCACCGCGCCCGCGCCGTCGATGCGCCGTTCGACATCCACGCGGAAATGCACGCCAAAGCGCTCGGCAATGCGCTGCGCTTCCAGCATCATCGTGCGCGCCACGGCGCGCGTGGCGGGGTCCTGCGTGATGACGTCGAGCGTCGCGTGCGTGAGCGCGCTGATCGGGTTGAAGCAGAGATTGCCCCACAGCTTCAGCCAGATTTCATCGCGGATATTGTCGCGGATCGGCGCGTCGAAGCCAGCCGCCGTCATCGCTTCGTGCAACTGCACAATGCGCGAGGTGCGTTCGCCCGACGGCTCGCCGATGGGAAACTTCTTGCCGTACACGTGACGGATCACGCCCGGCGCGTCGATCTCGGCAGCGGGATAGAGCACGCAGCCGATCGCGCGCTCGGGGCCCAGACGCGTCCACTGCGAGCCGTCGGGGTCGATGCTTTCCAGTCGCGTGCCCTCGAACTTGCCGCCGTGACGGTGGAAGTACCAGTACGGTATGCCGTTGGTGCCCGTGACGATAGCCGTATGGTTGCCGATCAGTGGCTGCATCGTGTCGATCACACCCGCCACCGAATGCGCCTTGAGCGTGACGATCACGATATCCTGCACGCCCAGCTCGCGCGGATCGTTCGTACACCGGACCTTTGCGACATATTCCTCGCCGTCCATCAAGAGGCGCGCGCCGTGCTCGCGCATGGCGGCCAGATGCGGGCCGCGCGCGACGAAGCTCACGTCGGCGCCTGCGCGGGCGAGTTGCACGCCCATCATCCCGCCAATCGCCCCCGCTCCGAAGATGCAGATCTTCATGTGATTCCCCAATGACGTTGAAAACCGCGTGTCCGTGCAATGGCGCAGGCATTAAATAGCACAGTGAAAACGTGCTGCGCAGACGGACGATGGTTCGAGCATAGGGGCCGTCGTCGATTAACGACAGTTAAAGTTTCTCCGAAAAATCATCAAGAATCACTAATGGATCGGCGACCACTCACTGGAAGATCGGCAGCGCGAGAAACAGCTTGATGACGATGGCGTTGACGATGTCGATAAAGAACGCCGCCACCATTGGCACGACCAGAAACGCGAGGTGCGAATGGCCGAAACGCGCGGTCACGGCCTGCATGTTGGCGATGGCGGTGGGCGTTGCGCCCAGGCCAAATCCGCAATGGCCAGCCGAGAGCACCACGGCGTCGTAGTTCGAACCCATCACGCGGAACGTGACGAACATCGCGTAGACCACCATCAGCACGGTCTGCGCGGCGAGGATCGAGAACACCGGCAGCGCGAGCGCGGCGAGATCCCAGAGGCGCAGGGTCATGAGCGCCATCGCCAGAAAGAGCGCGAGGCTCACGTTGCCGATCAGCGCCACGGCATGCTCGGTCACGGGCTTTCCCACGAGCGCGAGGCCATTGGCGAGCAGCACCGCGACGAACAACACGCACACGAAGGCGGGCAGTTCCGCGGGCGTGGACGCGAGCCATCCGGCGATGACATTGCCCGCCGCGAGGCTGATGGCGATCAGCGTGAGCGTTTCGATGAAGGCGGCGGCCGTGGTGGGTTGCTCGGCCTTGGGCTCTTCGAAGGCCTGGGTATGGGCACCGCGCGGCGCTTCAGCCTGTGAGCCTTCGCCGCGCCCGATCCGCTTCATCAGATGTTGTGCAACCGGGCCGCCGAGTATGCCGCCCATCACGAGACCGAACGTCGCGCACGCAATGGCGGCCTCGGTCGCCGACTGCAAGCCGTGATGTTCGGTGAAGACCTTGCCCCACGCCGCGCCGGTGCCGTGGCCGCCCGCGAGCGAGACCGAGCCGCCCAGCAACCCGAAGAGCGGATCGACGCCCAGCGCCATCGCAAGGCCGATACCCACCACGTTCTGCAACACCAGCAAGCCGATCACCACGCTCAGAAACCGCACGAGCATGGAGCCGCCGGCCTTGAGACTCGCGAGATTCGCATTGAGGCCGATGGTCGCGAAGAACGCGAGCATGAGCGGCGTCTGCAGCGAGGCGTCGAATTTCACGTCGATGTGAGCGAACGAATGCAGGCCGAACAGCGCGAGCGCGACGACCAGGCCGCCCGCGACCGGCTCGGGGATCGTCCATTTGCGCAGCAACGGCGTCATGGCGACGAGCCGGTTGCCGAGCAGCAGGACGAGCGATGCGGCGACCAGCGTTCCGTAGACATCGATATTCATTGAGGCCTCGCGAAGCGGCGAAGGTCGAGCCCGGGCCGCGCCCGGGACTGCACCGGTTAATGTCATCCCTGCGGCCATCCCCGCAGCCATCCCCGCGCGCGGCGTCCACTGCGCAAAATACACGAGCGTCGCGCGCGCTGCGCCGCCGGTGTGCGCGCTTGCACAAAAGAGGGCCACAGGCTTAAATACGGCTGGCGCGCTCGTCTGACAGAATGAGGCACGCGCCGATGCGGGACGAATCACGGCATCCACGAACACCCTCAAGAACGGGAGCAGTTCATGAATGGAAGGACCGTTGCGGAACGCGAAGCGGCCGGACGCGCCGCGCGCGAAAAGGCGAAGCGATCGAGCCACCGCCAGGTGGGCGAACTCAGCCGCGACCCGCTCGCACTGCTCAAGGCCAACAGCGAGGGCCGCGTGCCCAACCTCGTGCCGCTGCGCTACGGGCGCATGATCGTCTCGCCGTTCACGTTCTTTCGCGGTAGCGCCATCCTGCAAGCGCACGACCTGGCGCAGGTGCCGAACACCGGCATGGCGATGACGATCTGCGGCGACGGTCACCTGCTGAACTTCGGCGGCTTCGCCACGCCCGAGCGCCAGCTCGTATTCGATCTCAACGATTTCGACGAGGTGGCGCCCGGCCCCTGGGAATGGGATCTCAAGCGGCTCGTGGCCAGCTTCGTGGTGGCCGCGCGCAACATGCGCTACTCGCGCGGTGTGGCCGAAGATCTGGTGATGACGGTCGTGAACACCTATCGCGACCGCATGCGTCAATACGCGGACTACGGCGCGCTCGAACTCTGGTACGACAAGATCACCTTCGACCGCATGGTGGAGACCGCGCTCACGCCCGAGGGGCGTCGCATGATCCGCCGCGGCATGGAGAAGGCTGCGGGCCGCACGCACGAAAGCATGCTGGAAAAGCTCGCCGTGCGCGACGGCGCGCATTGGACCATCCGCGACGCGCCGCCCGCGCTGTTTCATGTGCACGGCCCGAATTCGCTCTACGAGTCCGAGGACAACTGGCTCACGTTCAGCGATTGGCGCTCGCTCATCACGCCCACTTACGACGCCTATCGGAAGACGCTCGCGCATGACCGCCGCGAACTGCTGGAGCACTTCGAGATTCAGGACATGGTGTTCAAGGTGGTGGGCGTGGGCAGCGTGGGGACGCGCTGCCTCGTGATGCTGCTCGTCGATCATCACGACAAGCCGCTCTTCCTGCAATTGAAAGAAGCGCGCCAGTCGGTGATTGCGCAGTATTTCAAGTCGCCTTCATTCAAGCACGAGGGCGCGCGCGTCGTGCAGGGGCAGCGCCTGTTGCAGGCCGCGAGCGATCTGTTTCTCGGCTGGTCCACGGGGCCATCGGGGCGGCACTTCTACTTCCGCCAGTTGCGCGACATGAAGCTCTCGATCGAACTCGATCTGCTCGACAGCACGCTGCTCGCGGGCTATGCGCGTCTGTGCGGCTGGGCGATGGCGCGCGCCCATGCGAAGTCGAGCAATGCGGCCATCGAGATCGCTGCCTACATCGGCCGCAGCGACCAGTTCGCCGAAGCGCTCGCGGGCTACGCGGCTTCTTATGCGGATCAAGTCGAGCGCGACTACGAAGTGTTCGTCAAGGCGGCGCGCAGCGGCGAAATCCTGGCGCGCTCGGACGAGGACATGGCCGCCGATTTCCGCGTGTAGACAGGGGCGTCGATCGACGCACGCATGAGTGGCGCGCACGAACGCGCTATCCTTGCGCTTTTGTTTCGCCGCCTGTGCACCGCGTCTTCGTGGGCGCATGCGGCCCGCGCCTCATGCGTCTACGTCACATCGAAGTCTTCCACGCGATCATGCGCACGGGCTCGCTCTCGAAAGCCGCCGAGTTGCTGTGCGTCTCGCAGCCCGCCGTGAGCAAGGTGCTCGCGCATGCCGAACGCAGCGCGGGCCTCAAGCTGTTCGCGCGCACTCACGGCCGCTTGCAGCCCACGCGCGAAGCCGAACTGCTGTTCGCCGAAACGCAGAAGCTGCAATCGAGTCTCGATAGCATCCGCGATCTCGCGCGCAATCTCGCGTTGCGCCCGCAAGGGCTATTGCGGATCGGCTGCCTGCCGAGTCTTGGCATGAGCCTGATACCGCAAGCCGTCGAAGCGTTTCGCGCGAGCTATCCCGACGTCTCGCTCAAGATCCAGACGCGTCACACGACCGAATTGCTCAACGCCTTGCTCACGCGCGAGCTGGACGTGGGCGTCGCGCTCAATCCGCCCACGCGGCCCGGCATCGAGGCATTCGAACTCGGGCGCACCGCTATCGTGTGCGTGGCGCCGCCCGACGATCCCTCGCCCGCCGATGCGCCGCTCGCGTTGCAGGATTGCGTCGAGGGCGAGTGGATCAGCATCGGCAATGTCGATCCGCTTGGCGAGACGATCGGGCATTTGCTGGAGACACAGGGCGTGGACGGACAACTCGCCGCCGTCGAGGCGCAGACCTGGTACGTGGCGCGCTCGCTGGCCGCGCGCGGCATCGGCCGTGTGCTGCTGGACGAGATCACGGCGCGGAGCGCGGGCGAGCCGGTGGCGATCCGCCGTGTCGAGCCGGAGTTGACCGTGGGCGTGTTCGCGGTCTGGCGCGATGGCGGCATGGATTCCCAGGCGGGCAGGGCGTTCGTGGAGGTGCTGCGCGCGCGGCTCGCGGGATAGCGATGGATCGTGATGTTTTGTGAAGGCAAGGAGGCAGGAACGATGACTGAAGTGGATCGCAACACAACACCCGCAGCCCCCGCGCGCAAGGTCGCGCTCGTCACCGGCGCGGGCAGCGGCATCGGGCGCGCGTGCGCGCGCAAGCTGCTGGCGAACGGCTATGCCGTCGTGCTGGTGGGACGGCGCGCGGAACCGCTCGAAGCGCTCGCTGACGAGGCCCGCGCGGCGGGCCAGGAGGCGCTGGCCGCACCGTGTGACGTGACGGATGCGGCCGCCATCGACGCGCTGTTCGACACCGTGCGAGCGCGCTACGGACGCCTCGATCTGCTCTTCAACAACGCGGGACGCAATGCCAAGGCCGTCGATATCGACGAGCTTTCAGTCGAGGACTGGCGCGCCGTGGTCGATACCAACCTGACCGGCGTGTTCCTCTGCACGCGCGCAGCGTTCGGGCTCATGAAGCGCCAGAGCCCGATGGGCGGGCGCATCATCAATAACGGTTCGATTTCGGCGCACGCGCCGCGGCCGTTCAGCATTGCCTACACGGCGACCAAGCACGCCATCACCGGCCTCACGAAGTCGGTCTCGCTCGATGGGCGGCGCTACGACATCGCCTGCGGCCAGATCGACATCGGCAATGCGGCGACCGAGATGGCCGAGCGCATGGCGCGCGGCGTGCCGCAGGCCAATGGCGAGATCGCGGTCGAACCGCTGATGGACGTGGAACTGGTCGCCGATGCGGTGCTGCATATGGCGCAACTGCCGCTCGCGGCCAACGTGCAGTTCATGACGATCATGGCGACGAAGATGCCGTTCGTCGGGCGCGGCTAGGGGCGCGATCGGGGCGTTGGGGGCCGGGCGCGTGTTCGCACGCTCCCGTATACTGGAAGGCGTTTAGCTTTCTAACGCCTGTCTCCATGTCTTTGCCCCCGCTTTCCGAGGACGATCCGCGCCCGCTGCCGCCCGAGCGGCCCGATGACGACGCCTGCTGCCAGAGTGGCTGCGATCCCTGCATTTTCGACTTCTACAACGACGAACTGCAGAAGTGGCGCGCGGCGCTCGCGGCCTGGGAGGTGCGTGAGGCCGCGAGGCTGGCGGCGTTGCCCACCGCGAAATCGGGCAGCTAGTCCGGCCTCGATCCGAACGGTTGCATCGCCCTCACTATCCGCCGAGCCGATCCCATGTCCGATATCGCCCCGCCCATCGCCGCCAGTCCTGCTACGCCGCCCGATCCGGCCGCGCTCGACGCGCTGCACGCCTTCGTCGAGCGTCATCCGCGCCTGTTCGTGCTGACCGGCGCGGGCATCAGCACCGATTCCGGCATCCCGGGTTATCGCGACGACAACGGCGCCTGGAAGCGTTCGGCGCCCATCACGTTGCAGGAATTTCTCGGCTCGGAGAGCTGGCGGCGTCGCTATTGGGCGCGCAGCATGATCGGCTGGCCGACCGTCGGTCTCGCGCAGCCCAACGGCGCGCATCGCGCGCTCGCGCAACTCGAAGCCACGCGGCGCGTGGGCGCGCTCGTCACGCAGAACGTCGATGGCCTGCATCAGCGAGCGGGCAGCCACGATGTTATCGAGTTGCACGGCAGCATCGGCCACGTGCATTGCCTCGACTGCGGCGCGCAGTATTCGCGCGCCTCGATCCAACCGCAGCTCGTCGCGCGCAATCCTGCGCTGGCGGATGCGTTCGCCGAACCGGCCGCCGATGGCGACGCCCATCTGGACTTCGACGGCGCCAATGCCTTCGACATTCCGGCCTGCGCAGCCTGTGGCGGCATGCTCAAGCCGTCGGTGGTGTTCTTCGGCGAGAACGTGCCGCGCGAGCGCGTGGCCGCGGCCTCGGCTGCGCTCGACGAGGCTGATGCGGTGCTGGTGGTGGGTTCGTCGCTGATGGTGTATTCGGGCTATCGCTTCTGCGCGTGGGCGCAGCAGCGCGGCAAGCCTGTCGCGGCCATCAACCTCGGCAAGACGCGCGCCGATCCGTTGCTGGCGCTCAAGGTGGCGGCGCCCTGCGCGGCCACGCTCGAAGCGCTGGTCGCGCGCCTCGCGGCCTGACATTTTTCTTCACGGGTTCGCGCGTTAACGTATCGCTCTTCACCCGCCCATCGACGAGGAAGCGCCCCATGCTGAATACCATCGCCGAACTCGAAGCGCACTACGGCGCGCCGAACGAACGCTCGCTGCGCAAGGAAATCGACTTCATCAATGCCGATTACCGCCGCTTCATCGAGCTTTCGCCCTTCGTGGTGCTGGCCTCGGGCGGCCCTGACGGCCTCGACTGTTCGCCACGCGGCGACGCGCCGGGCTTCGTGCGCATCCTCGATTCGCGCACGCTCGCGCTACCCGACCGGCCCGGCAACAATCGCGTGGACAGTCTGCGCAACGTGGTGGCTGCGCCGCAGGTCGGCCTGCTGTTCATGGTGCCGGGCGTCGGCGAGACGCTGCGCGTGAACGGCCGCGCGCGCGTGAGCCTCGATGCCGCGTTGCTCGCGAGCTTCGCCGTGGACGGCAAGCCGCCGCGCTCGGTGCTGCTGATCGAGGTGGAAAGCGTGTACTTCCACTGCGCCAAGGCGATCGCGCGCTCGAACCTCTGGGACCCGGCGCACCACGTCGAGCGCGCGCAACTGCCGAGCGCGGGCGAAATGCTGCGCCGCGTGAGCGACGAGCAGTACGGCGAGGGCTTCGACGTCGAACGCTATGAAGCCGATCTCGCCGAACGCATGAAAAAGAGCCTGTACTGAATCCGATCTGAATCCAACCCGAGCACGATGAACGACCCTCAAGACAGCCTGCGCCTCAACGCGCCCGCCGCCGCGCGCAACGCCGCGCCGATTCTCGACGTCCTGCGCACGGCGCTGCCCGCGCGCGGCACGGTGCTGGAAATCGCGAGCGGCACGGGCCAGCATGCCGTGCATTTCGCGGCGGCGCTGCCCGGCCTCGACTGGCAGCCGAGCGATGCCGACCCGCGCGCCCGCGCATCCATCGCTGCGTGGCGCGAACACGCGGGCCTCGCCAATCTGCGCGAGCCGCTCGATCTGGACGTGCGCCGTGAGCCTTGGCCGCTCGACGCTGTCGATGCCATCGTCTGCATCAACATGATCCATATCTCGCCGTGGGAAGCCTCGATTGCGCTGATGAAAGGCGCGGGCGCGCGCGTGGCGCCTGGCGGCGCGCTGGTGCTGTACGGGCCGTATCGGCGTGACGGCGCGCACACCGCGCCGTCCAACGAAGCGTTCGATGCCGATCTGCGCGCGCGCGACCCGGCATGGGGCGTGCGGGACCTCGAAGCCGTCGAAGCGCTCGCGCGCGCCGAGGGCTTCGTCTGCGAGGCCGTCGTGCCGATGCCGGCGAACAATTTCACCGTCGTTTTCCGCAAGGCGTCGGCGGCGAGTGCCGGGTGAGCAATAAGTGCGCGATAATCGCGGCCCTCGATAAGCCGTGCGCGCTCACGAAGCGCGCGCCGGAACGCAGCAACGAACGCATGACAGCCCGCGAAGGCGGGCGAACACACGGGCCGCGCCGCGGTCTGATATGACCGGGCCGCCGGTGCGCGCGATTGCGCATCGTTGGTGCGTTTCCCTTATCCTTGCACGATCGACGTCTCTCGCAAGACCTGCGCGGGCGTCACCCCAATCGATTGAAGTGGAGAGTCAACATGAGCAAACAGGCAATCGGCGTGGTGGGTCTGGCCGTGATGGGGCGCAATCTTGCGCTCAACATCGAGAGCCGCGGCCATGCGGTGTCGGTGTTCAACCGCAGCCGCGAGAAAACCGATGAGCTGATCGCTGAGTTCCCCGAGCGCAAGCTGGTGCCGACGTACACGCTCGAAGAGTTCGTGGAATCGCTCGAGAAGCCGCGCCGCATTCTGCTGATGGTCAAGGCGGGCGAGCCCACCGACGCCACCATCGAGGCGCTCAAGCCGCTGCTGGACAAGGGCGACATCCTGATCGACGGCGGCAACACGCACTTCACCGACACGATCCGCCGTAACACGGAACTCGCGAAGGCGGGCCTGCATTTCATCGGCACGGGCGTGTCGGGCGGCGAAGAAGGCGCGCTCAAGGGCCCGTCGATCATGCCGGGCGGTCAGCGCGATGCTTACGATCTGGTTGCACCGATCCTCACCGAAATCGCCGCCAAGGCGCCGGCGGACGGCGAGCCGTGCGTGGCCTACATGGGCCCGGACGGTGCTGGCCACTACGTGAAGATGGTGCACAACGGCATCGAGTACGGCGACATGCAACTGATCGCCGAAAGCTACGCGGTGCTCAAGCAGGTGGTCGGCCTCTCGAACGAGGAACTGGGCAAGGTCTACACCGAGTGGAACCAGGGCGAGCTCGACAGCTACCTGATCGAAATCACCTCGAAGATCTTCGACAAGAAGGACGACGAGACGGGCCAATACCTCGTTGACGTGATTCTCGACCGTGCGGCGCAGAAGGGCACCGGCAAGTGGACGAGCCAGAACGCGCTGGATCTGGGCGCGCCGCTGCCGCTCATCACCGAAGCCGTGTTCGCGCGCGTGCTCTCGTCGCTCAAGACGCAGCGCGTGGCCGCGAGCAAGGTGCTGAGCGGCCCGGACACGAAGCCGTTCGCGGGCGACCGCGCGGCCTTCATCGAGGCAGTGCGCCGCGCGCTCTACTTCTCGAAGGTGATCTCGTACGCACAGGGCTTCGCGCAACTGCGCGCCGCCTCGGACGAGTACAAGTGGGACCTGCAGTACGGCACCATCGCCAAGATCTTCCGCGCGGGCTGCATCATCCGCGCGCGTTTCCTGCAGAAGATCACCGACGCCTACGCGAAGGACCCGCAACTCGCCAACCTGCTGCTCGATCCCTATTTCCGCGACATCGCCGCGAACTATCAGGCAGCGCTGCGCGACGTGGTGATCGAGGCCGTGAAGGCCGGCGTGCCGGTGCCGGCGTTCTCATCGGCGGTTGCGTACTTCGACGCCTATCGCTCGGAACGCGTGCCCGCGAACCTCGTGCAGGCGCAGCGCGACTTCTTCGGCGCGCACACGTTCGAGCGCACGGACAAGCCGGGCAGCTTCCACGCCGACTGGTCGTGACTCGCGCTTTGAGCGGCTAAGTTAGCGCTCACTGCGTCGATTACCCGCATTGTCCTTGCGGGTATTTGTCGAATGAAAAGGGGAACCCCACCGGGTTCCCCTTTTTTGTTACTGATTTCGCAACAGTGTATTTAGGAATTAGGGTTTTCCCTAGAGCGGATAAAAGCCTAGACTTCAGTCAATCGCAGACGGACACCAAAGCCGAAAGCGAACATAAAACAGATGGAGGTCGAATCATGAAGAAGCTTATCCCCGCAGTTGTCGTGGCCGCCGCTCTTGTCGTTCCGGCGCTTTCGTTTGCCCAGTCGAACCAGCAAGGTCTGACCCGCGCCCAGGTGCGCGCCGAGCTCGTCGAGCTCGAACAGGCTGGCTACAACCCGGGCGCTGATCGTGTGAATTACCCCGAAAATCTGCAGGCCGCCCAGGCACGCGTGACCCAGGAAAAGCTGGCTCGCGGTGATACGAGCGGTTACGGCGCGCCGGCTGTTGGCACGTCGCAAGCGGGCGGTCCGGCCGTGCAGCCGGAACACGTCGTACCGTCGCAAGCTGTGTATTTCGGCCACTAAGCCAGTTGTGGTCTTGAGTTGAAAGCGAAGCTGCGATGTACGGCTTCGCGAAGAAGGCGGTTGGAAAGTAGTGAGAGTCGTTGATGTGGCAGTAAGCAGTCGCAGGTCGTTGCAAGCACAGAGGTGTAGTTTGTAGTGGCAGTGAGCAGTAGATGTTGTTGCTTGAGTAGTTAGCGGTTGCAGTAAGCAGTAGAAGGTTGAAGCAGCACAGAGGTGTAGTAGAGAGTGGCAGTACGTAGCGCGTAGTTGTTGTTGCTTGAGTAGTTAGCCGTTGCAGTAAGCAGTAGAAGGTCGAAGCAGCACAGAGGTGTAGTAGAGAGTGGCAGTACGCAGTACGCAGTGCGCAGTTGTTGTTCTGTTGTTGCTTGTGCAGTTGGCAGTTGCAGTACGTAGTAGCAGGTCGCAGTAAGCAAAGAGGTGTAGTTGGCAGTAGATGTTGCAGTTGTTGTTGCGTGAGAGAAAGCAGTAGAAGTTGGTAGTGCGAAGTAGATGTGGCAGTACGCAAAGAGGTTGCATTAGTTGTTGCAGTAGGCAGTACTCGCAGGTGTATGAGGCAGTAGAAGTAGCAAGTGCAGTACGCAGTAGCAGCATGCAGTCCAGCGCGGCCCGGTCCTTACCGGCCCGCGCTTTTCCTTTTGGGGCGGCGGTTTTGTGTGGTGCCGCCCAGCGCGACACCCGGGCACCCTCAGCGCCCCGGCAAATGCGGCACGCCTTCGTTGCTCGTCACGCTCAATTGATGGATCGTCCGGTGCGCCTTGTTCAACTGCGCCTGGGCCGCAATGCGCTGTGCCTCCAGCTGCGCCACGTCCTTGCGCGCCTGATGCTGGCGAGCGCTCACCCGATGGTCCTGTTCTGCGTGCCGTTGCAGATCGACGCGCAGCCGCTCCGCATGCGCCTCTGATTCCTCGATCTGCTTCGTGAGCATTGCGTTCTGCGCGGCCAGTTGCGCGAGGCGCGTTTCGCCATCGGCGAGGCGCGTCGCCTGCTCCTCGAGGTGATGAAATACGGCGCCCGCGGAATCGAGATCGGCGGCCCGGAAGGCATGCCAGAGCGTGTTGTCCTGGTGCATGGCCACGAAGTACGAGAGCGTGTTCGGATGAAACAGCAGCGTCACCGAATAATCGAAACTGCGGAACACGCGGAAGGTGCTCAACTCTTCAGCAGCGGCCAGCGCCGCGAACGACGCGCCGTCCGCGAGTTGCACCGGACGATTGGCAAGGTGCGCGGGCACGGCCGGGACCGCATGCAGCGTGGAGACGGGTCGCGGCGTCAGGTTGGGATCGGGTACTGCCGCTGAGCTGGTATCGAGTTCGGCCGAAGCCTGCGCTTCCGCGCTAGCTGTGTCAGGCTCAAGATTTGCTCCCGATGGTGCGTCGCGCAGAACTTCGACGTCCTGGGCGCTGGCGTTGTCAGCGGCGGACTCGGCGCCCACGGCGACGAGGTGAGATGCGCCGCCCGACAGCACGGCGTTACGGCGATGCAGGAAAGACTTCACGGCGTTTCCCCTGAAATATCCGGCCGGACGAGCGACCCCGTGCGTTGAACGGGGTGGCGGGCTGCTGCGTTCGGCTGGCGGTCAGGCGGGACGGGTACTCGCGCAACCCGACCCGGCGTGGCCAGTAATGAGCCTGTGCTCAGTGCAGCAGGCGCGGGCGGCGTGCGATATCGTCGAAAAGCGCACGCCCGGGTTCGAGCGCGAACAGCCACGTTTCGTCGTAGCCGCTCAAGGTGTCGAGGGCGTCGCGCAGACGTTCGATAACGACAGCGGGGATCTCGACCGTCGCCTGCACGCCGCCGGAGAGGCGCGCAACGCTGGCGTGCTGGACGAGTTCGTCAGCGGCTTCGGCAACATCGGCGGCGAAGACGAGATGGTTGTTCAACAATTCGACAAGGCCCGGCGATGCCGCGACGTCTTCGATGTTGATCTGCACGGAAACGAAAGTGGCTTTGTTCATCCTGGGATCCCTCGGGGACGTTGCACCACAGCGAGAGGCGGGTCGTCAGCTTTTCTTTTTGTCTGATTATGGGAATCGGTTAGACCCAGTATAGGCGAGGGCGCGATCAGGGCTAGCGAGTTTGTATGCGCGCTCAAGGAGAATGCTGCCGCCCCGGATCGAATGCCCAGCAGGCCGACGTGCGCGTTAAAAAAGCCGCTGCGGCCAGAACGATATAATGGGGGCCGTTCGCCAATTCCGGCTTGAAACGGAGAGGGTTTCGCGGGCGAACGCCGGCGGCCCTACGCGCATCCAAATACGTATCCCCGTCGTACGTAGCGAGGAACCAGCGAGGAACTGCAACATGAATCAACAATGGCGAAATCCGGGCGCGTACGCGGCACTGGCTGCACTCACGCTTGCCTGCAGCGCCTGTACCTTCACGCCGTGGGAGGGCAGCCCGTCTGCGCCCGCCCCGACGTCCAACGGCGTGCCCGCCGGCTATTACCGCGTCAATCCGGGTGACACGCTCTCGCGTATCGCGTCGGCCTACGGCCAGCGCGCCCAGGATCTCGCGAGCTGGAACCAGTTGCCGCCTAACGCGCAGGTGCTGCCAGGTCAGGTGCTGCGCGTCGCGCCCCCGCCCGGCTACAGCGCCAGCGCCGCGCCGCAGCCGCCTGCCTTCACGAGCACTGCGCCCGCCGCCAACGGCGTCGCCGTGCCCGCCCCGGTCGCGGCGAGCGTCGCGCTCGCGTGGCCGGCGCGCGGACCCATCCTTCAGCGTTTCGTGCCGGGCAAGTCGACCGGCATCGTGATCGGCGGCGCGCCGGGCGAGCCGGTCAAGGCTGCCGCGGCCGGCCGCGTGGTCTACGCGGGCGCGGGCATCGAAGCCTATGGCCCGCTCGTCATCATCAAGCACAACGACCAGACCGTGACGGCCTACGGCCATAACGGCCGCCTGCTCGTCAAGGAAGACGACGCCGTCTCGCAAGGCCAGCCGATCGCCGAAATGGGCGTCGACAACAACGGCGTCGCGGGCGTGCAGTTCGAAGTGCGCAGCGACGGCAAGCCCGTCGATCCGCTGCCGCTGCTTTCGCGTTAATCCCTCGCGCTGATCCACGCGCACCTGGCGCATCGAGGCGGTCGCTGCTTTTTCAGCGATTTGCCACGGTGCGCGGTTTGAAAATACACTCGATGGTTTCCACGCCGCGCATGGCTTCGATGCGCGGCGCTCAAGCGTCGTGCGCGCCTTGCCAGTTGGGCCGCGTGCGGCTCACTCTAGGACTCCATCGCATGATCGACCTGCGCAGCGACACCGTTACCCGCCCGAGCCAAGCCATGCTCGCCGCCATGACCCGCGCCGAAACCGGCGACGACGTCTGGGGCGACGACCCCACCGTGCTGCGCCTCCAGGCACGCGTAGCCGAAGAGGCCGGCAAGGAAGCCGGGCTGTTCTTCCCGAGCGGCACGCAGAGCAACCTCGCCGCGCTGATGGCGCATTGCGGGCGCGGCGACGAATACATCGTCGGCCAGGCCGCGCACACTTATAAGTACGAAGGCGGCGGCGCGGCGGTGCTCGGCAGCATCCAGCCGCAGCCGCTCGAGAACGCGGAGGACGGCTCGATCCCGCTCGAACGCGTCGCCGCCGCGATCAAACCCATCGACGATCACTTCGCGCGCACGCGCCTGTTCGCGCTCGAGAACACCATCGGCGGCAAGGTGCTGCCGGCGGCCTACGTCGCCGAGGCCACGCAGTTCGCGCATGGCCGTGGGCTCGCGACGCACCTCGACGGCGCGCGCGTGTTCAATGCGGCCGTGGCCTCGAATCAGTCGCTTAAGGCGATGGCCGAGGGTTTCGATTCGATGTCGATCTGCTTTTCGAAGGGGCTGGGCGCGCCGGTCGGCTCGGTGCTGGTGGGCAGCCGCGCGCTGATCGACGTGGCGCACCGCTGGCGCAAGGTGCTCGGCGGCGGCATGCGCCAGTCGGGCGTGCTGGCGGCGGCCTGTCTCTACGCGCTCGATCACAACGTCGCGCGTCTCGCCGACGATCACGCGAACGCCGCGCGCCTCGCCGCCGGGCTCGCGCAGATCGACGAGGTCAAGCTGATGTCGCACGCCACCAATATGGTGTTCGCGCAGTTCCCGCAGACCGACTGCGCGGCGCTGGAGGCGTGGCTCAAGGAGCGCGGGATTCTCACGCAGATGCTCTACGCGTCGCGCTTCGTGACCCATCTCGACGTGAGCGCCGCCGATATCGACACCTTCGTCGCAGCCGTGAAGGCCTACTTCAAGCGCTGATGCAAAGAGGCGGCGCGTTCAACGCGTAACGCGCCGCCGCGTTTCAATGATTCACCTTCCGGTGCGACGGCGCGAACAACCGCAAGCCGCTCGCCACGCTCGCCACGGCTGAAAACGCCGCACCCAGGCCGAGCGCCAGCGTCGGGCCATGTTTGCCCACGATGCCAAAACACAATGCCACCAGCGCCGCGCCCGTGGTCTGCCCGAGCAGCCGCGAGACGGCGATGGTGCCGCTTGCGCCCCCGCTGCGTTCGGGCGGCGCGGCCGCCATGATCGCGCGCAGGTTGGGCGACTGGAAAAAGCCGAAGCCCGCGCCGCAAATCGCCATGCGGATCACGATGTCGATCACGCTCGGGTGGACCGGCAGCATCGCGAGCGACGCCATCCCCACCGCAAGAATCGCGAGGCCGATCGCGCCGAGCAGGCCGGGCGGATAGCGGTCCGAGAGCCGCCCCGCGATGGGCGCGGCGGCGGCCACGACCACGGGCCAGGGCGTCATCAGGAAGCCGGTCTCCACCTGGCTGCGCAGCAGCACGGTTTCGAAATAGAACGGCAGCGATACGAACGCGAGACCCTGCGCCGCGAACGAGCAGACTGCCGTGAGCGACGACAGCGCGAACACGGGGCGCTTGAACAGATCGAGTGGCAGCATCGGCGCGGGATGCCCGATCTCGCGGCGGATCAGCAGCGCGCCGAACACGAGCGCAATGGCGGCCGCCGTCGCGACTTCCTTGAGCGGCGCGCGCTGCGCCGCCTCGCCGAGCGCGAAGATCAGCGCAGCGAAGGTCACGAGATTGAGCAGCGCCGCGAGCGGGTCGAACGAATGCTTGCCGCGCGCCGTTTGCGGCAGCGCGGGCATGGCGAACACGAGCGCGATCACGCCGAGCGGCACGTTGATCGCAAAGAGCCACGGCCAGGTGCCCGCCGAGAGAATCAGCGACGCGATAGTCGGGCCCACGGCGAACGACACGCCCACGACCAGCGCATTCATGCCGAGGCCGCGTCCGAGCCGGTGCGGCGGGTACAGGAAGCGGATCAGCGCCGTGTTCACACTCATGATCGCGCTCGCGCCGAGGCCCTGTAGCACGCGGGCGCCAGCCAGCGCCGTGAGCGTGGGCGCGAGCGCGCAAGCGAGCGACGCCACGGTGAAGATGGCGAGCCCGCTGATATAGATGCGCCGATGGCCGAGGATGTCGCCGAGCGCGGCGAGCGGCAGCAGCGTGGCGACCATCGCAAGCTGATAGGCGTTGATGATCCACACCGAGGCGGCGGGCGCGGCGTGCAGGTCGGCGGCGATGGCGGGCAGGGCCGTGTTGGCGATGGCGGTGTCGAGCGTCGCCAGCGCGACGGCAAGCATCACGGCGGCCATCGCGCGGCGGTTTTTCGCCGTCATGGGGGCGTCGGCGCGCCCGGTGTCTTTGGGCGCGGATACGGTTTCGGACAAGGTTGATCTCGGGCGTGGTCGGGGCGGGTTCGGCGAGGGCGCCAGGCGAACAGCGTGGGCTTCGCGCGAACGATCCAGCGATTGTTACAGAGGTGGCGCGATTATGCAGCGCGTGCTTCAGAGCGTGGGCTGGCTGTAAGGCGAAGCGGAAATGGTCGCGCGCTCATCGTCCATATCGCAACTAACAGCCAACCCGCACCCCATCCGCGAACGCTAAGGCCCGTGCCACGCGGCGCGTATCGCGTCATCCATCAGGCCAATACCGCCGCAGCGGATCGCACGGATGCCGCGCCGCCGCACGTCTTGAAAATGTCCTACTCTGCAAACTGATCTGCGCCTGCTGGCACGCGATTTCTGCCGAGGAGAATGCACCGCGACGGTGCCCGCGCGTCGCCGCGCGTGAGTGTCCCGCCTCGCGGCACGCGACGTGCAAGCGCAGCTCCGAACGCCCGCGCGCCGCGTCCGCCATCCTGGCATCCCGCAGCGCGCTGCTTTTTTCGGGAGGCATTCGATGACAGCCGTCGGTCTTGAATTCGATCAGTTGAAAAGCAGCGCCGATGCGCTGCGCCGTTCCATCTCCAACCGCTTGATGTACGGCGTCGGCAAGGACGCTGTGACCGCGCGCCCGCAGGACTGGTTGCACGCGGCCGCGCTGGCCGTGCGCGATCGGCTGGTGGAGCGCTGGATGACCACCACGCGCCGCCAGTACGACCAGGACGTCAAACGCGTCTATTACCTGTCGATGGAATTCCTCATCGGCCGTACTTTCTCGAATGCGCTGCTGGCGCTCGGCATCTACGAACCGATGAAGGAAGCGCTGGCGGGCGTGGGCGTCGATATGGAATCGCTGATCGATCTCGAGCCCGATGCCGCGCTCGGCAACGGCGGCCTTGGGCGGCTGGCGGCCTGTTTTCTCGATTCGATGGCGACGCTCGGTATTCCGGGTTTCGGCTACGGCATCCGCTACGACTACGGCATGTTTCGCCAGCAGATCATCAATGGCGAGCAGGTCGAGGCGCCCGACTACTGGCTGCGCTCGGGCAATCCGTGGGAGTTCCCGCGGCCCGAGGTGCAGTATCCGGTGCACTTCGGCGGGCGCACGGTGCAGCGCGACGGCCAGGTGGAGTGGATCGAGACCACCCACGTCAACGCGATGGCCTACGACACCGTGATTCCCGGCTACGACACCAGCGCGACCAACACGCTGCGCCTGTGGTCCGCGCGCGCCGACGAGGAACTCGACCTCTCCGCGTTCAACCAGGGCGATTATCAGCGCGCCGTGGAAGCGAGAAATATTTCGGAGAACGTATCGCGCCTGCTCTATCCCGACGATTCGACGATGGCGGGGCGCGAGCTGCGCTTGCGCCAGGAATACTTCTTCGTTTCGGCGACGATGCAGGATCTGATCCGCCGCTATCTGCGCACGCACAGCACCTTCGGGCGTTTCTCCGACAAGGTCGCCGTGCATCTGAACGACACCCATCCGGTGCTGGCGATTCCCGAGTTGATTCGCCTGCTCGTCGATGTCCACCATATGCCGTGGGACGAGGCGATGGGCCATATCAAGCGCGTGTTCTCGTACACGAACCACACGCTGATGCCCGAAGCGCTCGAAACCTGGGACGTCGAACTATTGGCGCGCCTGCTGCCGCGCCACCTCGAAATCATCTTCGACATCAACGCGGCCTTCCTGCGCGAGGCGAGCGACAAGGGCGCGCACGATCTCGACTTTATTCGCCGTATTTCGCTCGTCGATGAATACGGGCAGCGGCGCGTGCGCATGGCCTATCTGGCGATCGTTGCGAGCCACAAGGTCAACGGCGTCTCCAAACTCCATTCGCAGTTGATGACGCGCGACATCTTCGCCGATTTCGCCCGGCTCTTTCCCGAGCGCTTCACCAATGTCACCAACGGCATCACGCCGCGCCGCTGGCTGGGCCAGGCGAGTCCGTCGCTTTCGCGTCTCGTCGACGACACCATCGGCACGCACTGGCGCACCGATCTGTTTCAACTGGACGGCTTGCGCAAATTCAGCGGCGACGCCGCCTTTGCCGCGGCTTTTCGCGAGGCCAAGCGCGAGAACAAGATCCGGCTGATTCGCCGTCTCACCGCGCGCACGGGCCTCACCTTCAATCCCGATGCGCTGTTCGATATGCAGGTCAAGCGCATCCACGAATACAAGCGGCAACTGCTCAATGTGCTGCACGTCATCACGCGCTATAACCGTATCGTGCAGGAGCCCGAACGGGACTGGGTGCCGCGCGTGGTGCTGTTCGCGGGCAAGGCGGCGTCGGCGTATCGCATGGCGAAGACCATCATCCGCCTCATCAACGACGTGGCCGAAAAGATCAATCACGATCCCGTGGTGGGCGACCGCCTGAAGGTGGTGTTTGTGCCGAACTACGGCGTGAGCGTGGCCGAGGTGGTGATTCCGGCCGCCGATCTGTCCGAGCAGATTTCGACGGCGGGTACGGAGGCGTCGGGCACCGGCAACATGAAGCTCGCGCTCAACGGCGCGCTGACGATGGGCACGCTAGACGGCGCGAACATCGAGATCTGCGATGCGGTGGGCAACGAGCACATCTTCATCTTCGGGCACACGTCCGATCAGGTCGATGCGCTGCGTTGCGCCGGTTACCGGCCGCGTCAGGTGTACGAACAGAATGCCGAGTTGCGCACCGTGCTCGACCAGATCCGCACGGGCTTCTTCTCGCCCGGCGACCCGGCGCGCTATTCGGACATCTTCCACACGCTGGTGGACTGGGGCGATCACTACCTGGTGCTGGCCGACTACGCGGCGTTCATCGAGGCGCAGGAAGCCGCGGACGAGCGCTTCGTCGATACGCCGAAGTGGACCGCGAGCGCGATCCTGAATGTGGCGGGAATGGGCACGTTCTCGTCGGATCGCGCGATTGCCGAGTACGCGCGCGACATCTGGCACACGAAGCCGATCGCCCTGGAAGGGTGACGCGCCGCGCGCGGGCGGCGGTCCTGTAGCAGGCCTTACTGCGGCTGCCGGTGCTGCGGCAGCCGGTGCTGCGGGAGTTGCTACTGCGCGGCGGGGCGCGGCGCCGGGTTATCGGCGCTGGCGGCCTTCGCGGCGCGCACGGCTTGCTCGACACGCTCGACGAAGGTGCGGTCGCTGCTCGATACCGCCTCGCGGGTTTCGCCCTTCGTCACCACCAGCAGGCGGTGTGTGACCTCCTGCCAGATCCACGCGAGCCAGCCCACCACCACCATCATCACGCCGCAGCCGAGCCCGGCGCCCGAGCCGTAGGCTCCGCCAAAGGCTGCGAGCGCCACGCCGATCAGCGAAAGGACGATGGGCACCACACGGTTGCGGTGGATCGTCACGACGCGTAGATCGTCGATGTCGCGCAGGGCGAAGATTTGTCCCGCGGCGGAGAGTGCGGTGCGCGTGACCGAAACGCCGGCTTCGTTGAAAGGGATTTCCATCGGGTCGAATGCTGCGAGGGGAAAGGGCGCAGCGTACCAGAAGCGCGCGCGAGGCGGCAGGTTGCACGACGCCGCAGGGGCGCACGCGCGAGACAGAAAGCTTGATGTACCAGTTAAAAAGGGCATCCCGAAGGATGCCCTTTGCGCATAGCCCACAGCGCCCGCAAGGCAGGCGCTGCGTTCGTCATGCTTAGAACTTGTGGCGGATACCGACGCGAACCGCGACTTGTTCCTGCGAACCCGAACCCGACGGTGCGAAGATGCTCGACGACGAATCGCCGATCTGCGCTTGAACCGGCGTGCCCTTGTACGAGCCCGACGCTTCTTCCCAGGCGACGAGGCCGTAGACGTCCGTGCGCTTGCTCAGAGCGTAGTCGACCGAACCGTTGACGTCGTTCCAGTGCGCCGTGAACAGACCCGAAGCGCGCGAGTACGTGTAGCCAACAGCCGTCGTCAGAGCCGGCGTGAAGGCGTACTTGACGCCTGCTTCGTACGCGTTGTACAGCGTCGACGAACCCGTGATCGGTTCGAAGCGCGTGTTCGTCCACAGCAGCCATGCCGTAGCCGGGCCGTAGACGTAGCGGCCGCCGAAGCCGAACGAGCGCAGGTCGCGGATCACGCTCGAGCCAGCCGTGTTGACGTTGGCGAGCGACGTCGAGAAGGTCGTCGTCGAAGCCGAAGCCGGGTACGTGATGTCCGTGTATGCGCCGCCGATGCTCAGCGGGCCGTACGCGTAGTTCGCGCCGAAGCTGAATGCGCGCGACGAAGCCGTTGCGCTCGTCGACGGTGCGCCAGCGAACGACGTCGTGTTCGAGAAGCCATACAGGCCGCCGAACGTGAAGCCCGAGAAGTTCACGCTCTGGAACTTGACGGCGTTGTTGATACGGCTCGACGTGAGCTGGTCGACGTCGTTGACGTGGTAGGCCCAGTTGCCCGAAACCGTGTTGCCGCCGGTCGAGTACGAACCGCCCAGGATGTCGGTGCTGAACGAGTATTGACGGCCGAACGTCAGCGAACCGATGTTGCTTTGCGACAGGCCGACGAAGGCTTGACGGCCGAACATCGAGCTGCCTTGACCAGCAGCGCCCGTGCCGCTGTTGAAGCCGTTTTCAAGGACGAAGATCGCCTTGAGGCCGCCGCCCAGGTCTTCCGTGCCGCGCAGGCCCCAACGGCTGCCTTGTGCAACGCCGTCACCGTACTGGAATGCCTTCGAGCTGCCCTTCGTGGCGTTCTGGACGTGGTTGATGTAGCTCACACCAGCGTCGATCAGGCCGTACAGCGTGACGCTGCTTTGTGCGTGAGCGGAGCCGGCGATCAGGCCGAGGATAGCGGTGGTCAGAATCTTCTTTTTCAACTGTTTCTCCGGATGAAAGAAAGTATGTCTCCGGCCTCGTGTGGGCCAGTTCGTGTGTCGCGCTGCAATTTAAGGGTCGCTAGCGAAAGAAATGTGACAGTAAGGATATGTCGCTGAAATGTCGCGGTTATGTGGCGTGGATGCGACAGGGGGCTTGCGAGCCGGGTCGATCGGCCGAAAGCCTTGTTGGGATTGGATTTGCTGGGAATTTTGAGGGTTTGCGAGGCGCCGGCAGCCTGTCAAATAACCTTTATAAGATTTTCTGCTTTGTAAGCTCGGCTACGCGATTTGCATGAACAGTCTGTTATTTTTCTGATACTTCGAGACCGTCAATAAACGGGGCGATATCGCCCCGAATCGTGCTGATTGCGACGTTTTTTGCAATAGTCGCAGGGCGCAACCGTGTGGCCGGGCGGCCAGAATGGACGACGCCCCGGCTCACGAATGAGCCGGGGCGTGCAAGGGGGCAAGCGAGGCGTTAAAGGGAGAGCAGCGATCCCGAGCGGATCGGCGTCGCGCCGGCAATGCGTGCGATCTCCATCCCGGCGGTCGCGAAGCGCGCGCTATGGCGCGCGTACATCACGCCGCTCACGCTCGCGCTCAGGGTGGTCACTTCGTCGGTGAGCGGGTTGACGATGTCGGCTACGGGCGTGCCCGCGTCGATCCATGAGCCGCAGTCGGCGCGGAACACGATCACGCCGCTCGCTGGCGCGACGATCGGCTCCGTGCCCGCGAGCGGCGTGGCCGGATGCGCGAGTGGCGGCAGCGGGGCGGCCGCGCCGTCGATCACGCCGCGTCCGATCAGATAGTCGACGATAGCCTGCGCGTCGTGCTCGGCGAACTCATGCGAGACGTCGCGCTGGCTGCGCAATTCGACCGTCACCGAAATCGAGCCGTGCGGAATCGGGAAGCGATCGCCAAAGCGCTCGCGCAAATCCGACCAGCAGAAGCTATGAATCTCGTCGAACGGGTTGCCGATCGAATTGAGCGCGAGCAGCGAAGCCTTGGCGTCCAGATAACGCGCGAGCGGTTCGACTTCGGGCCAGAGTTCGGGATTCGTGTAGATATGCATGGCGGCTTCCCAGTCGCAATGCAGATCCAGCACGATATCGGCGTCGTAGGACAGGCGCTGTAGCGCAAGGCGCTGCGAGTCGATTTCCGTCTTCGGTTGCTGGGCGGCGAGCGCTTCGCCCAGCGCGGCGCGGATCGTTTTCAGGTTCGCGTTGGCGTCGGCGCCCAGGCGCGCTTCGATCTGCTGCGGCACGAGCGCCGTCAGTTCGTAGAAGTTGCGGTTGAAGTTCTGCGCGGTGTTCGACTCGAAGCGGCCCACGAGATGGCCGAGAAATTGCTGGTTGAGGCCGATGGGGTTCGCCACCGGCACGACCACGACTTCGCCGCGCATGCGTCCTTCGGCCTCGATGGCGGCGAGCTTGCGGCGCAGCGCCCAGGAAACGAGCATGCCGGGCAATTCGTCCGCGTGCAGCGACGACTGCACGTAGACCTTCTGGCCGCCGGGCTTGCCGTAGTGGAAACTCGTGATCTCTCGCGCGGTGCCCAGAGCGGGCGCAATCAACGGATGGTGGTGGGTTTGCATGATGGATGCGCGCACTGCGCTTGTGGCGCAGGGTGTGCGAGGTGCGTTGTTCGGGCGTGGCCGGAGGAATGGCCCGCTGGCGGGCCGGTGTCCATGATCTTAGCCGATCCGCGCAGCGGACAGAATCGCGCCGGTCGGAAGGAACGGCGTTCGGCTCGCCCAAAACGAAAAAGCCCGGACCACGAGGGTCCGGGCTTTCGGCCTGGCGCAGCAGGCCGCGTGTGAAACGCGGCCGCGGCGCGACAGCGCCTGGAGGCTTAGCCGCCGTACACGTCGAAGTCGAAGTACTTGGCTTCGATCTTCTTGTACGTGCCGTCCTTGATCATGTCGGCGATAGCCTTGTCGATCTTGGTCTTCAGGTCGGCGTCGTCCTTGCGCAGGCCGATAGCGGCTGCACCCGTCGGGATTTCCTTGCCGGCGAACTGGAAGCCTGCGCCGCGCGGGGTCTTCAGGAAGCCGAGGTCGGCTTGCACTTCGTCTTGCAGCGCTGCGTCCAGACGGCCCGAGATCAGGTCGGCATAGACCTGGTCCTGGTTCTGGTAAGGAACGACGTTGACACCCTTGGGCGCCCAGTTGTCCTTCGCGTAGGTTTCCTGGATCGTGCCTTGCTCGACGCCCACCGACTTGCCCTTGAGCGAGTCAGCCGTCGGCTGGAAGCTGGTGCCCTTCTTGGCGACCAGACGCGTCGGCGTGTTGAACAGCTTGGCCGAGAACGCGATCTGCTCTTCGCGCTGCGGGGTGATGGTCATCGAGGAGAGCACGCCGTCGAACTTCTTCGCCTTCAGGCCCGGGATCATGCCGTCGAAGTCCTGCTCGACCCACACGCACTTTGCGTTCATGCGCTTGCAGATCTCGTTGCCGAGGTCGATGTCGAAGCCGACCAGCTTGCCATCGGGAGCTTTCGATTCGAACGGAGCGTAGCTCGCGTCGACGCCAAAGCGCACCGTGGACCAATCCTTTGCGTAAGCGGCACTAGCCGAAACGGCCAGCAGGGCAACCGACAGGGTGGCAAGCAGTTTCTTCACTCTTTGTACTCCTCTTATGGTTCATGGCGCGCCATGTGCGGTCGTGCCGCCACGGCGCATTGTTCCGACGCGGCTCGCGCCGGAGATTCGGATGACCTCGCAAGCGTTGCTGCGAGCGGCGGCGCAAAGCTTACCCGGTCAAAAATGCTGCGTCGCTAGTGTAATACCGGATGGCGAGTGAAGAAGCGCTCTAACGAACGTTCGCGCCTTTGGGGCGCAGGGCGCAAAGCCTTGTTCAGCAAGGCTTTCGGGGTGGCCAAAAGGGGCGCGGAGGAAGCCGCGGAAATGGGATTGCGATGCTCTGCCGCAACAGTTGAAGGCATGCGCCGACGCGGTCGTAGGACCGCACGCAGCGCATGAAGGGAAGTTGAAATCGAAACGATGGCGTGCCGTTGGTTTCGCTGTTGGCTACGGCACGCCTTTGACGCAATGCAGCAGTCAAGCAAGCGCTGCGATCAGCGCGTGTCAGACCACGCGTTGCCCCGCACGATACGTCGCGCGCGGCACCGGCAGCGTGTCGAGCATGGTCACGCGCACGAAGTCCGCGCGCAGGCCCGGCTCGATTGCGCCGCGATCCGTGAGACCGGCCTTGTGCGCCGGTTCCCACGACACCGTGGCGAGCGCACGCGGCAACGTCCAGTCGGCTTTGGTCACGAGATCGAACGCCGCGGTCAGCAGGCTCGACGGCACGTAGTCGGACGAGAGGATGTCGAGCAGGTCCGCCTGCGCCAGTTCGAGCGCCGACACATTGCCCGAGTGCGAGCCGCCGCGCACGACGTTGGGCGCGCCCATGATCGTGGCGATGCCGCGCTGTCTGGCTGCTTCGGCGGCGGCGCGCGTGGTCGGGAATTCCGCGAGCACGATGCCTTCGTCGGCAGCTTGCTCGACGTGTTCGACGAGCGTGTCGTCGTGGCTCGCGAGCGGGATATTGCGCGTGTGGCAACGCTCGACGATCTGGCGGCGGTGTGCGTCAGCAAAGCGCTCCTGCTCGGTTTCCATCTCGGTGAGCAGGTTTTCGGCGTGCTCGTCGGTCCACTTGCCGTGGCGCTCCTGATAGCGGCGCCACTGCGCGCGATCGTGCCACTGGCGCTGGCCCGGCGTGTGGTCCATCACCGAGGCGAGGCGCAGCAGCGGATGCGTGCTCAACGTATCGAACAGTTCGATCACGTCCTGGGTGGCGATCTCGCAGCGCAGGTGCAGGAAGTGGTCGGCGCGCAGCAGCTTGCGCTCGGAGAAGCGCGAGAGCGCGGCGGCGCTCGCGAGCTGCACGTCGCGGCCGCGCACGCCCACGGCCAGACGCGTGCCGATGGCGAGCGCGTCGAATACCGTGGTGATGCCGGCGGCGGCGATCTGCGCGTCGTGGATCACGAAGGCGGCGTCCGTGTTCCAGTGCACGCCTGGGCGTGGCGCGAGGTGTTTTTCCAGGTTGTCGGTGTGCAGCTCGACGAGGCCCGGCAACAGGAAGTCGCCTTCCCAGTCCTCGGCCTCGGGCGCAGCGGTCGAGCCGCGCGAAATGTCGCGGATCGTCTCGCCTTCGACATGCAGCGTGCCGGTGAAAACGTCGTCTCGCGTCACGATGCGAGCGTTTTTGATCAACATCGTCAGGCTCCAGAAATCAGGTCTTGAGTCAGGCTGTAAAGGGTACGTGAAGCGTATGTCAAACGTTCAGGCGGCTTCGGCGGCGCTTGCGTGCTCCGGCGCGGCAACGGGCGCGCGTAGCGCCAGCACGCGGGTGGCGACGCGCTCGCGCGTGTCCTCGTCATGGAACACGCCGACGATCGCCGCGCCGCGCTCGCGCGCTTCGACGATCAGCCCCGCGACCACTTCGCGGTTTTCCGCATCGAGCGAGGCCGTGGGTTCGTCGAGCAACAGCACGCGATGCTGCGCGATCAGGCCGCGCGCGATGTTCACGCGCTGCTGCTCGCCGCCAGAAAACGTGGCGGGCGCGAGCGGCCACAGACGCCGCGGCACGTTCAGGCGTTCGAGCAAGGCGGCCGCGCGCTGGCGCGCTTCGTCTTCCTCCACGCCGCGCGACACTAGCGGCGCGGCCACGATATCGAGCGCCGATACACGCGGAATTACGCGCAGGAACTGGCTCACATAGCCCACAACGTTGCGGCGCAGGCGCAGCACGTCGTGCGGCTCGGCGCCGGTGATTTCGAGGTGCTGTTCGGGCGCTGCATCGTCGCGAATGGCGATCGAGCCGCCGCTCGCCAGATAGTTGCCGTAGAGACAGCGCAAAAACGTGCTCTTGCCCGCGCCCGAGGGACCGACCAGCACGACACACTCGCCGCGCGCCACGTCGAGCGAGACGCCCGCAAGTGCCTCGATGCCGATGCCGCCCTGACCATGCAGCGTGAAGGTCTTGCGCACGTCTTCGGCGCGCAGCATGAGCGCGGGGCGCTCGGCGAACGCGCGCGCGGCTGGGGAAACCACGGAAACCAGGGGATTCAGAGTCATGGCGTTCATCCTAGACCGGCAGCACGGAGGCCACCAGCGTCTGCGTGTAGGGGTGTTGAGGATCGTCTAACACCTGGTCGGTCAGGCCCGATTCGACCACCGTGCCGCCTTGCATCACCATCAGCCGGTGCGCGAGCAGGCGTGCGACGCCGATGTCGTGCGTGACGATCAGCACCGAAAGATGCAGCGTGGTCGTGAGCGTGCGCAACAGGTCGAGCAGGCGCGCCTGCACGGACACGTCGAGCCCTGCCGTGGGTTCGTCCATAAAAACGAGGCGCGGACCCGTGACGAGATTGCGCGCGATCTGCAAGCGTTGCTGCATGCCGCCCGAAAACGCCGAAGGCAGCTCGTCGATGCGCGCGTCGTCCAGTTCCACGCGGCGCATCCACTGTTGTGCGTTCTCGCGAATGCGCCCGTAATGGCGCGCACCCACGGCCATCAGCGGCTCGCCGATATTGGCGCCCGCGGAGACGCCCATGCGCAGCCCGTCGCGCGGATTCTGCTGCACGAAGCCCCATTCGGTGCGGGCGAGCAGACGGCGGCGCGGCTCGGACAGCGTACGCAGATCGAGCGCTTCGCCGTTCGCGCCGGTGTAGGCGAGCGTGCCGGCATCGGCCTCGGTGCGCAGCGCGAGCGTGTTGAGCAGCGTGCTCTTGCCCGAGCCCGATTCGCCGACGATGCACAGCACCTCGCCCGGATACAGGTCGAAGCTCACGCCGTGGCAGCCGTTGCGCCCGCCGTATTGCTTCGCGAGCCCGCGTGCGCTCAAGAGCGGCTGAATGCCTGAATTCATGCTTCGACTCCTGTTGCTTCGCTATCCTGATCGATACGCCGTTCGTGGCAATAATCGCTATCCGAGCAGACGAACATGCGCTTGCCCGCATCGTCGACGATCATTTCGTCGAGGAAACTTTCGCGCGAACCGCACAGCGCGCACGCGTGTTCCCAGCGCTGGACTTCGAACGGGTGATCGTCGAAATCGAGCGATTTCACTGGCGTATAGGGCGGAATCGCGTAGATGCGACGCTCGCGGCCCGCGCCGAACAGTTGCAGCGCGGCGTTCATGTGCAGCTTCGGATTGTCGAATTTGGGAATGGGCGAGGGCGAGGTGAGATAGCGCCCGTTCACCGTCACCGGATAGTCATAGGTCGTGGCGATGCTGCCGTGCTGCACGATGTCCTCATAGAGCTTCACGCTGATGAGGCCGTAGTCGGCAAGCGCATGCAGCTTCTTGCATTCGGTCACGCGCGGCTCCAGCCGGTACAGCGGCTCGGGCATCGGCACCTGATAGACGAGGATCTGTTTGTCCGTGAGCGGCGTTTCCGGAATACGGTGACGCGTCTGCACGATGGTCGCTTCGCTCGTGCGGCGCGTGGTGGCCACGCCGGTCGTACGCGCGAAGAAGCGGCGGATATTGACGGCATTGGTCGTGTCGTCCGAACCCTGGTCGATCACCTTGAGCGTGTCCTGCGCGCCGATGATGGCCGCCGTCACCTGAATGCCGCCCGTGCCCCAGCCATACGGCAGCGGCATTTCGCGCGAGGCGAACGGCACCTGGTAGCCGGGCACCGCCACCGCCTTGAGCAGCGCGCGGCGGATCATGCGCTTGGTCTGCTCGTCGAGATAGGCGAAGTTGTAGCCGTCGGCGGCCTGCGTTTCGTGCGAGGCGAGCGACGTGTCGAAAGTATCGGGCGCGTTCATGCGGCCTCTCCGGTTTGCAATGCGTCGCTGGCAGGCGCGTCGTGCTGCGCGCGCAGGCGGCGCACGAGTTCGAGTTCGGCCTGGAAATCGACGTAATGCGGCAGTTTCAGATGCTGCACGAAGCCCGACGCTTCCACGTTGTCGCTATGCGAAAGCATGAATTCGATGTCCTGAGTAGGCGAGGCGAGCGGCTCGCCCAGTTCCTCGGCGCGCAGTGCGCGATCGACCAGCGCCATCGCCATCGCTTTGCGCTCGGCGTGGCCGAAGGCGAGGCCGTAGCCCTGCGTGAAGGCGGGCGGCATGTCCTTGCTGCCCGCGAACTGGTTGATCATCTGGCATTCGGTCAGGTCGATCTCGCCGATCTCGACGGCCTCGCCGAGTTCGTCCAGCACCATTTCCACGGCGACCGTGCCGAAGCGGATCTCACCCGCGAACGGATGCGAGTGCGCGTAGCCGCGCTGCGTGGCGTAGCCCATCGCCAGCAGGAAACCTTCGTCGCCGCGCGCGAGATTTTGCAGACGCACGCTGCGATCGGCGGGGAACGACAGCGGTTCGCGCGAGAGGTCGCCGGGTTCCGCGCCTTCACCCGAAGCCGTTTCCTGTTCGATCAGGCCTTCCTGGTTCAGCAGCGTGACGACGCGCGGCATCGGCTCGACTTCGTGCGATGCGGGGTGTTGCGCAATTGCTTCGGTGTCCGTTGCATCGTCGCCTTCGGCTAGCAAGGCGAAATCCAGCAGGCGCTGCGTGTAATCGTAAGTCGCGCCCAGCACCTGGCCACCGGGCACGTCCTTGAAGGTCGCGGAAATGCGGCGTTCGACGTGCATGTGCTCGGTTTCCACCGGCACCGTGTAACCGAAACGCGGCAGCGTGGTGCGATAGGCGCGCAGCAGAAAGATCGCTTCGACGAGATCGCCGGCGGCCTGCTTGATGGCGAGCGCGGCGAGTTCTTCGTCGTAGACCGAGCCTTCGGCCATCACGCGCGCCACGGCGAGGCGCATCTGTTCGCGGATCTGCGCGACGGACAGCTCGGGCACGCTCGTGTCGCCACGGCGGGCCTTGTCGAGCAGACGCCACGACGCTTCGATCGCGCGCTCTCCTCCTTTGACGGCGACGTACATCAGTTCATCTCCACGCGAGTCGTGCGCGGCAGGCCCACGATCTGGGCGCCACACACGAAATAGAAGTCGATGCCGCACGGAAAGAGCGGCGCGAGCGCTGCGCGTTCCTGCCAGAAACGCGCGGGCAGGCCGGTGGGCGCGAAGGTTTGTGTCGTCTCGATGCCGGGGCCGCTCAACGTGAGCGGCGCGCCGTCGGTGAGCGAGTCGACGCGCACGAACACCGTGGCCGACTGCTCCGGCGATTCGGCCGAGCCGTTGGCGAAGGCGTCGAGCGGCGGCAGCGTGGCGGTAGCGTGCACGTAGGCGAAGGCGGCGTCGCGCGGGGCGGCGGCGAGCGGCGCATCGGCGTGAAAGCGCAGCGCGGCGGCCAGCGCGGCGTCGGGCTGCGCGAGCCAGATGGGCGTGGCGTAGTCGGCCAGCGCGAGCAGCGCGGCGAAGGCCGCCAGACCGGCGCGCGGCGTGCCGTCGGTAGCGGGTCGGGTGGCAACTTCGGCGGCGGGCAGCGGGGTCTCGATGGTGTCGATCGTGCCGGGGCGCGAGAGCGCGTTCAGCAGGATGCGGAACACGGCTTGCGTGTCATGCACCGGATCGGCGAAACCGGGCGCGAGCGCGTCGAGCGTCAGATGCATCGGCGTTTGCTCGCAGGGCGCCCTGGCGATATCGGCAGTCATGGCGTGTTCGTTCATGCGTCACCTCGAACCATCGTGAAGAACTCGACCTTGGTGCTGGCAGTGTCGTGGCTGCGGGCCGCGCGTTGCGCCGCGAGGCGCGCTGCCAGCGGCTCGATCAGTTGTGCGTGCAGATGGGCGTGGCGCTCGGGCTGTTGCAGGAGCGCGTCGGCGAGTGCGGCCAGTTCGGCGCGGCGCTTGTCGCGGCCCAGATGGCAGGCGACGCCGACGGTGGATGTCGGATGATGTGCCGCAGCGCCGTCTTGCGCACGCAGTCGCAGCGTGGCGCGCGTGACGGTGGCTTCGCCGAGGTTGAAGGCATTGCCGGTGCCGCCGACACGCCCGCGCACCATCGCGAGGCCAGTCTGCGGGGCGCGCAGCCAGTCGAAGGAAGGCGCCGGCTCGCCGCCGAGCGCCGCGGCGAAGGCCGCTTCGAGCTCGGCGCGCGGCGTGCGCGCGAGAACCGCCATCCAGGCGCGGCGTGCGTCGGACGCAGCGGCGGTGGACGGGGCGGAGGATGCGTTCATCGGAGTTCCTGTGTCGTGAACGGATTGAACTGCGGGAAAACGGGTTCTGGCACCGGCAGGCGCTGCTTGAAGCAAGCACGCCGCGGCCGGGTTGCGCACGTCGCGGGGTGCCGCCACGAGTCGTCATTGAAGCATCTATTCATCTAAACGTCTAGACGTTTGCGGATACAATGAAACCTTGGTGGCGCGGGCTGACGTTTTCATATTTCCATCACGCCTTGCCCACTACAATGCGCAAAACGCTATTGAAACCGAGGGGAATGACAGCACCATGACATCGAACGACGACGCGCAGCACAGCACGCTCGAACGCGGCGCCGGGCTGGCGGTGTGGCGGCAAATCGAACAAATCCTTGCGGCAGAGATCGCCGCAAAGGGCTTTGGCGACGACGGCCGCCTGCCGAGCGAAGGCGAACTGGCCAGGCGCTTCGACGTGAACCGCCATACCGTGCGGCGCGCGATGCTGGGCCTCGCGGCGCAGGGCCTCGTGAGCGTGGAGCAGGGGCGCGGCACCTTCGTGCAGCCCGGCGCGATCGACTACAGCATCGGCAAGCGCACGCGTTTCACGGAGAACCTGCAACGCCATCAGCATTCGGCGGTGGGGATGTTGCTGGCGTCGTCGCGCGTGAAAGCGGACCCTACGGTCGCCAAGGCGCTGGGCTTGCGCGCGGGCGCACTGGTCTATCGGCTGGAGACGCTGCACGAATCGGACGGCGTGCCGCTCACCTACGCGCGCAGCTGGTATCCGGCCGCGCGCTTTGCCGATCTGCCCGCCGTCATGGAGCGCGTGGACAGCACCTCGAAGGCGCTCGCCGAATTCGGCGTGAACGACTATCTGCGTAAATGGAGCCGTATCGGCAGCGTGCTGCCCGAACCCGAAGTGGCGCGGCGGCTGAACATCAACCGGCAGCAGCCGGTGCTGTGGGTCGAGAACGTCGACGTCGATCTGGACGGCGTGCCGATCAAGTACGGCGTGACGCATTTCGCGGCCGATCGCGTGCAGTTGATGGTGGAGCACGACCTATGATGCCGCCGCACGCAGATTGGAGCGCGACGACGCGCTTCGCGCTCTATTACGCGCCGCCGCGCGACTCCGTGTGGTGGCGTGCGGGCTGTGCCTGGCTTGGCCGCGATCCGGAGAGCGGCGAAACGCTCGCGCCGCCGCAGCCCGCCGAACTCGCGCGGCCGCTTGCGTCGCTGACCGTCGCGCCTTCGCGCTATGGCTGGCACGGCACGCTGGTGCCGCCGTTCCGGCTTGCCGATGGCGTGACGCCGCAGGCGTTCGTCGCGGCCACGCAGGCTTGGGCCGCGCGCCGCTCGCGCTTCGAAATCGCCGCGGAAGCGGCGACGCTGGGCCGCTTCGTCGCGGTACGCGCCGCTACAGAGTCGGGCGCGCAGTCGATCCAGGATCTCGCCGCCGACGCCTTGCGCACGCTGGGATCGCTGCGCGCCGCCCAGACGCGCGCCGAACTGGCGAAGCGTCTGGACGCGCCGCTCACGCCGCGCCAGCGCGACTACGTCGAGACCTGGGGCTATCCGTACGTGTTCGATGAATTCCGCTTCCACATGACGCTCTCCGATTCGCTCGACGACGCGCCGACGCGCGCCGCCCTCACGCACGCCTGGAACACGCAGATGCGCGACGCGGGACCGCTGCCGGTGAACGGCGCGGCGATCTACGTCGAACCGCAGCCGGGCGCGCCCTTCGTGCTGTGGCAGCGGGTGGCGTTCGCCGAGCAGGTGCCGGCATGACTGCCCGGTTGATCTACGTGATGGGGCCTTCGGGCGCGGGCAAAGACACGCTGCTCGGCTACGCGCGCAAGCGTCTGGCGGCCGAGGGCGTGGTGTTCGCGCATCGCTACATCACGCGCGAGGACGGTGGCGGCGAAAACCATATCGCGCTGACCGACACCGAATTCGAGGCGCGCGCGCGCCTTGGCCTCTTTGCGCTGCAATGGCGCAGCCACGCGCTGCGCTATGGCATCGGCGTGGAGATCGACCAGTGGCTCAAGCTGGGCTGCACCGTCGTGGTGAACGGCTCGCGCGCCTACGTGAGCGAAGCGCTGGCGCGCTATCCGCAGATGACGCTGGTGCACGTGAACGCCGCGCAGCACGTGCTGGCCGCGCGGCTTGCCTCGCGTGCACGCGAGACGCCGGAGCAGGTCGCGGCGCGGCTCGCGCGGCGCGCGCCGTTCGAGGTGCCCGAGGGCGCGTCGTTCGTGCAGATCGACAACTCCGGTCGCATCGAGGACGCGGGCGCGGCCTTCGTGGCGGCGGTGCAGCGGGTGGCGCTGAAGGGGTGAAAGGCGGCGCGGGTATTTTTGGTCGGGCCATGCGGTCATGAGAAGATGACAGCGACCCGCGAACCCGCACAAGACCTCTACGAGACCGCCATTGGACCGTTTCCAGGAGATGCAGATTTTCACGCGCATCGTCGATCGCCGCAGCTTCACGCAGGCGGCCGAAGACCTGAACCTGCCGCGCGCCACTGTCACGAATTCGATCAAACGGCTGGAGACGCGTCTGGGCGTGCGGCTGCTTGAGCGCACCACGCGCCAGGTGAAGCCCACCCCCGACGGCGACGCCTATTACCAGCGCTGCACGCGCCTGCTCGCCGATCTCGAAGAAACCGAGGAAGCCTTTCGCGACACCGACCCGCAAGGCCGCCTGCGCGTGAACATGCAGGGCACGCTAGCGCAGTACTTCGTGATGCCGCGCCTGCCGCAGTTTCTGGCGCGCTATCCGCGTATCGAACTGTTCATCGGTTCAGGCGACCATTTCGTCGACCTCGTGCGCGAGGGCATCGACTGCGTGCTGCGCGCGGGCGAGCTGTCCGATTCGTCGATGATCGCGCGGCGCGTCGCGCTGCTCGAACAGGTCACCGTGGCGAGCCCGGCCTACCTCGAAACGTACGGCGATCCTGGGTCGATCGAGGCGCTGCTGGAGGAGGGGCATCGCGCGGTCAACTATCTTTCGCCGGCTTCGGGCCGCGCGCATCCGCTTGAATTCGGCACGCCTGACGGCGTGCGCAACGTCACTCTGCCGGGCCCGGTGGCGGTGAACGGTGCGGAGTTGTACACGGCGGGTGCGATTGCCGGGCTCGGGCTCGTACAGGTGCCGCGCTACCGCGTGCGCGAGCAACTCGCGAACGGCGAGCTTTGCGTCGTGCTGGCGGATCAGCCGCCGCCGCCTATGCCGGTATCCGTGCTGTTTCCGCAGGCACGCCAGCTTTCGCTGCGCGTGCGTGCGTTCGCCGACTGGCTCGCGCAGGTGTTCGCGGACGTCGGCTGAGCGGGCCGTCCGCGTCCATCTCGCTGGTTCAGGACGCGTTTTTGGCCGCCTGGATCATCTTCCAGCCATTGCCGGCCGGATCGCGAAACCCCGCATCGACGCTGCCGTAACGTTCCACCGGCTCCTGAGTGAACTCGACGCCTTTGGCTTTCCATTCGGCATAACGCGCGCGGCAGTCCGCTACGGTGAGGACGAGCGGCGGCATCGCGCCTTTGGCGACCATCGCACGCAGGGTCTGGGCGGTGGCTTCGTCATGGACCGGCGGCCCCGGCGTAAACAGGCCAAGCTGGAACGACGGCTGATCCGGGTGCTGGATCGTCAGCCAGCGATACGTGCCATTGCGCACATCGGTATGGACGCGAAAGCCCAGCTTGTCCACATAGAACGCGAGCGCTTCGTCCTGGTCGTCCACGTAGATGCCTGCGACATTGATCCCTTCGTTCATGTTTCCTCCTTGGTTGGTCGGGTCGATGGCTGGACTGTAGCGGCCGCCGCGCGGCGGCGCTTCTCCAAAACTGCGCTCGTGAGATCGGGGCGTTGCGCGGCCTTGAGGACACAGGCGGGCACGCGGTCGAGGCGGGTCGTATCGGCTTCGGTCTGGGCCTGGCGGCGTGCTTCGCCGGGGCTCAAGCCGGTGATGTCGCGAAAGGTGCGTCCAAAGGTGCCGAGGCTTTCCCAGCCCGTTGCGAAGGCGATGTCCGTGATGCTCAATGACGTGTCGCGCAGCAGGGTCGTGGCCTGCTCGATACGACGCGTCAGCAGATAGCGATGCGGCGGGATGCCGAAGGCCCGTTTGAAGGCGCGCGCGAAGTGGGCTTCGGAGACGCCACTGACCGCGGCCAGACGGCTGACGGGCCAGGCCTCGTGCGAGGCGGCGTCCATGCGGTCCCGCGCGCGCAGCAGGCGACGCAGGAGGGCGGGGTCCTGTGGCGCGCTGGCTTGCTCCGGCGCGCGGGACGGAGCAGGCCGTCGGGGCTTCTGGTCGGTGGGAGCTGGCATGCGTTCCTGGATCGGCGCGGCCGACATGTTCAAAAGGGGCTGACGGAGCGTGGCGCTTGACTTAGAGTGCACTCGAAGTCCTAACCTGAGATCCGTCATGTCAAAAGCCCTGACAATCGGTCAGGTGGCCAAGGCCACCCGCGTCACCGCTCACACGCTACGTTACTACGAGCAGGCTGGCCTGCTGCGTGCCATCGGGCGTACGCCAGCCGGACACCGGCTGTACTCGCCGGCCGATCTGGACTGGCTGCAATTCGTCATGCGCCTGAAGGCGACCGGGATGCCGATCGCTGGCATTCAGGCGTTTGCGGAGCTTCGTGCGCAGGGCGAGGCGACGTATGACGCCCGGCGCGAGATGCTGGCCGCCCATCGGGCCGAGGTGCTGGCGCGCATCGAGGCGTTGCAGGCCAATCTTGCCGCCATCACGGACAAGATCGCCTGGTACGAGACGGCGGCGCAGGGAGTTGCACGACATGACGAACCGACCCAATCACATCGACAGGAAGAGGACTCGTCATGGCTATCGAACACAACGAAGCGCGCGCGCAACAACACGACCGCTACGCGCAGGGCTGGCAAAAGCTGAAGGAAATCGACGGCGAGGCCGGCGAGAAAGTCGTGGCGGCGCTCGCGCCCATTGCGCCGGATTTTGGCCGCTTGCTGATCGAGTTTGGTTTCGGCGACATCTATAGCCGCCCGCAACTGGATCTGCGCGCCCGCGAAATCGCGACGATCGCCGCGTTGGCGGCGCTCGGCAATGCGCAGCCGCAACTGAAGATTCACATCGAGGCCGCGCTCAACGTGGGCTGCACGCGCGACGAGATCGTCGAGGTGTTCATGCAGATGGCGCTTTATGCGGGCTTTCCGGCGGCGCTCAATGCGTTGTTTGCTGCGCGGGAGGTATTTGCGGCGTGCGAGGCAGTCGCTTCGGAAGTCTGAGCGACCACCTTACAGCGCTTTGCTGAGAAAAACCCGATGTGTCCCGGGCGGATCGCACGGAATCTTCCCGAATATCGTCCAGCCGTGGCGAACGTAGAAGTCTGGCGCCTGGAAGCTGATCGTGTAGACCACCGCGGACTGGCAACCGCGGCGGCGTCCTTCCTCTTCGAATTTGCCTAATACCTCGGTGCCAATACCCTGTCCGCGCAACGCCGGGGGAAGGAAAAACAAGTCAAGAAAGAGCAGGCCAAGCGATGTTTTGCCACTGGCGCCGCCGACGATCTCTTCGGTGTCCGGATCGCGAACCAGAACCGCTAAAGGTCGGCGGTCGCCATATCCGACGTGATCGTCGTTGAATCGGTTCAGACCGCCGCCGATGATCTTCTCAATAGTTTCGTCAACCTTGTCGGTGACGATGAGTTCCGCGGTGTCCATGAGTCTTCCTTGATGGTATCGGCATGAGGCCAACATCTTATTCCACCGACTCTACGCAGCTATCTTGAATCGTCGGAAGGCTCATGGACTTTGATCAAGTGTTGCCCTTCTTTGTTGTCCTCGACTCTCCAGCCGTACTTGCTCAAAGTTTCCCGGATGTGATCGGCCATTGCCCAGTTTTTTTCCGATCGGGCCTGCTCACGCTCGCTGAGCAAGATCTGGATGTTTTCCGGAATGTTGGACGTAGCGGGCCTCCATTCGCTTAGCCTGAGACCAAGTACGTCGTCAAAGCGGTCCACCGTTGCCCTCAAGTTTGCGGGCGATAGATCGCTCCGGGAGAGTTCCCAAAGTACGGCGAGCGCTCGGGGCAGATTCAGGTCGTCGTTGACTTCGGCGTCGAATCGCGCGGCGAAAGCATGATCGATTCGTCCTCCTTCGGGCCAGCCAGCATAGAGATGTCGAAGCCGGTTCAACGCCGTCTGCGCTGCCTCGAGCGATGTCCAGCTGAAGCGCAATTTGCTCCTGTAGTGAGCAGTCAGGCACAGATAACGATACGCGACCGGATCGATGCTCCGGCTTTGCAAGGTCTGTAGACGAATGAAGTCGCCGCTCGACTTGGACATCTTCGTGTCGGCGTCGAACGTCAGGAAGTGCCCGTGCATCCAGAAGTTGGCAAGCCGGGTGCCGTGAGCCGCCTGGGTTTGTGCGATCTCGTTGCTGTGATGCACCGCGACATGGTCTTCGCCGCCGCAGTGGATGTCGAACCAGGTGCCGAGGTATTTGGCCGACATGGCCGAGCACTCGATATGCCAGCCCGGAAATCCACGCCCCCACGGGCTATCCCATTCCATCTGGCGCGCAACGTCAGTCGGGCTGAATTTCCATAGCGCAAAATCCGTGCTGCTTCTCTTCTCGCCCACTGCGACGCGCTTGCCCGCTTGGAGGCCGGCACGATTGAGACGCGCAAGGAAGCCGTAGTCGTCCTGCTTGCTCGTGTCGAAATAGAGGCCATCAGAGGTGCGATAAGCATAGCCGTTGCGCTCCAGGTCGCCGATGAACGCGATCTGTTCGGCGAGGTGGTCGGTCGCACGGCACCATAACGCTGGCTCGAGCAGGTGAAGGGCACGCCAGTCCGCGACGAATGCCTCGGTATAGCGCCGGGCTATGGACCAGGCTGATTCGCCAGTGCGTCGGCTGCCTTTTTCCATCTTGTCCTCGCCTTCATCTGCATCCGAGGTGAGATGTCCGACGTCGGTGATATTGACGACGTGCCGCACTTCATATCCGTTGTGCATCAACACGCGGCGCAGGATGTCCTCGAAGACGTAGGTCCTCAGATTGCCGATATGCGCATGGTCGTACACGGTGGGGCCGCAGCAATACATGCCGACCCGATTGGCATGGATTGGCGTAAATGGACGCACGGTGCGTGACCAGGTGTCGTATAGCGCAAGTGGCATTGATTTTTCCATCACAAAAGCGTTGGACGAAAACAAAAAGGCCGCCGGTTTTGCAACGGGCGGCCAGAAGGCAATTGATTCGACGTGTAGCTTGATCGCTAGACGCGACTTCCCCCCGGCATGTTTTGACAACATGCGCGAAGCAGCGAGGAGGGAAGTTGGAGATGAGCAGGCATGTCAGCGATCGTAGCGTCGGTCAGATTGAAAGGTCAATAGCGCTGGGGCCAACCTGATGACGGGCATCACTTCGGGGCGGCCGTGGTCCCTCAAGTGCGCCGCGACACCATCCCCGAAACACGCTGTGCGGCCAGTTGCAGCGGCTCCAGGAAGGTCTTGACCATCTGCTTCGCGGAGGTGCGCTGCGCGTTGCCGCTGATGTTCATCGCCGCGATCACGCGGCCCTGGCGATTGCGGATGGGCGCGGAGATCGAGATCAGCCCGCCTTCCAGTTCCTGATCGACGATGGCCCAGCCCTGTTGGCGCACCTGGGCGATGATCTTCTTGAGCTCGTCCTTGTCGGTGACCGTGCGCGGCGTGTGCGCATAGAGCGGCGACGCGCCGAGCGTGGCTTCCAGCGTGTCCTCGTCGAGCGCGGCGAGCAGCACGCGCCCCATCGACGTGCAATAGGCGGGCAGGCGGCTGCCGATCGACAGGTTGATCGTCATGATCTTGTGCGTGGGCACGCGCAGCACATAGACGATCTCGGTACGGTCGAGCACGGCCGCCGAGCAGCTTTCGTGGACCTCGGCGGAGAGTTCTTCCATGACCGGCTCGGCCAGATTCCAGAACGGCATCGACGTCAGATAGGCGAAGCCGAGGTCGAGAATCTTGGGCGTGAGGCGGAACAGGCGTCCGTCGGCTTCCACGTAACCGAGCGTTTGCAGCGTGAGCAGGATGCGGCGCGCTCCGGCGCGCGTGAGGCCTGTGGCCGCGGCGACGTCGGTGAGCGTCTGCTCGGGGTGCTCGGCGTTGAACGCGCGGATCACGGAAAGCCCGCGGGCGAACGACTGCACGTAGGAGTCGCCCGGTTTTTCGGGGATCTCCGTTTGCTCGTCGATGGGGGCGGGCGTGGCGCGGGT
The DNA here is from genome assembly GCF_905220265.1 of Paraburkholderia sp. J67. NCBI lineage: Bacteria > Pseudomonadati > Pseudomonadota > Betaproteobacteria > Burkholderiales > Burkholderiaceae > Paraburkholderia > Paraburkholderia sp. J67. Next base: position 114,200 of record NZ_CAJMZK010000012.1, read on the forward strand.
AGCGGGGTTCATGGCGTCGTGGCGTCGGATCAAGGGCTGGAGGCGGCGCGAAAGTAACCCACCACGATAGCGCAAGCGCTTTGTTTCGCCAACCGGGCCGCTGGATATGGCGATGCAGCTGCCGGAAAAAGCAAGGGTCGCGGCAGGTCGATTTGACGATGTTATTTGATTTGTCTCAATTGCATTATTAATCGAAAAATTGGCGCGTCGATCTGGAAAATGACGCGCCGATTTAATCCCGCTTGCCAATATCATCCTGTTCAAATGGATGCAAGTTAATAATCGGCGAAGGCGCTTATGCCGCAGTCCAATTATTCACATACCGGGTGCGTCTCTAACTTGATGTTGCCCCAATATTTTTTAGCCTGACCGGGGCGCACGCTCACCCGCGGCGGCTTGCCGCACTGGGCTGTGAGCTAGTGTGTAAGGTGATGGAAAGATAAGTGTGTCGTTGCGTCGCGCCTGCGTCTTTACGCTTTATCGTCCGCCACAAACCTTAGCCTGGATCAAATTTCCGATTAAGTCGTTTCCGTAGAATCCCGCTAAAAACGGTACGGGTGCATTTTGCATGGCTGTTTTCGCGATGCGGATGCGTAAATGCGTTCAAAGTGGTTAAACGGAAAAGCAGGCAAACATGAAGAGAAAAGCCTTCAAAAGGTGGTTAATCCCCCTCGGCGGCGGGCTCGTCGCCACGCTCGCGGGATGTAGCGGCAACCTGACGGTGCTCGACCCCAAGGGCAGCGTGGGGATGGCCGAAAAGTCCCTCATCGCCACGGCCACGTGGGCCATGCTGCTCGTGGTGGTGCCGGTCATCCTGCTCACGCTGTACTTCGCCTGGCGCTACCGTGCGTCTAACAGCAACGCCACTTACGCGCCCAAGTGGGCGCACTCCACCGCGATCGAAGTGGTGGTCTGGACCATTCCGGCCATCATCATCCTGTTCCTCGCCGTCCTCACCTGGAAGACCACGCACGAGCTCGACCCCTACAGGCCGCTCGAGTCGAACGTCAAACCCATCAATGTCGAAGTCGTCGCGCTCGACTGGAAGTGGCTGTTCATCTACCCGGACCTCGGCATCGCCACGGTGAACCAGCTCGCGGTGCCGGTGGGTACGCCCGTCAATTTCCGCATCACGTCGGATTCGGTGATGAACTCGTTCTTCATTCCGCAACTGGGTACCCAGGTGTACGCGATGGCGGGCATGCAGACCCGTCTGCACCTGATCGCCGACGAAGCGGGCAACTACGAAGGCATTTCGGCCAACTACAGCGGCAAGGGCTTCTCGGACATGAAGTTCCGCACGCTCGCCACCAGCCAGCAGGATTTCGACGCGTGGGTGCAGAAGGTCAAGGCCTCGCGCGACGGTCTGTCGATGGACGCCTACGCGGGCGTCGCGCAGCCGACCGAGAAGGCGCCGGTGCAGTACTTCTCGACCGTCGACCCGAAGCTCTTCAGCAACATCATCGCGAAGTACAACAACGGCCACGTGACGGACTTCAATGACCCGTCGTGCGTGACCAAGGGGTAAGCAGTCATGTTCGGAAAACTCACCTTAGAGGCGATCCCGTTCGACCAGCCCATCATCATGGGTGCCGCGGCGTTCATGGCGCTGATCGTGGTTGCCGTGCTCGGTCTCGTGACCGTGTCGGGAAAATGGAAGTACATCTGGTCCGAGTGGCTCACGAGCGTGGATCACAAGCGCATTGGCGTGATGTACATCGTCGTGGCGGTGCTCATGCTGGTGCGCGGTTTTGCCGACGCCGTCATGATGCGCATCCAGCAGGCCATTGCATTCGACGCGCCGGGCTATCTGCCGCCGCATCACTATGACCAGATCTTCTCGGCGCACGGCGTCATCATGATCTTCTTCATGGCGATGGCGCTCATGGTCGGCTTGTTCAACCTCGTCGTGCCGTTGCAGATCGGCGCGCGCGACGTGGCGTTCCCGTTCCTGAACTCGCTCTCGTTCTGGATGACGGCGATCAGCGCGATCCTCATCAATCTGTCGCTGGTGGTGGGCGAGTTCGCGCAGACGGGCTGGCTCGCCTATCCGCCGCTCTCCGAGCTGCAGTTCAGTCCGGGCGTGGGGGTGGATTACTACATCTGGTCCCTCCAGCTTTCGGGTGTGGGCACGCTCATTACCGGCATCAACTTCTTCGTCACCATTCTGAAGATGCGCGCGCCGGGCATGAGCCTGATGAAGATGCCGGTGTTCACGTGGACGGCGCTGTGCTCGAACGTGCTCATCATGGCTACGTTCCCGATCCTCACGATCGCGCTCGCGCTGCTGGGCTTCGACCGTTATGTGGGCACGCACTTCTTCACCAACGACGGCGGCGGCAACGTCATGCTGTATCTGAACCTGATCTGGGCGTGGGGCCACCCCGAGGTGTACATCCTCGTGCTGCCTGCGTTCGGCATCTATTCGGAAGTCATGGCGACGTTCTCGAAGAAGCCGTTGTTCGGCTACAAGACCATGGTCTACGCGACCTGCTCGATCATGGTGCTCTCGTTCCTCGTGTGGCTGCACCACTTCTTCACGATGGGCTCGGGCGCCGACGTCAACTCGTTCTTCGGCATCATGACCATGATCATCGCGATCCCCACGGGCGTGAAGATCTTCAACTGGCTGTTCACGATGTACCGCGGGCGCGTCGAATTCACAGCGCCGGTGCTCTGGACCATCGGCTTCATGGTCACGTTCTCGATCGGCGGCATGACCGGCGTGATGATGGCGATTCCGGGCGCGGACTTCGTGCTGCATAACTCGCTGTTCCTGATCGCGCACTTCCACAACGCCATCATCGGCGGCGTGGTGTTCGGCTACCTCGCGGGCCTGCACTACTGGTTCCCGAAGGTGTTCGGCCTCAAGCCCAATGAAAAGCTCGGCAAGGCTTCGTTCTGGTGCTGGTTCGTGGGCTTCTATGTGGCGTTCGTGCCGCTCTACGTGCTCGGCTTCATGGGCGCGACGCGCCGTCTGAACCACTACGACAACCCCGCATGGCAGCCGTACTTCATCGTGGCCGCTATCGGCGCGGCGATCATCGCCGTGGGCATCGTGTTCCAGGTGCTGCAATGGGTGATGGCGTTCGTCAACCGCAACAAGGCGGAATGCCAGGACGTGACGGGCGATCCGTGGGACGGCCGCACGCTCGAATGGGCGACGTCGTCGCCGCCGCCGGTCTACAACTTCGCGCTCATTCCGCAGGTGCATGACATCGACGCCTTCACGCACATGAAGGAAACGGGCCGCGGTCTGGGGCTCGCGGCGAAGTACAGCGACATTCATATGCCGTCGAACACCTCGGCGGGCTTCTTCGTCGGCATGTTCGCGCTGGCGCTGGGCTTTGCGGGCGTGTGGCACATCGTGTGGCTCGCCGTGCTGGCGCTTGCCGCCATCGTCGTGACGATCGCCGCGCGCAGCTTCAGCGACGACGACGGCTATTACATTCCGGCCGCGAAGGTGCGCGAAATCGAAGAGAAGCGCCATCGCGCGACGGTCGCCGTCGAGCGCGAACTGGCGGAACTGGAGGCCTAAGCCATGCTACAGAAAACCCATACGGCGACGCTTGCCGACCTGGATCATCACGATCACCCGCCGTCGAACTCGGTGTTCGGCTTCTGGGTGTATCTGATGACGGACTGCATCCTGTTCGCCTCGCTGTTCGCGACCTTCGGCGTGCTGGCGCATCAATATGCCGGCGGTCCGACGGGCAAGGATCTGTTCGATATCGGCGGCGTGGCGATCGAAACCGCCGTGCTGCTGCTGTCGAGCATCACCTACGGGTTCGCGATGCTCGGCGCGCAGCAGCGCAAGAGCGGCGTGGTGCTCGGCTGGCTCGGCGTGACGTTCATCCTGGGCGTGCTGTTCCTCGTGCTCGAACTGCGCGAGTTCTCGCACCTGATCGCCGATGGCGCGGGCCCGCAGCGCAGCGCGTTCCTCTCGTCGTTCTTCGTGCTGGTCAGCACGCACGGACTGCACGTGTTCTTCGGCCTCGTCTGGATGGTCGTGCTGATGATGCAGGTGCTGCGTCGTCCGCAACTGGACGAGCGCGAAGTGCGCCGTCTTACGTGCCTGAGCCTCTTCTGGCACTTCCTGGACGTGGTGTGGATCTGCGTGTTTACTTTTGTCTATCTCGGGAGCGCGCTCTAAATGGCTCATTCTCATAGCGAAGCTCATGGCTCCCTCGGCAGCTATGCCGTGGGCTTTATCCTCTCCGTGCTGCTGACCGCTGGCGCGTTCGGCCTCGTCCTGCATGGGTCGTTCGGGCCGGGTACCGGCATGGCCGTGCTCGCCGTGCTCGCGTTCGTGCAGGTGATCGTGCATCTGGTGTTTTTCCTGCACCTGAACACCTCGTCGGGGCAGGGCTGGAACGTGCTGTCGCTTGCTTATACGGTGCTCGCCGCAGCGTTCCTGATCTTCGGCACGATGTGGGTCATGCATAACGTCAGCATGAATATGATGTCGCGATAAGTACGCGTGGGGCGGGGGGCCTTTTTCAGAGGCTCCCGAAATGATTGCCGTGACCTGAACGGACGCCGCACCGTAGTCTTGCGGATCATCAACCCTATTTGGTTTACATCGCCGTCAGGCTCGAATAGTCTTCTTCTCGAGTCGAGAGTACTGACCGATGACCTTTAGCAGTGCGCTGGGCGATCGACCCACTCGGCTTACCGACTTCCAGGGCCACCTTCGGGTGGCCTTTTCATTTGCGCAACTGATCTCGATTTTGTAGTTGAGCGAAATCGCTTTCGTCACTGCGCTCATTGCTACGCGGCGATACGATGACAAAATCAGACGTCATCTTTCAGCGCGTCGTCATTTCCACCGCTTGTTTTCCTGATGGGGCGCTATCGCGACCTGCGGATACCCCTGCTTGACACTCGCGCGGGGCGACGCCTATCATGGGCGCCAAATGTTCGATTATCGACCATGTGTTCGTAATTCGAACAATACGCACGAGGACGTGCGCGTTCGATACCTCATTCTTCGCCCGCGCAGTTCGTCGATTCCAACCGGCTTTGCATGGGATTGCGTCTGACGCTCACGCGGCGCGCGCAATCGACAGGAGACTCTTATGACGGAAGCATTCATTTGCGACGCGATTCGCACGCCGATCGGCCGCTACGCGGGCGCCCTTGCCCAGGTTCGCGCTGACGACCTGGGCGCGGTGCCCCTGAAGGCGCTGATGGAGCGCAACAAGGACGTGGACTGGAGCGCGATCGACGACGTGATCTACGGTTGCGCGAATCAGGCCGGCGAAGATAACCGCAACGTCGCGCGCATGTCGCTGCTGCTGGCGGGTCTGCCGCAGGCTGTGCCGGGCTCGACGGTCAACCGTCTGTGCGGCTCGGGTATGGATGCCGTGGGTATCGCAGCGCGCGCATTGAAGTCGGGCGAAACCGGTCTGATGATTGCTGGCGGCGTGGAAAGCATGAGCCGCGCGCCGTTCGTGATGGGCAAGGCGAACACGGCGTTCGCACGCGACGCCGCGATCTATGACACGACGATCGGCTGGCGTTTCGTCAACAAGCTGATGAAGCAGCAATATGGTGTCGATTCGATGCCGGAAACGGCTGAGAACGTCGCAGTCGATTTCAACGTGAGCCGCGCCGATCAGGACGCGTTCGCGGTGCGCAGCCAGCAGAAGGCCGCGCGCGCACTCGCTGATGGCACGCTGGCACAGGAAATCGTTTCGGTTTCGATCGCGCAGAAGAAGGGCGATCCGCTGGTGGTGTCGCGTGACGAGCATCCGCGTGAGACGTCGCTCGAAGCGCTGGCCAGGCTCAAGGGCGTGGTCGGCGCGGATGGCTCCGTCACCGCAGGCAATGCGTCGGGTGTGAACGATGGCGCTTGCGCGCTGCTGCTCGCCAACGAAGAGAACGCGAAGCGCTTCGGCCTGACGCCGCGTGCGCGTGTGATCGGCATGGCGACGGCCGGTGTCGCGCCGCGTGTGATGGGTATCGGCCCGGGCCCGGCGACGCAGAAGCTGCTGGCGCGTCTGGGCATGACCATCGACCAGTTCGACGTGATCGAACTCAACGAGGCATTTGCTTCGCAAGGCCTCGCGGTGCTGCGCATGCTGGGCGTCGCGGACGACGATCCCCGCGTCAATCCGAATGGCGGCGCGATCGCGCTGGGCCACCCGCTGGGCATGAGCGGCGCGCGTCTCGTGACCACCGCGATGTATCAACTGCATCGCACCGGCGGCCGTTATGCGCTCTGCACGATGTGTATCGGCGTGGGTCAAGGGATTGCCATCGCGATTGAGCGTGTTTGATCTGCGCTGTCAGGTGTAGTTGTTGTTGTGTTGCTTTGAGAAACCGCGGGTCTTTTTGGGACTCGCGGTTTTTTTTCATGGTTTTGCGCGCCGATCAACCTCCGCGCAACTAGCCGCCCGCATTCCTGGTGCCCGCGTAGAATCGCTTCCACTTCGGCCTCGAGCCGACCCAATTGATTGAACGAATCGATTCATCATGAGGAGGAGAGCGCGCATGAAACAAGCATCCGCTTTGATTGCAGCACTGATGATGGGCCTGGGCGCATCGCAGGTTGCATTCGCCCAGAACGAGCAGGCCGCGTCGGTACCGCCGGCCCAGTCTGCGCTTGCCAGCCAGGCGCAATCGGTCATCGCCAACGCCGAGCCCGTTCACATTCAGGCCAAAATCGTCGGCATCGATCGCGGCTCGCGCGTGGTCAGCCTGGTAGGTTCGCATGGCAACGAGATGGATGTCGCGCTGAGCCAGCAGGTCGGCAACTTCGACCAGCTCAACGTCGGCGACACCGTCGACGTGCTCTACAAGAATGCGCTGCTCGTGACCGCAGAAAAGGTCACGGGCAAGGACAAGGGCATTCGCAAGCGCGTCGATACCAGCGTGTATGTGCCGGCTTCGTCGGGTTACGATGCCGCGCGTCAGGTCGAAGTGCAGGCCACCGTGCAGCACATCAACGCGAAAAAGCGTGAGGTCACGCTGCGCGGCGCGTATCAGACCGTGACCGTCAACGCCACGCCGGATATCGACCTCAAGACGCTCAAGGTCGGCGACACGATCCACGCCGTCTTCGTCTCCGCGTACGCCACGCAGGTGACGCCCGTCGGCGCTGCGCACTAAGCAAAGCTGGCGCACAAAAACAAACCGGCGCGTAGCGATCAATTCGCTACGCGCCGGTCAACCAGCAGTTCATAAGAGCGCCTCAAACGGCGCTCATCTCCAGCTAGCGGCTTACATGCCCGCCATGCACAGATACTTGATGACGACGTAATCGTCGATGCCGTAGTGCGAGCCTTCGCGGCCCAGGCCCGACTGCTTCACGCCGCCGAACGGTGCGACTTCGTTCGAGATCAGGCCGGTGTTGATGCCCACCATGCCGTATTCGAGCGCTTCCGCCACACGCCACACACGGCCGATGTCGCGGCTGTAGAAGTAGGCGGCCAGACCGAACTCGGTGTCGTTCGCCATCTTGATCACTTCTTCATCCGACGAGAAGCGGAACAGCGGGGCGAGCGGGCCGAAGGTTTCGTCGCGCGCGACCTTCATCGCGGGCGTGACGTTGGCGAGGATGGTCGGCTCGAAGAAGCCGTGGCCGAGCGCGTGGCGCTTGCCGCCCGTCAGCACCTGGGCGCCCTTGGCGAGCGCGTCTTCGATGTGCGACTCCACCTTGAGCACGGCCGCTTCGTTGATGAGCGGGCCTTGCGTCACGCCGGCTTCGGTGCCCAGACCCACCTTGAGCTTTTCCACCGCGTCGCGCAGCTTCGCGGCGAACGTGTCGTACACGGCGTCGTGCACGTAGAAGCGGTTCGTGCAGACGCAGGTCTGGCCGCTGTTGCGGTACTTCGAGGCGATCGCGCCAGCGACGGCGGCGTCGATATCGGCATCTTCGAACACGATGAACGGCGCGTTGCCGCCCAGTTCGAGCGAGACCTTCTTGACGGTCGCGGCGCACTGGCTCATCAGCAGGCGGCCCACCGGCGTCGAGCCCGTGAACGACAGCTTGCGCACGATCGGGTTGCTGGTCAGTTCGCCGCCGATGGCCTTCGGGTCGCCAGTGACGACGCTGAACACGCCTGCCGGCACGCCTGCGCGTTCGGCCAGCACGGCCAGCGCGAGCGCCGAGAACGGCGTGGCTTCAGCGGGCTTGAGCACGATCGGGCAGCCTGCGGCGAGCGCCGGGCCGACCTTGCGCGTGATCATCGCGGCGGGGAAGTTCCACGGCGTGATCGCGGCGCACACGCCGATCGCTTCCTTGGTCACGACGATGCGCTTGTCGTTGGCGGGCGTGGGGATCGTGTCGCCGTAGACGCGCTTGCCTTCTTCCGCGAACCATTCGAGGAACGAGGCGGCGTAGCCGATTTCGCCCTTGGCTTCGGCGAGCGGCTTGCCTTGTTCGGTCGTGAGGATCAGCGCGAGGTCGTCGGCGTTTTCGAGCATCAGCTCGTACCACTTGCGCAGGATGACGCTGCGCTCCTTCGCGGTCTTCGCGCGCCATGCGGGCCAGGCGGCGTTCGCGGCGGAAATCGCGCGGCGCGTTTCGGCTGCGCCCATGCGCGGCACGGTGCCGATCAGTGCGCCGGTGGCGGGGTTGACGACGTCGAGCGTCGCGCCGTCTTCGGCGCCTTGCCATTCGCCGTTGATATAGGCGGTGTTCTTGAGCAGCGATGCGTCTTTCAGGTTCATCTGTGAACTCCGGACAGGCTTCGATTCAATTCGATTTCGAATGCAGTTTCGGTACGTCGTCGCGCCATGCACAACGACGACACAACGACGAACGGCACAGCGGCCAAGCGCCGGTGTGCCGTTTCGGGACTAAAGCTTAAGCGGTGGTGCGAGGCTTACGCCGGCACGCCCACGGCTTCCTTGATCGACTCTTCGAGGATCGCGAGCGCTTCGTCGAACACGTTGTCCTGGATCGTCAGCGGGAACAGGAAGCGCACGACGTTCGAGTACACGCCGCAGACCAGCAGCAGCAGACCGCGGTTCAGCGCGGCGGTTTGCACGCGCTTCGTGAAGTCGGCGTCGGCGTCCGTCGTGCCCGGCTTGCAGAACTCGACGGCGTTCATCGCGCCCGGACCGCGCACGTCGGCGATCTGCGGCACTTCGGCCTTCATCGCGTTGAGCTTGGCCTTGATCTTGTCGCCGAGCTTCGTGGCGCGCTCGCACAGCTTCTCTTCTTCGATGATCTCGATGACCGCGTGCGCCGAAGCGACGGCCAGCGGGTTACCGGCGTACGTGCCGCCGAGGCCGCCAGGCGCTGCCGAGTCCATGACTTCCGCGCGGCCGACCACGCCCGACAGCGGCATGCCGCCGGCGAGGCTCTTGGCGATCGTCATCAGGTCCGGTGCGACGTCGTAGTGTTCCATCGCGAACAGCTTGCCGGTGCGTGCGAAGCCGGTCTGGACTTCGTCGGCGATCAGCAGGATGCCGTGCGTGTCGCAGATCTGGCGCAGGCCGCGCACGAAGTCCGCCGGTGCCTGGTAGAAGCCGCCTTCGCCCTGAACCGGTTCGAAGATGATCGCGGCAACGCGCTTCGGATCGATGTCGGCCTTGAACAGCATCTCGATGTGCTTGAGCGAGTCAGCCGTGCTGATGCCGTGGACCGAGTTGGGGTACGGAGCGTGGTAGACGTCAGCCGGGAACGGGCCGAAGTTCAGCTTGTACGGAGCGACCTTGCCGGTCAGCGCCATGCCCATCATCGTGCGGCCGTGGAAGCCGCCTGCGAAGGCGATCACGCCCGGACGGCCGGTCGAGGCACGAGCGATCTTGACGGCGTTTTCGACGGCTTCAGCGCCGGTCGTGAAGAACGCAGCCTTCTTCGCGAAGCTGCCCGGTGCACGCGCGGCGACCTTCTCGGCCAGCGAGACGTACGACTCGTAGGGGACGATCTGGTAGGCGGTGTGCGTGAAGTGGTCGAGCTGCGCCTTGATGGCGGCGACGATCTTCGGATGGCGGTGGCCCGTGTTGCACACGGCGATACCGGCTGCGAAGTCGATGAAGCGGCGGCCTTCGACGTCCCACAGTTCTGCGTTTTCAGCGCGCTCGGCGTAGAAGTCGCACATCACGCCCACGCCACGCGGGGTAATGGCGTTCTTGCGGTTCTGCAGGTCGGCGTTCTTGCTCACGTTCATCTCCTTGATGCTTTCGATTCTGAGGTTGGTTGGTGGACCGGCAAGCAGTCCATGCCGCGACTATACTCACGTTTGGCTCTAAAATTCAGAGCCATTCAGTGCAATCTTTAGGAGCCAATTTCATGCGAGCAAGTGTCCTGTCCGATTGGCTGGCCCAGCGGCTGGAGCGCGGCAGCGGCCAGCCCGTGTACCGGCAACTGCACAAGCTGCTGCAGCAGGCGATCCACTCGCGCGAGCTGCCCGCAGGCGCCAAGGTGCCGTCCTCACGGCTTCTGGCGGCGGAATTGGGGATTGCGCGCAATACCGTGACGCAGGTGTACGAGCAATTGGTGCTCGAAGGCTACGTGATTTCGGCGACGGGGCGCGGCACCTTCGTGGCCGATACATCGCCGGATGAAATCGTCGGTGTGGCGGAAATTGGCTCCGTCGGATTGGAGAAAATGTCGTCTGGATCAGGTTCCAATGTGGGCCAATTCCCATCGATCGCAACTAACGGCCAAAACGTACGGGCCACGACCGAGTTGGCCGTCGTCGAACCGCCGCCGATCGTTGCCGCTGACCTGCGCGAAGGTGTGATCGAGCTACCGAACGCGCCCCAAAATCCCCCGCAGCCGCACCGTCCGGCCGCTCGCGCACTCTCCGCGCGCGGCGCGCGTCTGCTCGCGGGCGCGGGCGTCTCGAAGCGTCAGGGCGGCGCATTCATGCCCGGCGTGCCAGACGTCTCGCGCTTTCCGGCGCGCATCTGGACCCGCCTGCACAACAAATACTGGCGCACGCTGCGCCCCGACCTGCTGACCTATGCGCCGGGCGGCGGCCTCGCGCTGCTGCGCCACGTGCTGGCCGACTATCTGCGCACCTCGCGCTCGGTGCGCTGCTCGCCCGAGCAAATCATCATCACGACCGGCATCCACCAGTCGGTCGACCTGGCCGTGCGTCTGCTCTCCGATCCGGGCGACACCATCTGGACTGAAGACCCTTGCTACTGGGGTGTGCGCAGCGTGCTGCATGTCTCGGGCCTCAAGCCGCGTCCGATCGCGGTGGACAGCGAAGGCATCAACCCGTCCGCGGCCGACTTCGCCGCGCCGCCGCCGAAGCTCATCCTCGTCACGCCTTCGCATCAATACCCGCTCGGCATGGTGATGAGTCTCGCGCGCCGCCGCACGCTGCTCGAGTACGCGCGCCAGAATCAGTGCTGGATCATCGAAGACGACTACGACAGCGAATTCCGCTACGGCAGCCGGCCGCTCGCTTCGCTGCAGGGTCTCGATACGGCGGGGCAGGTGATCTATGTGGGGAGCTTCGGCAAGACGCTGTTTCCGGGGCTGCGCGTGGGCTATCTGGTCGCGCCCGAACCGCTCGCCGAAAGTTTCGCGACCGCAAGCGCCGAGCTTTATCGCGAAGGCCAGCTCTTGCAGCAGGCCGTGCTGGCGGAATTCATCGCGGAAGGGCATTTCACTTCGCACATCCGCAAGATGCGCGCGCTGTACGGCCAACGCCGCCAGGCGCTGCTCGACGCCGCCGGTCGCCGCTATGGCGACGCGTTGCCCGCGATGGGCGGCGATGCGGGTCTGCATGTGGTCATGCAGCTCCCCGAGGGCAGCGACGACCGCGCTGTGGCCGAAGCCGCGCTTGCGCGCAACATCGTCGTGCGGCCCTTGTCGGGGTATTACTCGGAGCGCGAACGCGCGGCGTCGGGGTTATTGATCGGCTATGCCTGCGTGCCCGACGAGGAGATCGCACCGGCGTTCAACATGCTCGGCGAGGCCATCGACGCGACCTTGCCCGCGTTCGCCTGACGCAAGCGATTCGGCCCCCCGGCCTCAAAGCCGGATCAGCACCGCCCCGCAGGTCACGAGCGCGCACGCGACCATGCGGCGCGCGGTGAGTTGTTCCTTCATGAACAGCCAGCCGATCAGCACGGCGAAGATCGACGACAACTCGCGCAGCGCCGACACCATCGCGATCGGCAGATAGCGGAACGCCTCGATCACGAAGCAATAGGCGGTCAGTGCGAGCACGCCCGCGAACATGCCGCGCGCTGCGTTGGACTTCGAGACGAACATCTGCCCCACGCCGCCGCGCAGCGCGCAGACGGCGATGAATTGCGGCACGTTCCAGAGCAGATACACCCACATGATGTAGCTGAGAGGATTGCCCGCGATGCGTGCGCCGAGTCCGTCGACGAGCGAATAGACCGCGATGAACAGGCCCGTGAGCAGCGCCCAGGGCACGCTTTCGCCCGAAAAGCGCATGCCGCGCCGGAACGCCAGCGACATGATGCCGACCGACACGAGCATGACGCCCGTGGCCGCGAGCGCGTGCAGCTCCTCGTGCGCGAATACGAGCGCCCCCACGAAGATCAGTAGCGGCGAGAGGCCGCGCGCGATCGGATAGATCTGGCCGAAGTCGCCGCTGCGATAGGCGCGGATCAGCGTGAAGCAGTAGGCGAACTCCAGCACCGCCGAGGCGACGATATACGGCCAGGCCCCGGACGCGGGCAGCGGCAGCACGCACACGGCCACGGCGCTCACCAGCACATAGGGAATCGAAAACATGCCGAGCAGCCAGACGCGGTCGCCCGAGAGATGGAGGAAGGCATTCCAGCTCGCGTGCATGAGTGCCGAGAGCAGAACCAGCAGGACGACGAAGCTTGCCATTGCGTATTGCGTGCGCTAAACCGATGGAGGAAGGGCGGACCGCTGCCGCCGCAAGTCAGCGATTATTCCACCGAATACGCTTGATCGCCACAAATTGCCACAAATCGCCTCAAAACAAAAGGCGCGAGCCGGGTCGATTTCGGCTCGCGCGTAGAGGGATTGACGCAAAAAAGGGGCGTAACGTCTAGGCGCAGCGTCAGGTCACGCGGGCTCGCAGCCGCGCGGAAATGAGGTCGATCGCGATGACGACGGCAACGACCATGATCAGCACCGCACAGGTCTGCGCATAGTCGAACGAGCGGATTTCCTCATACAGCACGACGCCGATACCGCCCGCGCCCACCATGCCCACCACCATCGCGGAGCGCACGTTCGACTCGAAGCGATAAAGCGCGTAGGAGATCCACAGCGGCATGACCTGGGGCAACACGCCGTAAATGATCTCGTCGAGCGGCGAGGCGCCGGTGGCGCGCACGCCTTCCGCAGGGCGCGGATCGACGGCTTCGACCGCCTCCGCGAACAGCTTGGCGAGCACGCCGGTCGTATGGACCCACAACGCCAGCACGCCCGCGAACGGCCCGAGCCCCACCGCGACGATGAACAGCATCGCGAACACCATCTCGTTGATGGCGCGACACGCATCCATCAGACGGCGCACCGGATGCAGCACCCAGCGCGGCGCGAGATTGTGCGCGGACATCAGCCCGAACGGCACCGCGCAGACAATCGCCAGCGCCGTGCCCCACAGCGCGACGGCCACCGTCACCCACATCTCGTGGGCATAGGTGCGCCATTCGGTGAAGTCGGGCGGAAAAAAGCCGCGCGCAAACGTGCCCATGTTCGACGAATCGGCGAGCAGGTCGAGCGGGCGCATGTCCGCGCCCTGCCACGCCGTGCCGAGCAGCACGAACACGATCGCCCAGAGTGCGAGCGACGACCAGCTACGCTTTTTCACCGCAGCGGCGGCGGCCGCTGCGGCTGCGGTTTGCGACGGCTTCGCGGAAGAGGCCTCGAAATCCATCGTGCTCATCACGGCTTCGCGGCGGCGTTGAGCGCGGCGAGTTTCGCGTCGATGGCTGCGATCTGGCTCTTGCGGTCATCGTCGGAGAGATGCGTGTCCGAGGTGATCTTCTGCTTCTGCTGGAACAGCGCCACCTGGCGGATCGGCTGCAACTGCGCATCGGTCGCGGGCGCGAAGCCGGCATAGCCGGTAATGGCGGCCATCACGGCTTTCTCGCGCGGATCGGTCTTGGCGTAGTGATAGAAGAAGTCGCGCAACTTCTGCTTGGTGGCTTCAGGCAGGTCCTTGCGCCACACGAGCGGGTCGGACGGAATCAACGGCGAGGTCCACAACACGCGCACCTGCGCGAAACGATCCGGATGCTTCTTTTCCAGCGAGGAAAGCTCGATGGTGTTGTTCGTCGCGATATCGACCTTGTTGTTGACCACGGCGAGCAGATTGGCCTCGTGGCTCGACGGCAGCACCGTCTTGAAGGTCGTGGCGTTCACGGCGAGACCGCGCTGCGCGAACAGATAGTAGCCCGGAATCAGCGTGCCCGAAGTCGAGTTTGGATCGCCCCAACCCAGCGTGAGATCCTTAGGATTCTTGAAGACGTCGTCGATGGTCTTCACGGGACTGTTGACATTGGTGATGAGCACCGATTTGTAGCCCGCGTCGCCGTTGGCGTAGAGCACCTTGGCGAAGATCTCGCCGTTCGAGCGATCCACGGCTTCCATCGCCGAAGCGTTGCCGAAATAGCCGATCTGCACCTTGTTGAAGCGCATCGCCTCGATAATGCCCGAGTAATCGGTCGCGAAGAACGTGTTGACGTGCAGGCCGGTTTGACGATTCAGATCGTCGATGAAGGGCTGCCAGCGTTGCTTGAGCACGGCCGACGAATCGGTCGAGATGATGCCGAAGTTCAGGTCGTCCGCGTGAGCGGCCGAGGCGCCGAGCGAGGCGAACGCAACGGCGCTGGCGGCGCACCAGGAAAGCATGGAACGGAGCAGTTTCATGTGAGAGGCGGTCCGGTTCTAGGGGAAGAGGAAACGTTTGCGGAAGCGCTGGGTTGAGTGCGCGTTTCAGACGATTGCAGGGGTTGCAGGCTGGACGTCGAAGCGTTGCGTCACAGCAGGGGCAGCGTCGGGTTCGAGCAGTTCGCGCGCGGCGCTGCCGTAAAGCTGTTGCAAAAGCGCCGGTGTGAGTGCGGCAGACGGGCCGTCGTAGACCACGCGGCCATCGCGCAGCGCGACCGTGCGTGGGCAATAGCGCATGGCGATATCGACCTGATGCAGCGACACGACCACGGTGAGTCCGTGATTGCGATTGAGCATGCGCAGCATGTCCATCACGCGGCGCGACGACTCGGGGTCGAGTGAGGCGATGGGTTCGTCGGCGAGAATCAGGCGCGCGTGCTGCACCAGCGCACGGGCGAGCGCGGCGCGCTGCTGCTGGCCGCCCGAAAGATTCGCGGCGCGTTCGCCGGCCTTGTCGCCAATGCCCACTTCCGCGAGCGCCGCCGCAGAAAGTTCACGCTCGCCGCGCGGAAAGCAGCCGGTCAGACGACGCCACAGCGGCAAACGCGCGAGCGCGCCAATCAATACATTCGTTTCGACCGTGAGGCGATTGACGAGATTGAACTGCTGAAAGACGAAGCCGATATCGCGGCGAATGCGGCGCACCTCGCGCACGATGCGGCCGTTCTGCTGGATAGGGCGACCCAATATTTCGATCTGCGAAGGTTGTGGGTCGGAGGCCACGAAGCCCGCGATATGGCGCAGCAGCGTGGACTTTCCCGAGCCCGATGCGCCGATCAGCGCGACCATTTCGCCACTGCCCACGCGCAGATTGATTTCGTCGAGCGCCTTGCGGCCCGCGGCGGATGTGCCCCCGTTAAAAGTCTTCGAGAGGCGTTCGATACGTATCGCGTCCATCGTGGCGTCCATTCGATTCGTCACATGATTCGGGCGTAGCGCCGCGAGTCACTGGTTAAGTCGATGCCATTCTAGGAAGCGTCTGTGACGGTTGAGTGAAGGTGTCGCGACGTCTAGACGACTACACATTTGTGACGGTTTCGAAGCCGCTTCGATGGCGATTCGAAGACGCAAAAAATGTCGTTGCTGTGACATCTTTCTTCTCGTGCGCGTGACATCTGTGTGACGTCGCGCAGGTGTCACGCTCAATGCACGGCGAACCGGATATATTGTGAAGCTGACGCGAAACAAAACACCCACGAACCGCGCCGCCATGCAGGCACTGAGCTTCCTCTAAATAATGCGATTTATAATGAAAACCACGGCGTTTTCGATGCAGAGGACAGTTTATGAAAGAGGCCCCGCGTGTGTACAGCTATCTTCGATTCAGCGATCCGAAGCAAGCCCAGGGCAGTAGTATCGCGCGTCAGGCCGAGTCGGCTGCGAGGTGGGCGCAAGCGCGCGGCTTCGTTCTTGATACGTCGCTTACCCTGCATGACAAGGGACTCTCCGCTTACCACCAGCGAAATGTGAAAAAGGGTGCGCTAGGGACGTTTCTGAGAGCAGTCGAAGACGGACGCGTACCAGCGGGCTCGGTGCTGATTGTCGAGTCGCTTGACCGCCTTTCGCGCGCGGAACCAATCATTGCCCAGAACCTACTCACGAGTATCGTGATGTCGGGCATCACGGTGGTGACAACGGGCGAAAGCAGCGTCGAATATAACCGCGAAACAGTAAAAAAGAATCCGGGCATTCTGTTTATGGCTCTCGGGGCTGCCTTGCGGGCCCACGAAGAAAGCAGCACTAAGGCTGCTCGCGTCAAGGAGGCGATCAGAATCAAAGCCGCCGCTTGGCTTGATGGGCGATACAGGGGGAAGGTCGCACCTGGGGCAGATCCGAGCTGGATAAGCTATGACAAAGTGCGAGGTTTCGAGTTAATCCCAGAGGTAGCCAAGGCGGTGCGGAAGGTTCTTGCGTACTACCGTGGAGGTTACGGGGCAATGCGAGCACTCGAACGGGTTTCAACTGAGGGCGGCTGCGTGCCACCGGGTTTGAGCAATGAGAGCCGCGTTAATCAACTGCTGCGGCAGCGGACCCTCATTGGAGTGCGGACCATAACGCTAGACGGCGAAACAATCGAACTACAGGGATACTACCCGCCGTTGCTCACTGAAGTAGAGTTTGCCGATCTCCAGTATCAGGCAGATCAGCGCGGGCGACGGCCAGCGAAGGGCGAGCTCCCAAGTGTCATTACTGGCCTTCGAGTGACGTATTGTGGCTATTGTGGTGCCAGTATGAGTGCACAGAACATGCGCGAAGGTATAAGGTCAGACGGGAGAGGCTACAAAGCGCAGCGTCGCATACTCTGCTCGGGCGTTCAGCGGCTGCCGAAGTGCGAGCACGCTTCGTGTAGCGTAGTGCCGATTGAGCGTGCACTCTTACGCTATTGCTCAGACCAGTACAAACTTGACGATTTGTTTGTTGAGCGGGAGTTTTCACCGGTCGAAGGCGAGCTTGCGCTTGCTCGCAAACGCGTTGCAAAGCTTAAGACGCAACTGGGACGAGTAACGGAAGCCCTATTGAGCGCTAGTGACACAGCGCCCGCAACTTTCGTCAAAGCCGCGCATGAACTCGAGGGCAAGATTGACGCAGAAAAGCGAACTATTGCGAAACTCGAACATGAGTCCGGTTCGCTGCACGCCTCAGTCAGATCGACAGCGGAAGACTGGCAGTCAATATGTGACGGTGTCGAACATCTGAACTATGATAGTCGTGTCAAAGCTCGAAAGCTTGTCGCGGAAACGTTCGAGCGCATTGACGTCTACATGCATGGCATTCACGGGGACGACAAAAAAATTATACGACTTCGTGTCAAGTCGAAAGCAGGGGTCGTCCGAGAGTTGGACATCGATCGCAATACAGGCGAACTCATCGATGGCAACGAACTAACGGTAGGGGCGATTGAGACGGCGCGCAAACCGTCGCGGTCGCCGAGAAGAGTCCCGACTGTTCGATAGCGCGCAGGACGGATCTCGCTTTAGTTGTGCGCTTCTTGAAACAGTCCACTGGGCGAGGAAATGGTTCTCAAATAGCCTTCGCCGCGTAAATACTGGCGATAAGCCAGTATCGCGATGTCCCATATTTCCCGAGCAACATCGGGGCCGCTATCAAGAACGTTGCCGTCAAGATCTACTATCGCGAGCGTGGCCGGTTGGCCGCGCGCAGTCTGGAACGTATAGCGGTCCCATGCGCGCGCGGAGATGATTGAGCGTTTTAGCACCGGCGCATTCGCTGAATCATGTTCGATGTGGTCTTCTCTCACGGTTCCTCCCTGCGATTTGTGTGCCGAACACCGTGGGGCAGCGTTCCACCTTCCACGGTAAAGCAAGTAATTCGCACAATCAAAACAGGCGTCTCAAAAGCCTCAATTTCCAATGTTGCTCGAGATACTCCCAGTACGGACTCGCCATTGATTTTCACGAGGGGACGCTCCCCTGCGAGATCAAGCTCCACCACCGGGCCGTTCAGTCCCTGACTCGTCTGCATCATCGGCGTCCTTCGAGAATAGATCAGCAACTGTGTCGAAGCAGAGCTCGCACAGGCCGCTTATCTGGGTTTCGAGCCATCCGGCCTCGCTGTACACGTTTGTGTCGCCGAAGCGCGAACCGCAGGCGACGCAGTGCGTTCGGTAAAGGTCCCGCGGCATTGGGCCCACCGTTACCAGTTCGCCGGATCGCTGCACGCAGAGTCGCCCCACGAACATGCGCCGCAAAGCGAACCGTGATAGACCACACGCCCGCCGGCAACGCCGGTGACGACCGGCGTTTCGCCACAGTTCTCACACTGTTTCCCATAATCGGGCACCCAGGCATTGACCAGCGTGCGATCTTCGTGCGTCTGCTCGACGGGAGCCAGCGTAAATTTCGCTCGCGCCTTGCGGCTACGCGAGGACATGATCGGCCTCGTATGCCGTGAGCGTTTCGGGCGTCTCATGCCATGTCCAATCGCCTCGATGGGTGTGCGGTGTGAAGCGAGCGACGACCGACGCATCGAGTGTATGCAGCCTCGCGAGCATCCGAAGATCATCGGGCCACAATTCTGGCAACGCCTGATCGTGGATGCGCATGAAGTCCATGAGCATCGGTGCGTGCTGCGTGAGGAAGCGCGAAAAGGCGCGATGTTGCGGGGTGTTGAACTCGTCGAGTGATAGCAGCAGCATGAGCGCCGTGATGCCTTTATGCTCCATTGACTCGCGATAGACCGCACCAGGAATGATTGCACCGACCGCACAAGCGCGGCCGTGGAGATCCCGATAGAGGCAATCGCGCGTCCCATCGACGGTGCTGCGAGCGCGCTGCGTAAGCATGTGGCGTGCAATACGATCGAACAGCGCCTGTGCATCCAGGCTGACGAGTTCTTCGATGGTCGGATAGTTCATGCCATCAACTCCAGATCGTGGACGGATTCGACGGAGTGGTTAATTGCGGGCGGAACCCGTTTGATCCTCGCGGCCATGCCCAGGTCAAGCAGGCAGCCGTAGGGGATCGGACCGCGCGGCGCGATTACTGCCGGCGGGTTGTGGCTCGGCCGTGGCCCGCACATGCGGTCGACGGCTGTCTCAGCCAACTCGTACTTCTGTGCGATGAGGCACAGCCGGACTGGCCACTCGCCGGGCGGGTAGGCATCGTGCAAGCCCTGGAGGTCGCAAAGCATCGCGACGTGCGCGCCGACGAATGCTGCGAACTCCTTGCCGTGTTCCGTCTCAGCAAGTGTTGTTGCAATGTCGCGCACTCCTGTCGATTCAAACTCAGGCGAATACAGATCATCGGGGATGATCCAGCCGATCGCACAGCGCTTGCCGTCCGGTGCGCGGTACATATTCTTGATGCGATCGGGGCCGAGCGCACGGGCATTCTGGAACAGCAGCCGCCATGCGATTACGTCGAAGACGTCTTGACGAGTGAGCGACAGGAGAAAGCCGGATGTGAGCTTCATGGATAACCTCCAGTGCGTTACCGTTCAGTTGGGTGTTTCAAGCGTTGAGCGTGCCCTGACTATCGACAGGTGGTGCGATCGTGATCGGCACTTCCTGCTGAAGCAGTTCGTCGATGCGGCCTTTCTCGTGAGCCGTCGGATGCACGATCGCCCTGAGTTTCAGCAAACTCATTCCAAACTCCTTCGGCATTGCGAAAAATGGCCCCAGCTTCGCTTCGTCGAGAACGATGTGCGAGCGTTCGGTGTTGCCTGTATGGAGCCGGACCAAATAGCCGACCAGTTCACCGGGTATCTCGATCCACTGCGACCACCACGGAAAACGCAGCTCGGTCAGGCCATCGCTGCTTCGCGTTACGTCCAGTTCTTTCTGACCACTCTTCGCATCGACAGAGGATCGGGCTGGTTTCTGGTAGAACGCCGAACGCAGTTGCGAATCGAACGGGATCAGGATCGTGTTCTCGTGCTCGATCTCGAAAGTGATCATGTGCGCAGGGACGCGCTGCTTCCCATGCTTCTCGCTGATGGGTTTTACGCTCGTGATTTTCGCGACGACGTTTTCCAGTTCAAGAATCATGGTCGATGTCCTCTCGTGCAGAGTCGCCCGACGTCTTGCCGAACTGGCGAGCTTCGCTTGCGAGCGCCCTGAGCGCGGCGATACCCTCGTCTTCCTGCATCTGTCCTATGACGACATTCAGGTCGAGCATCGCCTTGAAGCCCGAATAGAACGCGATGCGCATTTCGCTGTGCTGGATCGCTGGCGCATCGCGGGTGATTACTCGCGACTCAAAACGGTCCCATTCGTGTCTGATGGTCGGAGCACTCATTCTTCGAACTCCCCCGCGCGCGCACGATAGAGCGCTTCCAGCTCATCGCGTTGGTGCTCATCCTGAACGTGCTTGATGAGGTCGGCCGCTTCATCAACAGCCTCAATGCTGGTGGCGTCGTTCAGGGCATCTGCCACTTCGGCATAGCTCACGACGCGAGTGCCATCTGTATCCTCAGCGCGCGGCGGCTTCTCCTTTTTCTTCGAACCGGCCTTCATTCGTGACTTGACCGCCGCGGTACCAGAACCAGCGTGCGCATCGCCTTCAACGGGCTGTGTGGCGCCTTCAGTGGCGTCGCGACCGTTGACGTCGAACCATTCAGACGCGTCGCTCATGCCGTCGCGCAGGCTGGCATAGATGCGCTTGAGCGAAACCACCTGTGCTGCCGTGATCGCATCGAGACGGCGCTGGATGCGCTTCTCGATATGCTCCTTCGTGATCCCGAAAGGGGCGAATGCCTCTAGCATCTTTGCCATCGCTTCGGCTGAGGTGTCAGCTTTCGCCTTGAGGGTTGCGTCGGACTGATCCATGGCCGAGTCGACCACATCCGCGGGAATCACGGCTTCCAGACATTTGCGCAGCCGGCGCTGTGCCATGTTCGCGCAGAGCTCGTAGACATCACGCTCGTCCTTCAGCTCGTAGCCGCCCTGACGCGTATCTCGCCAGTGAGAGACGGGAAAGGCGATGGACTTACGCGCGCCGGTCTGCGTGTCGATCGCACGGGCTTCGATTTCCGAATAGCCGACGCCGCGGGCATCGACGCCACGGGAAATCACGCGCCACGTCATGTCGATATTTCCCCACGCCGTGGCGATCGCTTCCATCGCCTGGATGCTCGGGCCGCGAATGTCCGTACCACCGCGCGCGAATTGATACTGCGCGCGCTCGGCGAGGCGCGGACTCGTGAATGCGAGCAGAATCGCGTCCATCGCCTTCACGACGTCACGCGGGAAATGCCGTGCCATCGTGTACGCGACCTGAAGATCGGCAAGCTCGCGCGCCTGATTCTGCCGCGCGCCGGCCGTCTCGCTGGTGGTAACGGCCCGCCCGGCAAACGGGGATTCGACAAGATCATTCATGGGTCATGCTCCTTTGCGTGGCGAGAACCGGAAGTCGATGTACTTCGACGCCTCCACCTCATAGGCTTTGCGTTCGACAAGCTTTCGCGTGTAGCCACCGCCATTCGGCAACAGGCCCACGCTCGCGTTACCCATCATCTGCATCAGCCGCGCGCGAGCAGCCTCAGCCCCTTTGTCCATGAGCTTTGCCTGCTCGTCGAAATCCAGGCGGGCGTAGTGCAGTGCCTCGGCTTCGGCGGGAAGGCTCACCGTTTCGCCGTTGGTGCCGCTGTAAAGCCGCTTGAGGAACGGAATCGCGTTAGCGTGCCGATAGTCGAGGGCGGGTGGTTCACGCTGCTCGACGTGCTGCCAGAACTCGCGTTCGCCCTCGATTAACATTTCTTCCAGCTCGGGATCGCGGACGATGTGATAGACCTCCAGGCGATTTCCGCCGATGCACGCGGCAAGATCCCACTCGGGGTAGTCGAGCACTGCCATGTAGTGCGCGGTCTGCAACAGGTACGGCGTGGGCACCTGATCCGAACCCGGCTCGCCCCATTCGTCGTTAAAGCGATATGCGACGGCGTCGACATTCTTGATTTCAACGCCGCACTTACGGCCCTCGATCAGCCGATCGACATTGGCGAGCATCCACGGGAATCTGGGGTGACGGATGATCGAATTGCGGCGGCGAAGCCTGACGTCGAAGCGCTTCGCGTATTGCACTGCGATCACGTTCTCCATCAGCCTGCCAAATTCGGTGCGTTCGCCATCACCATCGCGTGGCGCGAGGGGCGTTCCGAGCTTGATGTGATAGAGCTCCTGCGCCGTCATGTGCGGGCTTTGCCCGAGCGCGGCGGCGGCGTCGCTACCACCGACACCCGTGCGCCTTTCTTCTAGCCATTGTTCGCGCGATCCCATTAGGCTCTCCCGGCCGCAGCACGTCCAGCGTTGCGGGCATCGATGAAGCGCAGGATTTCGTCGGCATGCGGATAGCAGCCATCACCCATTGCGCGCAGCTCGTGATACTTCTCCATCAACTGGCCGTCGCACAGTTCCTCGATCGGCGTCTTCCTGCCCTGATCTGCGAGCGCGGTTACGGTGGGTGGCTTCGTGCTTTCGACTTGGCGCTCAAACTCGGCCTTCGGCACCGAAGCGACTCGTAGCGCAGTGACGCGATGATGCTTCG
Source organism: Paraburkholderia sp. J67 (assembly GCF_905220265.1). Lineage (NCBI taxonomy): Bacteria > Pseudomonadati > Pseudomonadota > Betaproteobacteria > Burkholderiales > Burkholderiaceae > Paraburkholderia > Paraburkholderia sp. J67. The sequence continues at coordinate 137,021 of NZ_CAJMZK010000012.1, forward strand.
ACATGCCGACATCGGCGGCGACCTGCTCCCGCGAGATATTCGTCCGGGCGGCCTTATTAATTTCAACCTTCGGTGGGCGGCCTGCTGCAGGCGGAAACTGATGCAACAACTCGCCGCATCGCCGCGTCGCGCGAGCCTGGATACGCATAGCCATGCGATGGAGGCGATCGTCGCGAGACTGGCGGGCATACGACGCGAGCGCCATCGCCTTGTCCGCCCACGGCTGACACTCATCGATAGCAGTCGCCTGTTCGAGCGCGTTCACAGCGTTTGTATAGCTTTCGGGCAATCGCGCGTCGCTGATTGCGGGCAACGAGTCCATCGTTACGGCATTCATCGCGTTTCTCCGGTGTGCTGGCGGGATGAATGCCAGCGCCTGCTAGTCGACGGCGCACACCTTTTCGATCAGGTATGCAATCAAGCCATCGAGACCCATTCGTGCGCCTTCGTGAGCGGCCTCGATATGGACTACGTCACCCATCGCCCACGAGGCGCCGATCAGCCCCATTACGAAAACCACGCGGCGTCGCCAGGCGATGCGACGGCGAACGCCCGCGCACGCAGCGCCGTGTTCGGCGTTCAGCGTGGAGCGCACCACCTTGTGCAGATTGACTTTCATTTTTCTTCACCTCGTATTCGTCGCGCGTCGCGCCCTCCAGACGCCTGCGCTGTTGAACCCACTGAGCAACGGGGCTTCGCCCCGGCCGGTACGGGTGAAGACCTTGATCAGACCTGAAACGGTGCTGCGTAGAGCCGGGAAATCTCGACACGCGGCCGTTCGAACTGCCAGCGCATCGCCCACCAGCGCCGATGCAGGGTGGGCGGCAGGGCGCGCAGTGCAGCGCGATAGCTCATCGGACGCCGGTGCGCAAAGTCGAATTCGTTCATCGCTACACCTTCAATCTGCGAGCGTGAGGCCGCGCTTCGAGAGCGCGTCCCGGATGCTCTGGATCGAAGTGCTACCCATGCCGCGCATGCGGCGAAGGTCGCTCTCGCTGCGTTCACAGAGCTCGTAAATGAACCAGACACCATCGCCACGAAGGAGGTTCTCGATGCGCAGGGGCAGGGCGAGCGACTGGAGCCGTTCGAACTCGACGACAGTCGCGTTCATGGTCGGGATCCCCCGCGCGCACACACCGTCGCGCGCCAGCAGCCTGACCCGAGATCGCGACGGGGGCCGCTTATCTCCGGGCACGCGTCGATCGGCGCGGCGTTCTTCACGTCGAGCACATGGCTCGCTACAACGTCGCAATCCACGCCCGAGATCGTCACGCGCTCGAAGCCGTGCTCATCGTGGTCGTGCTCAACGGTGATCCCGACTGAATTCGAAATGTTCAATGGAATGTCCATTTTCTTTCCGATTTCTCAATTGCCAAACGTTGCGTTGGAATTGAGGATAGACGCGCGATTTTTATTCGCGCAAGCGGATTTTCTGGGACACCGAAAATTACGTTTTCAATAACGTTGGGATAATCGAGGGAACAACATTTTTTCGCATACCGCAGTGAAACGCTTATCTGGCAATGGAAAGCGGCATTCTGATTTTGCGTCTGGATTCCCCGTGGTGTCCCCGCAGATTCCCCGCAGTGTCCCAGCGGTGCATTTCGACCCAGGGAAATCACTAGGAAAGGTGGATGCTATCTACCAACACATCGAAATAAATTCCATTCCCGCCAGGGCCTTGTCTGACAGGCGAAAGCGCCGGAGTCGGCTCGGGTATTGGCTTTCCGCGTGTTGTACTGATGGCAAACGCGGTCTAGGATGATAAATCGTTCGCCAGTCCCGAACATGGAGTAAGGAGACTGTCACCATGCCGAAAAAACCGACTCGTGCAACCAACGACGATGTGCAAGCCGGCCACGCTGAATTGCGTCGCGCGATCATTCTCTGCGGATCGCGGACGGAGCTTGCGCGCCGGATCAGCGTGTATCGCCCGTGCTCCGCAGCGCGGATCCAGCAGTGGCAAACCCGCCACATGCCCGTGCCGCCCGAGTTTGCGCCGTTCATCTCGGCGGCGGTGTCCGGTCGTGTGACGGTCGATGGGCTATGTCCGGACTACGGAGGCTGGACGTTGCTACGAGAGCAGTTCGAGATCCAGGATCTCAATCGAGAGAGCGCCGACGCCTGAGAGCGAACGCCGCGGCCGGGGAAGGGAGAGCCGCCTCTTAGCCGATTTCAAAAATTCCAGACTGAGTTTTCGCAGGTGCCTTTCAGGCCAGGCGTGAGCTTTTTGCGCGCGTTCGTCTCAAAAAAATACGCTGGAGTTAGCCGCTCCAGCGTAATGAGGCTTTGTGGGGCCATTAAGGCCCTTACAAAGTGGACGCAGCGAAAATATCACAATCCGATTGATAAGGAAACGTGAACTGGTTTTAACCGGATCTCGAATCACTTTGAGGATTTGTGCGGTGGACATTGACGCGTTTTGGCTCACGGGAGACGAACTTCGTGCGCTCGAAGCGCACCCGCTTGTCGGGTGCGTGCAGCGCGGTTATGGGTTCGCGACGCGCGGCATCATCGAGCAGCCGATTGTGCTGCTTGATGGGCTGATCATCGACGGGCGCTCGCGTTGGCACGAGGCCCGCCGGCTCGGCGTGCCGTGCCCGTGCGTGAAATTTGACCAGGCGAAGCATGGGACACATCCCGTGTTGTTCGTCGCGCGACACCTGGGCGACCACATGAACGAAGTGTATGAGCGGGCCATCACCGGCGTGAAGCTCGGGCGGTATGTCATGACGCGTCCCGCCTGCCTGAGTGCCTTTGACGACGGATGGCCCTCACGGCTTCATCGCAAGCAGGAACGGCTGGGTCTCGCATCGGCGTGCGGCGTCTCGCAGACTGAATTCGAGCGCGCATGGTCGATCCGTGACGCACGCATTCTCGAGGCGGCGATGATGAATCACATTTCGCTGAAAGACGGCTACAAGCTCCACGCGCTGCGTCTTGGACCTGCGCGGACGAAGGCCATTCTCGATCTGCCCACGCGCGCCGACCGACGCGACGCGATCAATGATCGCGCGAAGGAGTGCGCCGAAGAAAAGCTGATCGCAAACGGCGATGCACGCCAGGGCGAACTGTGGCCTCCGAGTTTTGACCGCGTGATCATGCGGAAACTGCAGAGGCAGAGGGAAGAGTTCGACCGCAGCATCGACGACGCGCAGGAATGATTGAGTGGAGGAAGCGATGAAAGACGATGCCCACGTGACCATGACTTGCGTCAACCAGGACACCCGCGCAGCGGTGTGCGCGGTCGAAGAGTGCACACGTCGCTTCCGCATGGTTGCGACCGTGGCGCCGCTGCCTGTCTTGGTGGGTCTCGACTCGCGCGGTGAGACCGATGGAGACCAGGGTATGTGCGCGCGCAACCTCATGACCGTGCGCGCTGTGCTGTGCGTACGCGAATGATTGGGGGATGTGATGCCGATCACAAGCGATCGCCGCGCCCGCGGACGTTACCGCACGATCTACATGCGGATGTGGGGCGACGAGAAATTCCGCAGGCTCTCACGCATCCCGGCCTGCGGTCAGGGTCTATGGGTGTATCTGCTCACTGGTCCGCACACCGGCCCGATTCCGGGCATCTTCCAGAGCGGTCGCGCGGCGATGGCTGAGTCGCTCGGATGGACCCTGGAGGCTTTCGACAAGGCTTTAGGGGAAGTCTTGCGGGAAGGACTTTGTGAGGTCGATTGGGAGGCCCGAATTGTGTGGGTTCCGAAGGCCGTGGAATACAACAAACCGCAGTCTCCAAATGTCGTACTGTCCTGGCTTGGCGAGTGGGAAAACATTCCCGAATGTGACCTGAAATGGAGGGCGCGCGAAACGCTGAGAGCCTTCGTTTACGGGCTTGGAAAGCCCTACGAGGAAGCCTTCCAGCAAGCCTTCGGGGAGGCTTCCCGGAAGGCTATGGGGAAGTTGCGCGCGCGCGCCGAACAGGAACAGGAACAGGAACAGGAACAGGAACAGGAACAGGAACAGGAACAGATAAATCCTTTGGGCGCTAACGCGCCCTTGTCGAGTTCGCCGCAAGCGACGAAGATCGACCGCGGCGTTGTCGACGAAATTTTCGGCTACTGGCAAAAGATCATGAAGTCGCCGCGCTCGCTGCTCGACGAGAAGCGCCGGAAGGTGATTCGTGCCGCGCTCGCGCTCGGGTACTCACCGCGCGACCTTTGCCATGCAATCCGCGGGTGCAGCTTCACGCCGCACAACATGGGCGTCAACGAACGCGGCACGAAGTACAACGGCATCGAGTTGATCCTGCGCGACGGCGCGCACATCGACCGGTTTATCGAAGCGGCTGCGAATCCGCCGCAACCGCAGACACCGACACGCGCGTTCGAGGAACGCAGGGAGCGCGAACAGCGCACGATCGACAAACTCACGGGCCGCGACAAGCGCACCACGGCCGCGCCAGCCGATCCGAACGTGATTGACCTCGACATGACGGAGATCGCCCATGAGCCGCGAAATTCCTGACGGCTGGATCGAGAAACTTTTCTCGAAAATGGAGACGATCTACGGCGGATCGTTTCGAGCGATGTGGGGCAACGTCGATGCCGACGAGATGAAGGCGACGTGGAAACAGGGCCTTGGCATCGCGAACGTTACCGACGAGGGTTTGCGCCGTGGTGTCGCCGCGTTGTTCCACACGAAGCGTGCGCCGAACCTGCCTGAGTTCATCGAACTCTGCGCGCCTGTGCCGGCGATGTACCGGCAGAACACACTCGCGCTTACCGATGAGCGGCGCACGCCGCCCGACGAAGCACGCGCGCAGCTCGCGAACATTCGCGACATTGCGAAAGGATTGCTTCGCGAACACGGTGCGCCCGCGGGCGGCGGCATCCGGTGGGCGCATCGCATCCTGCAGCGCGCAGCGGACGGAGAGCCCATTACGCCGCACCAGATCGCGTTCGCGAAGGAAGCGATCGAGATCTACGGCAGGACACATGGCCGCGTGAATCGCGAGCCGGGTAGCGATGACGAGTGAGGTCATGATGCGCATCGAATTTGTGATCTATGGCGAACCGGCAAGCAAGGCGAATTCTCGCGAGATCGTGCCGCGCAAGGTGCGTGACAAGCGCTCGGGTGAGATCGTGACGCGACCCATGTCGATCAAGTCGGACAAAGCGCTCGCATACGAGGCGGATGCTTTGCGCCAGATTCCACCCAAGGCGCGTATGCGTCTGGCTGGCCCCTGCCGTATCGCGCTGCGCATCTGGTACGCGACCGAGCGTCCCGATCTCGACGAGTCTGTGATTCTCGATTGCCTGCAGGACCGCTATGAATCGATCGAGACGCCGAGAGGCAGGGAGCGCGCATTGGTTCAACGCGGTGTCGTGCGCAACGATCGCCAGTTCCGGCAGCGCGTGGCGTTACACGGCATCGATGCTAGCAACCCGCGTGCGCACGTCATCGTCGAACCGCTCCAGGCGCGGCAGATCGCACTTGCGCTCGACGATGCGTTTGACCCGTTCGAACTGCTTACGCCATGAACGACAACGACACAGGGGCGCATGTGCGCGCACTGCCAGTGAAAGCCCGGCGCGACCTTGGTACCGAGCGCATCCTCACGCCCGTCACTGGCGGGAGATGTTTTCACCGGCACGGCTATCTCGTCGACGAGCGTGCCGCCGAGGTGACGTGTGCAACGTGTCACGAAAAGCTCTCGCCTACGTGGGAACTGCTGCAACTGGCCTACGAGGAAAACCGCTGGCATGCGGTGCATGAGCGCTATCAGGACGAGATGCGAAGGCTCGCCGAGCGCGAGCGCGAACGAAGTGTCAGCACTGTGGCCAGCTCACGCGAATTTCGCGTCGCTGATGATCAACCTAACCGAAGCCATCGAATGAACACGCAACACCTCACGCGTCACGCGCTTGCCATGCGGTTGCATCTTCAGCACGACAATGAGCGGCTGCGCGAAGCGCTGCACATCATCGCCGAGATCGCCGCGACGAGCACCGATCCAAAATCGATGCCGCACATTGCACGCATCGCCCGTACTGCGCTTGTCGGCGCGTCGCGCGCCAATCCTTCACTGGAGCAAACGACATGACCGAATCGCCCGATGTAGCGGATTCCTTGCTCACAGTTCGCGATGCGATTGCTCATGCCGATTCACGCGCAGTAGCGATCGCCTTTTCAAAGCAACACAAGAACGTAATCCGTGACATTCGGCGGCTGCACGAATCTGCGGCTGGTCGCGATCTGAAGTTCGGGGCGATGTTCGACGAGATTGAAGCTGGCAATGGCGCGCCGCGTAAAACCCTTTTCTATCATATGGATGAAGAGGCGCTCATGGTGCTGGTGTTCGGCTTTACCGGCACTCGTGCGCTAGCGGTCAAGCGCAGGTTCATCCAAGCTTTTCGGGAAATGACAGGGCGTGTCGATCTCGACGAACTGCGTCGCTTCATGTTGCATCTCGATGGGAGTCAGGAATGACGCATCGGTGCCGCTGGCCGCTTTGCACGGCCGTCGTTGGCGATAACCTGTGGGGCTGCAAGGCCCATTGGCGCGCGCTGCCGTCTGACGTGCGGTCGTGGATCGGCCGCACGTATCGCTTCGGCATGGATCGCGGCGAGCATCCGACGCCGGGATACCTGCGCGCGCACCGAGCGGCGATCGAGTTCGCGCGCGCCGTTGTCGCTGCGGAGAACCGGGAGAATTTCGATGGACCGGATTGATGAGATCCTGCTGGACTGGCACGAGTGGCAACTCGGCTACGAACCCGTGCGCGGCTATCCGTCCGATTCTGTGTTCGGGCAGGCGTATAGAAGCTCACGGCAATGGATGGACCTCGGCGACATCAACGAAGAAGTCGAGCGGTGGATCATCGAAGGCCACTCGCGCGCGATTGACCCACTTGTCGCAGGCCTCGACTTACGGTTGCGGATTGCCGTGAACACTGCCGTTCGGAATTTCCATGCGGGTGCTGATATTTGGACAAATCCGCGCTGGCCACTGACGCAGAACGCCGACTACGAGCGCGCGAAAAAAATTCTTGCTCCAATAATGATTGCGCGCGGCCTGCTCGACTCAAGCTACATGATTCCGAGTAGTCGTGAGGCGGGGGGATGAGCACGCGAACGATCACCCCGCCGCAGTCGGCAGGCGCTCGCAATCAGACACTGCATTGACGAGGCAACACCAACCTCCAGCTTTGAGTGATCAGTGTCGCGTCGGCAGAGTTCTTCGTTGTCACCCGGACATCCAAGAATCCGAGATCAGGCCTGCTCTTTGACGGGCAAATGTCGACCACTTCGGCGTGCGCCCGCAAAACGTCGCCGGGTCGCATGGGCGCATGAAATCGCATCTCCTTGAATTCGGTTCCCACGATAGGCGTGCCACCAAGTAGCTGTGCGTCTACAAGCAGCCGCATGGTCACTGCTAGCGTCTGCCAACCACTGCCGACCAGTTCCCCAAACACTGTGCTGCGGGCAGCGGCCTCATCAAGATGCATAGGCTGAGGATCATATTGCTGCGCAAAAGTCACAATCATGTCCCGAGTGACTGGGAACTCCTCAGTTTCGATCTGATCCCCAATTTTGAAGTCGTCGAGATAGCGAGGGGCTTCTAGTGGGTTGCTCTCAATAGTCGATGTCATGTCTGTCTCCTTGGTGTTTTCTATGCCGTGCTGTATAGTAGGTTTAAATTTTGAAGTGAGTCAATATGGCTTGGTCAGACGTCGGCGACACCATATGTCCCATAGCGCGGTCGCTGGCTGTGGTTGGGGACCGCTGGACACTTCTAATTCTTCGAGAACTATTTCTCGGCGTGAAGCGCTTCGAGGAATTCCAGACGCAGACAGGCATGTCGTCGCATCTGCTTTCGACTCGGCTAAAGCGGCTTGAGTCGGACGGAGTTATAGCCCGTCGCGCATATAGCGAACGCCCTCCACGATTTGAATATCGGTTGACCACCAAGGGCCTGGATTTTTACCCCCTGCTTTTAAGCCTCAAATCATGGGGAGAGAAATGGGGAAACTTCGAGTCGGAAGATGAGCCTGCATTGGTCATCACGCATCGGCAGTGTGGACACGAGACCGGACTGAAGCTGGTCTGTCCGGCATGCGACGAGCCATTTGGTCCGAAGGACGCAACGGTCACGATTGGTGAAGAGTTCAGACTGGAACGAGAAGCTCGCCGCAGTGGCGGCTAGTTTGGCCGCATGCCATGCAGACTCATACGAAACGGTATTTCGGCAAAACAGAGGTATTGATGTTTGACACGAAGATTGCGATTGTTGTGCGTGACGACTTGGCCACATGGCAAAAGCTCAACGTCACAGCGTTTCTGATGAGCGGCGTTACTGGAGCATCGCCGGAGATTATGGGCGAAGCCTATCGCGACGCGGCCGACAACACCTATCACCGTCTGTGCATTCAGCCAGTTATCGTCCTCTCTGGTGACCAGGAAACGCTGAAGGCAGTCCATCGCCGCGCACTGGAACGCAGCGTTCCTCATGGCCTCTACATCGAAGAAATGTTTTCGACTGGTCACGATGCTGAAAATCGCGCCGTGTTTGCCGAACACGGCCCGGACAGTGCAAAAGTTGTTGGGATTGCGCTGCGCGAAGAAAAGAAGATCGTTGACAAGATCACCAAGGGCACGCGGATGCACCCGTAATAGGTTGTCCGGTCGAGCAATGACAATCAGCGAAGATGACTATCTTCGAATGCCTCTTCTCAGTTTAGCGAATGTAATATCATGGAAAACTCTTCTTTGCACGAAGCGATCATCTCGTGCTTTATCCACGATCAGCGCCCACCAACAGTCAATCAGATTGCCGAACGTTTCGGATGTGATGATGCACAAGCGAAACGTGCCTTGCGCGAACTGGCTGACTATCATGGCGTGGTGCTTCACCCCGATTCCGATGAAGTATGGATTGCCCATCCGTTTTCCGCAGCGCCGACAACCTGCGTTGTGAAGTCTGGAAATAAAAAGTGGTGGGGAAACTGCGCCTGGTGTTCCTTGGGCTTGGTTCAACTAGCTGGAGGCTCCGCCACTATCGAGACGCGTTTGGGAGCGATCGAAGACAATGTCGTCATTCGCATTGAAGACGGGAAATTGCTGGATACGGACTACGTCGTCCATTTTCCGATACCAATGAAGAATGCTTGGGACAATGTCGTCTACACGTGCTCGGTTCAGCTATTGTTCCGCGACGAAGCGCAGGTAGACGTTTGGTGCAGCACTAGAGGCATTCCGAAAGGCGACGTGCGGCCGATTGAGCAGATCTGGAACTTCGCACGTGAATGGTATTCACGTCACGCCGATACGGATTGGCAAAAATGGTCGATTGATGATGCGATCGAAATCTTCCATCGACACGGATTGACTGGGCAGGTCTGGGATCTTTCGAGTCAGACAGGTCGCTTCTGACAAAGCATATCTAGATTTACCTACAACTCCAGGCAGGCACCGGTTCACATTTCGCTAATACTGTTTTTCGAATTCATGTCGCGGCCGAGTCACCCTTCCAGTGATAAATTCTCGGTCCGGCAACGCCATTACAAAGGCCAGGTGTCTTGGAGGCCACCTTGATGAACAGAGCTAAAATCAACAGAAGCTCGTCGAATTCGCAAGGGCTATATGCCCTGTTGAATTCGACGACGGGAGCTACGCTAACTTTGGAAACTTGCTGAGTGTAGCGAAGTGAACCTATTGCATATTTGCACCGGTAACTACGCAGACGTACTACTGCAAATTTCTAGCGTGGTACGCTATATGTTCGCCGATGAAGCTTGCGACGAAATAATAGCTGTGGTCGTATCCGGCACGCATGTGCAGTTGGAGGGGATGCCCAGACGATGCGCAGGCGACTTTCAACAATTGAGGCTTCAACTGGGTTAAGAGATATTCGTCAGCTTCTCCTTGATCGATCAAGAGAGGTATCCGCTCGGCACCCAGTTTCACAAGCTCGACCGTGTCGTATTGCTTCCACAGTTCTCGGTTGTCACCGATGTAAGTCGAGAAGGCTTTCTCACCCCATTGCGCCTCGCTTGGCGCGACGATCGGCGAAAACGCCGAAACACTCCGATATCGACCTGGATTGCGGAGAGCAATCATCAGCGCACCGTGGCCGCCCATCGAATGTCCGCTGATTGACCTCGCATCGCTAGCTGGAAAGCCGTCCTCGACCAGCCTCGGTAGCTCATCGACGACGTAGTCATACATACGATAGTGGTTCGCCCAAGGTTGTTGAGTCGCGTTTACGTAGAAGCCTGCCCCCTTACCGAGGTCATAAGCTTCATCGTCTGCAACGTTACCACCGCGAGGGCTTGTGTCCGGCGCGACGAGAATTACACTATGCTCCGCAGCGTAACGCTGCGCGCCAGCCTTGGTAATAAAGTTTTGCTCGTTGCATGTGAGTCCCGACAACCAGTAAAGCACGGGACACTTCTTTCCAGCTAGGGCAGATTTCGGTAGAAATATCCCGAATTTCATCTCGCAACCAAGCGTGGATGATAGGTGCTTCCAAACTTCCTGATTCCCATCGTGGATAGCATGCTGTTCGACGCGGTCCATACTGTTCAGGCCTCGCTGTACGTACCTTTGGCCTTTGCGGCGTGAGTTGCAAGCAGGTCCATCAGCGCAGGACTCAGGCAGTCGTATGGTTCGAGTCCTTTCTCTCGGAGGCTATCGCGGATTGCATCCATTTCGGAGGGTGAGGTGCCGCTTTCAATGATCGACGAAACAAATGCCGCGAATCCCGGACCGTCCCAACCAGATTCATTCGATAGTTCGGTGTGAATGAAGTCCAATCCATAGAATGCATGGGACGAGTTTTCGATACGCCCGTACATATGAGTGCCGCAAACCTTACACGCATGGCGTTGGATCAGAGCGCTGTCGTCCACCACTTTCAGCTTCTCAGAGCGCGCCGCTACACTCACCTTATCACGGGGCACGACACCGACGACCGCGAACAGTGCTCCGTCGGGTTTCCAGCATTTCGTGCATCCGCACGCGTGATTGAATGAGACCTGTGCGCCGATCCGAATCTCGACGGGATCGCTATCGCAAAGACAACGCAACGTGCCGCCGTTGAAGCCATATGTGCCGCGTTGGATAGGATGTTTAAGGGATGGATGAATTGCCTTGCTCATGGTGAAGCTCCTTTGTAGAAGAGGATGATCGGTGGGGGAGCGCATAGCACTACGAAAGCATCTCGGCGCGACGAGGAGGCCAAGCTAGCTATCCCGGTCTAGCACTCGAAGTTGCGCGCGGGCAACGCGGTAGGACGCGTATAGTGAAAATTCGTCGCGATGTCGTCGAGCTTGCACGACGCGGCCCCCCCTACATAGACGTCGCGAACCGGTGTACCACCGTGCTCGCAGCACACGATGCCGGACAACCATGTCCATGGGTCTTGTCCGTTGAGACTCACGTGCATCGTGTCGAGCACGATCCAGTCAGCTCGGCTGCCAACGGGAAGGGCCAGCCATCCGGCAGCCATGCATGCGTGGCGAACAGAGCGCGCTGACAAAAGTCGGAATTTAAGATATTCATGCGCGTTGATCGCGTTCGAAAATGGTTTGGCTGGCACTCACGACGCGAACAGCGGATGGCCGACACATGCGCGGATTCCGTCGTGATCTCGCGCGTAGCGTCGCCGCCGTACTTCCCCAGCGGCGCCACCAAATCCGCGCCGCGCAGCCGCGGCCGATACGTCGTGCGCGCCTCGCTCATCGGCCCAGCATCGGCAGCTTGAGGCCCGCTTCACGCGCGGTCTGCTGCGCGAGTTCGTAGCCTGCATCGGCGTGACGCATCACACCCGTGGCCGGATCGTTGTGGAGCACGCGGCCCAGACGCTCATGCGCGGCCTGCGTGCCATCGGCGACGATCACGACGCCCGAGTGCTGCGAGAAGCCCATGCCCACGCCACCGCCGTGGTGCAGCGAGACCCACGATGCGCCGCCCGCCGTGTTCAGCAGTGCGTTGAGCAGCGGCCAGTCGCTGACGGCGTCCGAGCCGTCCTTCATCGATTCCGTTTCGCGGTTCGGGCTGGCGACGGAACCCGTGTCCAGGTGGTCGCGGCCGATCACGATCGGCGCCTTGAGTTCGCCGTTCTTGACCATTTCGTTGAACGCCTGGCCCAGACGATAGCGATCCTTCACACCGACCCAGCAAATCCGTGCGGGCAGGCCCTGGAACGCGATGCGTTCGCGCGCCATGTCGAGCCAGTTATGCAGATGCGGATCGTCGGGAATCAGTTCCTTGACCTTGGCGTCGGTCTTGTAGATGTCTTCCGGATCGCCCGAGAGCGCCACCCAACGGAACGGACCCTTGCCTTCGCAGAACAGCGGGCGGATATACGCCGGCACGAAGCCCGGGAAATCGAAGGCGTTTTCCACGCCCATTTCCAGCGCCATCTGGCGGATGTTGTTGCCGTAATCGAGCGTTGCCGCGCCGCGTTCCTGCAGCGTCAGCATCGCCTTGACCTGATGCGCCATCGACTGCTTCGCGACCTTGACGATGCTCTCAGGCGCCACCTTCTGCGCTTCGCGCCATTGTTCGACGCTCCAGCCTTGCGGCAGATAGCCGTTGATCGGATCGTGCGCGCTGGTCTGGTCGGTCACGCAGTCCGGCGTGATGCCACGCGCCACGCACTCGGCGAACACGTCCGCCGCGTTGCCACGCAGACCCACCGACACCGGCTTGCCCGTCTGCTTCGCTTCTTCGACGATGGCCAGCGCTTCATCCAGCGTCTTCGCCTTGCGATCGACGTAGCGCGTCTTCAGACGGAAGTCGATACGCGTCTCGTCGCATTCCACCGCGATCATCGAGAAGCCCGCCATCGTCGCGGCCAGCGGCTGTGCGCCGCCCATCCCGCCCAGGCCGCCCGTGAGAATCCAGCGGCCATTGGGGTCGCCGTTGAAATGCTGGTTGGCGACCGAGAAGAACGTTTCGTAGGTGCCCTGAACAATGCCTTGCGAGCCGATGTAGATCCAGCTGCCCGCCGTCATCTGGCCGTACATCATGAGGCCCTTGCGGTCGAGTTCGTGGAAGTGTTCCCACGTCGCCCAGTGCGGCACGAGATTCGAATTCGCCAGCAGCACGCGCGGCGCGTCGGCATGCGTGCGGAACACGCCCACCGGCTTGCCCGACTGGATCAGCAGCGTTTCATCCTCGTTCAGATCCTTCAGCGACGCCAGAATCTGGTCGAAGCATTCCCAGTTGCGCGCGGCGCGGCCGATGCCGCCGTAGACGACCAGCGCGTGCGGATGCTCGGCCACTTCCGGATCCAGATTGTTCTGGAGCATGCGGTACGCGGCTTCCGCCAGCCAGGTCTTGCAGGCCTTCTCACTGCCGCGCGGAGCGCGGATCGTGCGGGAGGGATCGAGGCGGGGATCAACATGCTTCGGAATATTCACGATACAACCTCAATTGACAATAGAAATAGCGGTAGCAAAGGATGTGGGGAACGGTCACATCTCTATGAAAATAAGCAACTCGTTACAGTTCGGTTCGAGGGCTCAGCGCGAGGCGCACTCGCTACGACGAGAAAATATTCCCCGAATGTGCGATTTCTTCTATTTCAAAAGCTATGTCGGATTGCCGCTCGAACGACGATCTGGCGACTACTTGAAGATGACCCGTCAGCTCCGGTGATGAACGCATCGTCAAGGAACGTTCCAGTCTCACCGTCCGCAACTTGCTGGAACGTACCTTGAAGGTAGACGTCCGTCCGTTTGGATAAGAGGTAGTCAAAGGTCACTCCAGCTTGGTGCCACTTTGGATGCGACGTGCCAGTGCCGGTCGAATACCGTCCTAGCGTATAGGTGTACATAGCTTGCACAAAAAATGAGGGGGAAAAGTCGTGCTTGACATTGACTTCAAAATTGTCGAATCGAAGCGAGCTATTCCCTGCGACATTGAAGGTGCCCCCGACATACGCATTTCCTGACGGGTTCTCCAACAAGCTATCGGTGTAGACGAACCCAAACGTCGTCGAGCCTAGTACGTAGGAGAGCCCCGCCCCATAAACGCGCTGGTGGTCCGCATAGAAACTTGCATCATTCGTAGCGACGGCGCCTCCGGTATTCGCGCCTACGTTATTGATATCCATGTACGCGGCGGCGGCAGAAAATGCTCCACTCGAAAACGCTGCACCGATACTTAAAAGTCGATTATTCGCGAATCCGCCAGCGACATTGCTGAATCCATATACGCCACCGAAAGTCAGTCCAGCTATCGACGGGCTAGCGTATTTGATTGCATTGTTTACGCGAAATGTGTTGTCCGTATTATCGTTATCGTATGGGTGAGAAAAAAGGTATCCCGAATACCATCCGTTGGCTGTGAGTGGCGCGAGGTAGTCGACTACGGAATCATACTGCCGCCCGAACGTTACGCTACCAAATTTGTCGCTTTGCAGCCCAACGAAAGCTTGACGACCAAACATGCGCCCACCGATTGTTGAAGCGCCAGAGTTGACGTCAAATCCGTTTTCCAAGTTGAAGATTGCAGCCACACCATTACCGAGATCTTCTTGGCCTTTGATACCCCAACGACTTCCGGACGCATACCCGCTCTGCATCTCGTAGTTCTGTTGACCGTTGGTGTTTGTTGTGAAATCAATCCCTTCGTCGACAATTCCATATAACGTTACAGAATTTTCTGCGTGTGCCGCTGATGCACAAAGAGCAAGACCCAGCCCCGTCATAATTATCTTTTTCATTTTAATCTCCACAATGGAAAACGTTATTTTTCGGTAAATTCGACGACGAGATTGTTTCCTTCACGCGCAGCACTACCCACCGAACGTCTTAAATTCAGTGCTCGAAAATTTCAGCGGGAGTGCTGCTAGATGACCTTCAGGTCCTTATGCACCATCTGAAGCGATCAATGCGCTCGACCATAGAAGCCCACACGCTCTTCCTCGCGGAACACCACGCCCGGTCGCTCGTAGTATGAGAAGACAGCGACCATGCGGTCCTTTTCGCCAACGACCCGCGACACACGATGCGCGGTGTTCTTTCCGCGAAAGACGTTGAGCGTTCCCGATTTGAGGCTCATCTTTTGCACGTTGGCATCGCGGCCTTCGAGCAAAGCTGCAACACCGTCATAGTTCGGGTCAGAGTCGGATCGAAGATTGTTGCGATACTCGAACTCGCCGCCTTGCTTTGGCTCTTGCAGGAGTAACGTGGTTGTGAACTCGGAACGATCAAAGTGCCAGTTGAGCGCTTCGCCCTCGCGATAAGCAAGAATGTTAATCTTCGCGAGAGGGTCCTCCATCACGTAGAGCTTTTGCTTATGCATCGTGGCGGCGATGAATGTCACAAGCGGTTCGTATTCGTAAACGGAAGTGATCAAACTCTCGGCAATCTGGTCCGCACACACCGTGTGATTGATGGTTTCAACCGTGCGAAGTGCCGGATGATCTCGCGGAAGCTCCGGGATTTCCGGGCGGAAGTAAATATTATGTACGCGTTTATGAGTGTGAGAATTATCCTTTACAACCGGCAAAATCTCGTTGACCGCCTGCTTCAATGCTTCAGGACGAATAAACCCTTCGAGATTGAACATGCCATCTCGCTTGAGCTCATCGGATGCCCACGCGACGAGCGCATCCCACTCCTTACTTCCCTCGCGATTCAGGGGATAACGGTTCAAATCGATGATATTTTCCATGGTCTTAGTAGTTTAGGTTGACAAGGTGGTATCGAGTCGACGCCCCCTTTGACGTATTGCGGAATAGAGCTACATAACGTCGACAAGGCTACTGACGCGAATCGTGGCTTGACGATTATTGCCACTGGATCGACAGTCGATGATCATGTTATTTGCAAAGATTTTCTTCTTCAACAAGGATTTTTCTTTAGACTCCGAAAGAAATACTTTGTTAAAGTATATTGTTGTCTTCGTAGTGCTTAGTAAATCTCAATAGAAAATTTCCGGCAAGAAAGTATGCTTTAGAGCGTTTGTCTCAATGTCGTTTCGATCTGTGTAAGGTTTGCTGGCTTGCGAATAATCGCGAGTGTCTTTTCTATGTCGATCGATACCACCCTATCTTCAGTATATGGGCGTATATCTTCACGCAAAATTTCAAGCGCGATACGAGACCCTGTGCCAATCTCCGCTGGACTGAAGAACGATAGCGCTTGCGATGCGACGAGATATTCAATCGCAAGAACAGTTTCCGCGTTGTCTAGGATTTTGCCCACTCGAAGCGCCGCCGGAGTGGACATGCTCAGATGGTCCTCCTGAAGACCGGAGGTCACGTAGTTGTCTATCACTCGCGGGATTGCTAGCACCTTGTTCTCCGAAACAAGCGATGCGGCAACATACTGAACGATCATCAAGCCGGAGTTGACTCCGCTCTGCTTAAGCAGGAAAGGCGGTAAGCCACTGGTAAGGGGATTGACAAGACGATCCACACGACGCTCTGCCACGCCGGCCAGTTCTGCTACCGCAACTGACAGCGTGTCGGCCGCCATGGCCATGTTTTGCCCGTGAGGGTTCGCCTGTGAAATCACGCGGTAGTCGTTTGCATGCCCAAATACGAGTGGATTATCTGTGGCGGACGCGAGTTCAAGGTTGACCTGGTATTCGACGTGAGCAAACTGATCGCGGCTTGCGCCGTGAATCTGCGGAATTGAACGGATACTCAACGCGTCTTGCGTCCGAACTCCTTTGCTGTTAGACAGGTTCACGCTATCCTGAAGCATTCGTCGTAGGTTTTGCCCGACTTTCTGGATTCCAGGAAACGGCTTCGCGGCGAGCGCCTCTGGCGAAAACGCATCCAATTGCCCTCGCAGCGCTTCAAAACTCATTGCGGCTATGATGTCTGCCCACTTCAGAAGGCGCTCTGCTCGCTCGAGTGCGACACACATCATGCCGACGCTACAGGGTGTTCCGTTGATGAGTGAGAGTCCGTCCTTGGCGGCAAGGCAAACGGGATCGAGTCCGAATCGAGCCTGCAATTCTTCTCCAGAAATGCGAACGCCTTCGAACATAACATCGCCTAGACCGATCACCGGCAATGCCGCATGAGCCATGTGGGTCAGATATCCAACTGACCCATCGGCTGGCATCACTGGCGTGATCCGCGAATTGAGGAACTCGATGAGACGGCTAACTACTTCAGGCGATACCCCAGAATGTCCATGAGCGAAATTGTTTATCTGAGCGACGAGTATCGCGCGCACCAACTCCGGGGCAAGAGGCGCGCCAACACCGCACGCATGGCTTTTCAATGCGTTTGTCGACAGAGTGGTGAGTTCGGATGGCGTTAAAAGTGTGTCGCACAGTGCACCTAGCCCCGTTGTGATTCCATATGCACGCTCCTTACGATGAACGATCTGTTCGATAATTTTGCGCGCGTTGCGCACTCGGTCCCAAGCCTTTTCTTCGAGCGACAGAAAGGCTCCGTTCGCCACATCCACAATAGAGTGCCACGTCAAAGGTACATCAGAAATTACTACATTATCGTTCTCGTTCACAGCGATACTGGTCGACATAATTTGAACCCTGATACACATGCGATCTATGCTGTGACGTGATTCGAGATGAATTTCGAAAAACGTTCAGATTTTTTTTGCCGGAACAGTTCGTCCGGCGATCCTTCGCTTTCGATAACACCTTGATGCATAAAGACGACGCGATTTGAGACGCTACTGGCGAAATTCATTTCGTGTGTAACGATCAACATCGTGCATCCGTCTTCGGCTATCTGACGCATTACCTTCAACACCTCGCCAACACGCTCAGGATCGAGTGCTGACGTGGGCTCATCAAACAGCATCGCGCGCGGCTTCATCGCGAGCGCTCGCGCGATTGCCGCGCGCTGTTGCTGTCCCCCGGAAAGATGCGCAGGATAGTGCTTGGCCTTATCTGCGATGCCTACCTTTTCGAGAAGAGCCATGGCTTCGTCGACGCATTCTCTGCGATCGCGTTTCTGGACGCGAACTGGCCCCTCAATCAGATTCTCGAGAATCGTCAAGTGTGAGAAGAGATTGAAGCTTTGAAATACCATGCCAAGCTGAGAGCGGATACGCTGTACTTGCCCTCTATCACTCGCTTCTCGCTGACCACGTACGTTCGTACGAAGGCTCAACTTCTCTCCAGAAATGTAGACGTCACCCTCGTCTGGCATTTCAAGCAGGTTGATGCAGCGCAGCAGAGTGCTCTTGCCCGACCCGCTCGATCCGAGGATCGATATTACTTCTCCCTCACGGGCCGCAATCGAGACCCCCTTCAACACTTCGTTGCTGCCATATCGTTTGTAGAGATTTCTAATCTCGATTTCCGACGTGGTTTTCATATTTGCGGGGATGTCATTTATATTCATACGGCGGACTCTTTGGGAGAAGTTCTCTGACGCATCGGACGGCGATACGGTGTAAGACAATATTCGAAAGCAGATAGCGCGCGCACGATGAAAAAATTAAGAACCAGATAAATCGCAGCGGCGCAAAGGAAAACTTCTGTCGTTCGGTAGGTGCTGGCAATGATCCGCTGAGCCACCCCAGTCATCTCCATAACGGTAACGAGGCTCGCAAGCGAGGTAGATTTCATCATGAGGATGATTTCCGTCGAGTATGCCGGCAATAATTGTCTTAATGCGACCGGCAGAATTACACGACGAAACAGAAGCCATCTCGACATTCCAAGTGCACGAGCTGCTTCCATCTGGCTGGATGGAATAGCCAATACGCCGCCACGGAAGATCTCTGCAGAGTAGCCTGCGGTGCATAACGCAAGAGTCAATACAGCGCATGCAAAGGGATCCCGGAGAACCGGCCAAAGCAAACTTTCACGAACGACGCTGAATTGACCAATCCCGTAGTAAATAAGAAATAGCTGAATAAGGAGCGGCGTTCCACGGAAAACGAACACATATCCCTTGGAAAATTTTTCTAAATAGGATATCCCTGAAAGGCGCATCCATGTCAAGCACAGGGCCAATACAGCTCCGAGCGAAACCGATGCGACAAATAGTTCAATCGTGACAGGGAGCGCCCCCAACAGTTGAGACAAGGTATCGCAAAAAAATTCAAAGTCCATGTCATGTCCTCACGCAGGTCGCCGGGCGCTTCGTCCCAGATGGGTCTCAAGCCGAGTGAAAGCGCTAGTCGAGAGTCCGGTTAAAGCGAGGTACAAGACACCGCCGGTTATAAAGAAGAGGAAATACTGGTGTGTCGAGCCAGCAGCGATTTGGCTCGCTCGCATCAGTTCAGCGAGACCAGTGATCGAGATCAACGCAGAATCTTTGAGCGTCATTTGCCACACGTTTCCAAGCCCAGGGAGTGCGAATCGCAGGATCTGTGGTGCGACGATTCTGAAAAAGAGGTGCATGCGCGACATACCCAGCGACATTGCCGCCTCGATCTCTCCTCGCGCGACAGCAAGGTAGGCTCCGCGATACACTTCGGTTTGATACGACGCTGAAATAACCCCAACGGCGATCGCGCCAGAGAGAAACGGCGGCATTCCGTAAAATTCGTCGGCGCCGAGATAGCTTGCGATTTGTGTGGCGGCAGACGAACCACCGAAGTAAATAAGATAAAGGATGAGTAACTCGGGAACGCCTCGGAACACAGTCGTATAAGCGTCACCGATCGCGCGCGCAAACAGATTGCGTGAAAGCTTCGCCCAGGTAACGGTCGAGCCGACGAAGGCTCCAATGGCAAGCGCGGCGAACGTGACCAAGACGGTCATTAACGTCGCTGCTAGCAGCGCTCCTGCCCAACCTTCGGAGCTAAACCCCAACAACTTAAACATCGCCATTTTTCAATGTTCCATCACTTAACGTTTCAGTAACGGCATGCCACGGTGCAAGTAAATCCATTCACTGTGAGATTGGGGAAAGCCCGCATGCCGCCAGGACTTCGTCACGGCGCGACGTTAGTCTTGAACCACTTTTCGCTCAGGCGTTTGACCGTTCCGTCAGCGAGCGCGGACTTGATCGCCCCATCGAATTTCGCCTTCAAATCGGGATCAGACAGACGGAAGCCCAGTGCCTCGCCTGGCCCGAAAACTTGGCCCTTCATCATCGGTCCAGAGAAAGTGAGATCCTTGTTCTCAGATTTGGCGAATACAGAAGAGAAGTATGTTGCATCATCGAACACGACGTCGATGCGTCCATTCTCCAGATCGAGATCGTGTTCGGCGGCAGTTTTGTACTCGCGGATCGTGGCGACATCACCAAAATTGCTATAGATGAATTTGGTGAAGGAAATGCCCGAGACGATGCCGATTACTTTCCCTTTCAGTGCGCGACGCAAAGGTTCGAGCTGCGCTTTATCGGCAGCAGGATTGCCAGTCAAGGTGATCGAGCTGCCAGTTCCCGGGAGGTTATGGAGAGAGCCGCTTCTTGTTGCTGCAAAGACCGCAGGAGTATTTGCGTAGGGTACGGAGAAGAGAATTTCCCTTTTGCGGTCATCAGTGATCGCAAGCCCGTCCATGATGACGTCGAATTTTCCGACCTTGAGCGCTGCCATCATGCCGTCCCAGTCTTGGGCAATCAATTTGCACTTGATCTGGGCGCGCGCACACAGATCCGCAGCGAGTTCGGGTTCAAAGCCGAAGAGCGTGCCGTCCGACCGGGTCATGTTCCACGGTTCGTACCCCCCTTCGAGTGCAATCGTGGCCGTTTTCCAGTCTTTTGCACAGGCAAGATTGGAGAACAGACCGACGGCTGCGGTCAGCGCCAGTGCTGCCAATTTCGCCTGTTTGATTTGTACGTGCATTGTGGCTCCCGCTACTTGACTGATTAAATTGTTTGAGCTAATCCCAGTCAGACTTTGAGTTGACTGAGGTGCCCAAAATATTGAGCTAGCGCAAAATGTCTCGCTGGACGTAACCTATCGAAACAAAAAATTGCTTTCAAGGCGACAAAATCTTGCTGGTCGCTAAGAAATTCTATCGAAGGAGGTGTCGTGCGTGAACTCCCGCCGCTTAACGCGGTAAAGGCGTTCGAGGTAGCAGCCAGAACAGGAAGCTTTGTGTTAGCGGCCGATGAACTGGGTGTGTCTTCGGCCGCAGTCAGCCAACAGATTCGCAACCTTGAAGCCTATTTTGGCAAGCAATTGTTCGTGCGTAACGGCAATCGCATATCCATGACGGACGCGGGGCGCGCAATTTTTCCTCAGACATCCAGAGCGCTGCAGGAGATTGCCAGCATGACTGAGCGAATACTCGAAGGCGAACTGCAGGCACAGTTAGTAGTCAGCGTACCGTCATCGATCGCCGAGTATTGGCTCGTCCCGAAAGTTAACGAGCTTTTGCAAATCCATCCGCAAATCGCGATTGATATCCGAGTTGAGGAAGATCCTGTTGATCTTCTCCGTCAAAGCGTCGATCTGAGAGTTAGCTATGGCGACTATCACTATCCTTCGATCCACAAGATTCCATTGATACAGGATGAAGTGATTCCGATTTGCG
The DNA here is from genome assembly GCF_905220265.1 of Paraburkholderia sp. J67. Lineage (NCBI taxonomy): Bacteria > Pseudomonadati > Pseudomonadota > Betaproteobacteria > Burkholderiales > Burkholderiaceae > Paraburkholderia > Paraburkholderia sp. J67. Next base: position 158,410 of record NZ_CAJMZK010000012.1, read on the forward strand.
CTCCCGAATTTTGGAATCGGCATGGGAACGCAGCGTTAAATCTATCTGAATTGCATGAAAGCATGTTTATCCACACCAATTGGGGGCCAACCTACGCGTCTCATCCAACGTGGAATGACTGGTTCATGGGAACTGGAAGCGATCGTCATCTTGACCCTTCAAAGGGAAGGCGTGTCGGACTTTCAAGTCTGGCGGTTGCGATGGCCCGTTCCGGATTCGGTATTGCGTTGGGGCAGAGGCTTCTTGCGCGAGGCGATCTCGAAGCAGGTCGTCTCATTTCTGTATCAACGCATTCGATTCGCCTAGGTTATCCCTACTGTGCCTTCATTCCACGTATGAAGGCGGAACGCCCGGAGCTACGCCGACTAGTAAAGTTACTTTGCGAGCTTTAGAAGCGAGGCCGACAATCGTTAGTATGACTTCGTGAGCATAGCGAATTGGGATGGCCAGGAGGCAGCGCTTTCTCGGCACTCGTAAGGCGCAATGTCGTCGAAAATCGTTTGCCTCAGAAGGCGAGATTTATCCGTATCCAGAACAATGTTGTATTAAGCCGAACGATCAGGTGAGTCATGAAACACGAAAAAATGTATCGAGGCCCCGTAGAGGGCGGCTTCGTGATCTCAAAAGTCGACGCCGCAGAGAGGCAGCTTAAGACCGCTATCTGGCTATGGTTTCATGATTTTGATCCAGTGCCGATTCATGGCTTGGCTGCCGCAGCATTCAAAGTGCTGTGGAAACTGCATGAGAAACACAAGACCGGGCACAAAATGATCCGGGATGAGGTTATAGCGCGGGTCAAGGCGAACTATCGGCAAGACTTTATCGAGATGCTCAATGAAACTGAAAATTTCATCAAGCATGCTGATCGCGATCCCTTTGGGTTTCACACTTTCAACCCGGAGATGACCGTCATGTTGCTGTTGGATGGCGTTCGTGCGCTCGCAGCGTTTAACGGTAATTTCCCTGTCGAGTGTCGAGTTTTTCAGACGTGGATACTGATCAATCGACCGAATCTGATCGACCTGAAATCCAGCCCCGAGTGGGACGCCGCCGTCAAGGCCGCACAACCTGCCATGGTAACTAGCAAACCGGAATTTTACAGACTCGTTTTACACGCCATCCAGGTAGGCATAGAACAAGCGATTGCGCGCCAGCATCCTTGATCTTGCTCCTTGGTTCATTTTGGTGTTAAATCGAAGCGCTGGCGTAGTTGCGTCCAGCGAAAACGTAAGGCCCGCTCAGGAAACTGACCGGGCCTTTTGTTTTGCCCGCACGCCGGGCACTTCGATTGATGCGCCCATCCTATGACGACCGCACCGACACCCCGCGCCACAGGCAGGAAGTGGCGGCGGATCCGTGCGCGTCAGCTTCGGTTGCACCCCCTGTGCGCCGAGTGCATGCGGCAGGGATTTGTCACCGAGGCGGTCGAGGTCGATCACATTACGCGGCTCGAGGACGGCGGCACTGACGCTCCGGCGAACCTGCAAGCCCTTTGCCACGACTGCCACGCGCGCAAGACCGCCGCCGAGAACGGCGCGCGGCCACGCGGCTGCGACGTGAACGGGATGCCGACCGATCCAGGGCATCCGTGGGCACGTTGACGCGGCGCCACGCCCGCGGGACGGGAGGGAGGGGCCCCCGGGGGGCGTGCGAACAAATTTTCTCGATCGAGCGGTCACCCCGGCCAAACCTTTTTTCGCTAAAAGCGGAAATCCGAAGCGGGGGGCGTCCGCCGTCAATCTACGCGCGGCGGGCGTCCACGCCGCATCACCGGAGGTCGCATGTGGGCTGACGCGATTGAGCAGCGACCGGTCGCGGCGCTGACCGCGTACGCGCGCAACGCGCGCACGCACAGCGAGGCGCAGCTGGTGCAGTTGCAGGATTCGATGCGGAAGTGGGGGTTCACAATCCCGGTTCTCGTGGCAGAGGACGACACGATAATCGCCGGTCACGGCCGCGTCGAAGCCGCAAGGCGGCTGGGTTACGAGCGGGTGCCGGTGATCGTCGCACGCGGCTGGTCGGCGCAGGAGATCCGCGCGTATGTTCTGGCCGACAACAAGCTCGCCGAGAACGCAGGCTGGGACGACGCGCTGCTCGTGAGCGAGCTCGAAGCGCTGACGCTCGACGGTTTTGCGATCGGGCTTGCCGGCTTTTCCGAATCAGACATGGACCGGCTGCTCAAGGGTAGCCGCGGGCGGGATGACGAAGACGAGGTCCCACCCGTGCCGGCGCAGGCCGTCACCGCGCCCGGCGACGTCTGGGTGCTGGGCGCCCACCGGCTGGTCTGCGGCGATTCGACGGACGCAGGGATTGCGGCGACTGCGCTAGGCGGGGTGCGGCCGTCCCTGATGATCACCGATCCGCCGTATGGCGTCGATTACGACGCGGACTGGCGCAACCGGGTCGTCATGGTTGAGGGCGAGTCGCGGGGCCAGCATGGCTCGCGTGCCACCGGCCGGGTGCTGAACGACACGAAAGCGGACTGGCGCGAGGCCTGGGCGCATTTCCCGGGCGACGTCGCCTACGTGTGGCACGCGGGCATCTATGCCGATGTCGTCGCCGAATCCCTGCACGCCTGCCGCTTCGACATTCGCGCCCAGATCATCTGGGCGAAGCAGACATTTGTTATCTCGCGTGGTCATTACCACTGGCAGCACGAGCCGTGCTGGTACGCCGTGCGCGAGGGCAAGACGGCCAGCTGGACCGGTGATCGGTCGCAGTCGACGCTTTGGCAGATCGACCATCGCCGGAGCGAATCTGGCCACTCGACGCAGAAACCCGTCGAGGCAATGCGCCGGCCGATCGAGAACCACACGTCGCCGGGGCAGGCCGTCTATGAACCGTTCTCGGGTTCCGGCACGACGATCATTGCCGCCGAGTCGGTGGGGCGCGCGTGCCACGCCATTGAACTGAATCCTGGCTACTGCGACGTGGCGGTCCTGCGCTGGCAGACCGCGACGCGGCAGAACGCCGTCCGCGAGCGCGACGGGCTGACATTCGCGCAGGCCGCTGAGGCCGCTGGCATCGAGGTAAGCAATGGGACGCAAACGACTGCCGACGGAGCTGAAACTGGTTCAGGGGACGTACCGGGCACGCGAGGCAAACCGGCGGGAAGCCCGGCCGCAGCGGGCAAGGCCAACGGCGCCCGCGCATCTCGGCGAAATCGCAAAGACCGAGTGGCGACGCATGGCTGACGAGCTGTTCGCGCTCGGCCTGCTCACCCGCATCGACCGCGCGGCGCTCGCGGCCTATTGCAAGGCGTACGAGCGATGGGTGCAAGCCGAGCAGGCGCTGTCGAAGATGGCGGAGCGCGACCTTCTGTCTAGCGGCCTGATGATCAAGACCACGAACGGCAACGCCATCCAGAATCCGCTCGTGGGCACCGCGAACCGGGCGATGCTCGATGTGGTCAAGTTTGCTTCCGAGTTCGGCATGACACCCGCTGCGCGTGCGCGCATCGAGGCTGGCCCGAATGGTTCGCAGGACGACGACGAAAGCCGCGCGCGGAAGTACTTCTGATCCGGTCACGCAGTACGCGCGCGCGGTCGTGGCCGGAACGGTGGTGGCGGGGCCTGATGTGCGCAACGCCTGCAAGCGACACCTCAATGATCTTTTGACGGCTGCCGCGCGCGACCTTGTGTGGAGTCTCGACGCCGCCATGCGCGCGATCGATTTCTTTCCCGATGTGCTGCGCCTGAACGGCGGCGAGTTCGAAGGGGAGGCATTCCAGCTTCTCGACTGGCAGCAGTTCATTGTCGGTTCGCTTTTTGGCTGGCTGCGCGCCGATGGCACGCGCCGCTTCCGCGAGGCGTACGTCGAAGGCGGCAAGGGCTGCGGGAAGTCGCCGCTCGCGGCGGGCGTCGGTCTGTACATGCTGGTTGCGGATGGCGAGTCGCGCGCTGAGGTCTACGCCGCAGCGACGCGCCGGGAGCAGGCGATGGTGTTGTTTCGCGACGCGGTGGCGATGGTGCAGCAGTCGCCTGCGCTCGTGCGCGCGGTGAGCATGCAGGGCCGCGAGGACCGAGTGTGGAATCTCGGCTTTCGCCGGACTGGTTCGTTTTTCCGTCCGATTGCCAGCGACGAAAGCGGGCAGAGCGGGCCCCGCCCGCACTGTGGCCTCATCGACGAGGTGCACGAGCACAAGAACGGCACAGTCATCAACATCATGCGCGCCGGCAAGAAGGGGCGTCGCCAGCCGCTGATTTTCATGATCACGAACTCAGGTTTCGACCGCACGTCGGTCTGCTACGAGCAGCACGAATATGGCGTGCGTGTCGCGGGCGGCGCGATTGCCGACGACGCCTACTTCGCCTTCATCTGCTCGCTCGACGAGGACGATGATCCGTTCAAGAGCGAAGACTGCTGGGTCAAGGCCAATCCGTCGATCGGATCCACGATCAAACCTGACTACCTGCGCGAGCAGGTACACCAGGCGCGCGGAATGCCGTCGCTCGAATCGACGGTGCGCCGTCTGAATTTCTGCCAGTGGGTCGACGCCGAGGATCCGTGGATTGATGGCGTGCTCTGGCGCGGTTGCGAGGTGGGGCGACCGGTCGAATCGGGTGACATTGAACTAGAAGATGCAAACGCGAGCGCGCTTGAGCGCAGGGCCACTGAGGCACGCGCAGCGCTCATTGCGTCCATGGAGGGCAAGCGCGCCTTCGGCGGCCTCGATCTATCGGGCACGCGTGACCTGACCGCGCTCGCTGTGGCAGTGCGCAACGATGACGATTCGGTGGACGCCTTTGTCGAATTCTGGACGCCCGGCGACACGATGGCCGATCGCGCCCGCATCGACCGTGTGCCATATCTGGCCTGGGCCGGCGCGCAGTTTGTGCACGCGCCGCCCGGCCGGGCCGTCGATTACGGCGCGGTCGTTGACCGCCTCGCGCAGATCAACGCGGCGATGACGATCGATGGGCTCGCGTTCGACCCGTACCGGATCAAGTACTTCGAGCGGGATCTCGAAGCGGCAGGCCTTGAAGTGCGCCTCGTGCCACACGGCCAGGGGTTCCACCGTGCGAGCGAGTCGGGGCTCTGGATGTGCCGCTCCATCGAACTCGTCGAGCAGCTGATCTTCGACGGCAAGCTGCGCGTCGCATTCAATCCGTGCCTGCGCTGGAACGTATCGAGCGCGGTCACCGAGACCGACCCCAAGAACAACCGGGTATTCAACAAGCGCAAGGCCACCGGACGCATCGACGGGCTGGTGGCACTCACCATGGCCGTGGGCCTGGCCCTGAGCGACGTGGAAGAGCGCGAACCTGAATACCAGATGTTTTTCTTCTAGGAACGCTGATCATGGAACGTGCCTACTCGCTGCTGACGATCCGCAGCGCGGACGATGACGCCCGCGTGATTGAGGGCATGGCCTCCACGCCGACGCCCGACCGTTACGACGATATCGTCGAGCCACTTGGCGCGAAGTTCGCCATTCCCATGCCGCTGCTCTGGCAGCACCGACACGATTCGCCGGTTGGGACAGTTGAATTCGCCGAGCTCACCGAAGAGGGCATTCCGTTCCGCGCGCAGCTAGCGAACATCGACGAACCGGGTTCGCTGAAGGAGCGGCTCGATGAGGCGTGGCAAAGCGTGAAGGCGCGCCTGGTGCGCGCCGTCTCGATCGGCTTCCGTCCGCTTGAGTATTCGTGGATGGACAACGGTGGCATCCGTTACCTCGCGTGGGAATGGCTGGAGCTGTCGCTCGTCACGATCCCCGCGAACTCCGACGCAACGATCACTACCATCCGCAGTTTCGACACATCCGCCCGCGCCGCGCTCGGCATTGGCGGCGGCCATGTCGTCCGGCTGGATCCTCCCGCGCGCGCTCGCGCAACTCCCTTTGTGATTCGCGATATCAAACGTGAGGTTTCACGATGAAGCCGACTATTGCAGAACAGATTTCGGCCTACGAGCAGCGCCGCGCCACGGCCGCCGCGCGCATGAACGAGATCATCGAGCTTTCCGCCGAAGATGGCTCGACACTCGACGCTGCACAGCAGGAGGAATTCGACACGATCGAGCAGGACATCGCCGCGATCGACGCGCATATCCGCCGCCTTCAGACCGTCGAAGCGCATCAGGTTCGCGCCGCCGCACCCGTGGTGGGTACGGATCCGCGCGCGGCCAGCAGTGCGCGCGCCGTGGGCGCCGGTCGCGTGATCAGCGTGCAGCGCAATTTGCCAAAGGGCACGGCGTTCGTGCGCTACGCCATCGCGCTGGCGCGCGCGAAGGGCAATCTCCTCCAGGCCGTCGAGATTGCGCGGGGCTGGAGCGACAGCACGCCGGAGGTCGAGGCGGTGCTGCGTGAAGCCGTCGCGGCCGGCACGACGACTGACCCGACGTGGGCCGCGCCGCTGGTGGACTACCAGAATCTGACCGGCGAATTCATCGAGCTGCTGCGGCCGGCCACGATCATCGGGCGCATTCCCGGTTTTCGCCGCGTGCCGTTCAACGTCAAGATGCCGGCGCAGACTACGGCCAGCACCGCGCAATGGGTCGGAGAAGGCCAGCCCAAGCCGGTGAGCGCGCTGGGCTTCGAAGCCATCACGCTCGGCTTTGCGAAGGCTGCGGGCATCGTCGTGCTGACCGAAGAACTCGTGCGCTTCTCCAATCCGTCCGCCGAAGATATCGTGCGGCGCGACCTGATCGAGACCATTGCGCAATTTCTCGATCACGACTTCGTGGACCCGGACAAGGATGAAGTGCCGGGCGTCTCGCCTGCATCGATCACGAATGGAGCCACGGTGATCCAGGCGTCGGGTACGAGCTCGTCAGCGCTCAAGGCTGACATTCGCACGCTGTTCGCGCTCTTCACCGCGGTCAATCTCTCGCTGGCGGGGGCCGTCTGGATCATGGACCCGGTCAGCGCACTCTCGATCGGCATGATGCAGAACGCGCTAGGCCAGCCGGAATTCCCGGGACTCGACATGAACGGCGGCACATTCTTTGGCCTGCCGGTCATCACGTCCACGAACATCCCGGCCGGCGGCGACGGCAAGCTGATCATTCTGGCGAAGGCGTCCGAAATCCTGCTTGCCGACGATGGCACCGTGACGCTGGATGCGTCGCGCGAAGCGTCGCTTCAGCTCGACAGCGCGCCGAGTGGCGACGGCACGTCGCTCGTCTCGCTCTGGCAACAGAACATGATCGCGCTGCGCGCCGAGCGCTTCATCAACTGGCGTCGTCGCCGCCCAGAGGCTGTGGCCTACATCACGGGCGCGAACTACGCGGACGATGCCGACGCTGGCAGCACGACCTGATCGCACATAAGCAGTCACGGCGCCACAAGGGCGGACCTTTACGCGGTCCGCCCTTTTTCGTAGGAGCGCAAGATGAGAGTGATCACGACGCACGCCTTTCGCTATGGCGGCAAGACCTATCCGGTCGGTGCCGAGCTCGACATGCCTGAGAAGCACGTTCGTCTTTTCATCGCGTCGAAGAAAGTCGATATCGCGCCAGCGCGTGCCATTCGCGCTGACGAAAATACGGCGCGGGCGACCGGCGCGGGCACAGCGCGACGGGGCCGTTATCGCCGTCGCGACATGCGCGCTGACGGTGACTGAAATGCGGCTTCTCGGGCTCCAGATCACGCGCGCGGCACCGCGCCGCTCGACGGCGCAGAATCTTTCGCCCGTCAACACGCCGGGCGGTGGCGGCTGGATTCCGCTGTGGATTCGCGAGCCATTCAGCGGCGCCTGGCAAAAGAACCGGGAACTGGCACCGGAAACGATCCTCGCGTATCACGCCGTCTACGCGTGCATCACGCTCATCAGCGCCGATATCGGCAAGCTTGGCGTGCGCCTCATGCGTGAGGACGACGAGGAAATCTGGACGCAAACGCAGTCTGCTGCGTTTTCTCCTGTGCTGCGCAAACCGAACCGCTACCAGACGCATATCCAGTTCGTCGAAAACTGGATCATGTCGAAGCTCACACGCGGCAATACCTATGTACTCAAGGAGCGCGACGAGCGCGGCGTCGTGGTGGCGCTATATGTACTCGATCCGCTGCGATGCCGGCCGCTTGTCTCCGACGACGGCGGTGTGTATTACCAGCTCGATTGTGACAACCTCGCGGGAATTCCGGACGGCGACCAGATCGTCGTGCCGGCGAGCGAGATCATTCACGATCGCATGAACTGCCTGTTTCATCCGCTGGTCGGCACGTCGCCGCTCTTTGCCTGCGCTCTGGCCGCGCGGCAGGGCCTCGCGATTGAGAACAACTCGGCGGGTTTCTTCGAGAATGGCGCGCAGCCTGGTGGGATTCTGATTGCGCCGGGTGCCATCAGCGACGCGACTGCGCAGCGCCTGAAGGACAAATGGGAGGAAAACTTCAGCGGCCCCAATCGCGGGCGGCTGGCGGTGCTGGGTGATGGCCTGAAGTACGAAGCCCTCGCGATGACCGCTGCCGATTCGCAACTGATCGAGCAGGCCAAGCTCAACGCCGAGATTGTGTGCTCCGTCTTTCACGTGCCGCCGTACATGATCGGCCTCGGTTCGCCGCCGACCTACCAGAACGTCGAAGCGCTTACGCAGTTCTATTACTCGAACTGCCTGCAGTCGCTGATCGAATCGCTGGAGACGTGTCTCGACCAGGGGCTCTCGCTACCCGGACACTACCGCACCGAGCTTGATCTCGACAATCTGCTGCGGATGGATTCGGCCACGATGATCAAGACGCTGGCCGAAGGCGTCGGCGGTGGCATCTACTCGCCGAATGAGGCGCGCAGACGCCTCAATGCGAAGCCGGTGAAAGGTGGCCAGACACCATACCTGCAACAGCAGAACTATTCGCTCGCTGCGCTCGACGAGCGTGACCGCAACCAGCCGTTTACGCCTGCCGATCCCACACCCGCGCCAGCACCTGCCGCCTCCGATCCAGATTCTGTGCCGGCCGATGAGATCCAGAACGCGTTTGACGAATTCGGCGACGCGGCGATGGCCGCGCTCGAAGGCGCGTAATCGCCATGCTAGACCGGCGCGAAATCGCAGCGCTGATGCGTACGGTCGCAAGGTTGATCAGGGAGCACGTTGCGCTGGCCACTGCGCCGTTCGTTGTCCGGCTCGACGCGCTTGAGGCGCACCGGCCTGTGGACGGCAGGAATGGAGTCGACGGTCGTGACGGACGCGATGGGGCACCGGGTGCCGATGGTGCGCCAGGGCAGGACGGTAACGACGGCGAACGTGGCGCGGATGGTCTGAATGGCAAGGATGGCGTCGATGGGCGCGACGGCGCGCCCGGTGCCGATGGGGCGCCGGGGCGGGACGGTAAGGACGGCGAGCGCGGTGCGGATGGCCTCAACGGCAAGGACGGCGCAGATGGCAGAGACGGGTCACCGGGGCGCGACGGGAAAGATGGTGAGCGCGGCGCGGACGGTGTAAATGGCAAGGATGGTGTCGATGGCCAGGACGGCGCACCGGGTGCTGACGGAGAACCCGGGCGCGATGGCAAGGATGGTGTGCGCGGCGCAGATGGCGTGAATGGCAAAGACGGCGTTGACGGGCGGGATGGTGCGCTTGGGGCCGATGGCGTGCCAGGGCGAGATGGGAGAGACGGCGAACGCGGCGCGGATGGCCTTAACGGTAAGGATGGCGTCGATGGTCGTGACGGCTTGCCCGGTGCCGATGGGGCACCGGGGCGCGACGGCGAGGACGGTGAGCGCGGCGCAGATGGCCTCAACGGAAAGGATGGCGTCGACGGCCGTGATGGCGCGCCCGGTGCAGATGGCGCGCCGGGGCGGGACGGGAAAGACGGCGAGCGCGGCGCGGATGGCGTGAACGGCAAGGATGGAGTCGACGGTCGTGATGGCGCGCCCGGTGCAGATGGCGTGCCGGGGCGGGATGGGAAGGACGGCGAGCGCGGCGCGGACGGTCTCAACGGCAAGGATGGCAATGACGGGCGCGACGGTTCACCAGGTCGGGATGGCAAAGACGGAGAACGTGGAGTCGACGGGCCGGCCGGCAAAGATGGCCAGGCTGGCCGCGACGGTCGCGATGGCGAACGTGGTGCCGACGGCGCGTCGGGAAGAAACGGCGTCGATGGCGCGCGAGGTGCGGACGGTGCCGATGGGTTGCCGGGTGCAGATGGCGCGCCGGGAAGGGATGGTAAAGACGGTCACGACGGCAACGATGGCTTACCGGGTCGAGATGGTGTTGATGGCAAGGATGGCCGCGACGGGAAGGACGGCTTCAATGGAAAGGATGGTGACCGCGGGCTTGATGGCCGTGACGGCGCTGCTGGGCGCGATGGGCGGGACGGCGTTGACGGTCGTGATGCTGCCGATATCGAGGTTCTGCCCGGCATCGACTTCGCACGCAGCTACCCCCGCGGCACCTTCGCCAGTCATCTTGGCGGCCTCTGGCGCGCGCACGCCAACACCGACGACCGGCATGGCTGGTCCTGCATCGTCGAAGGCATTGCGGCGCTTGCCATCGAGCGCGACGGCGAGCGTGGCTTCGTTGTCGCAGTAACACGCTCGGGTGGCGCGGTCGAGCGCGCGGGCTTTGCGTTCCCGGTGCTGATCTATCGCGGCATCTACGTGCCTGAACGGCTCTATGAACCAGGCGATACGGTGACGTGGGCCGGCTCGCTCTGGCACTGCAACGCGCCGACGTCCGAAAAGCCAGACGCTGGCGGCGGGGTCTGGACGCTGATCGCCAAGCGCGGCCGGGACGGCAAGGATGCGCGCGTGCGCGAAGGAGAAGCGGCGTGAGCGCTCCGCTGATGCTTGTGACGATCGAGGAGGCCAGGAACTGGCTTCGCGCCGATACGGCTGATCTCGAAATGGATCTCAAACTGGCGATCGCGGGTGCGTCCGCTTCGATCATGGATTACCTGAAGCGCGATCCATATCCAGAAGGCGAGGTGCCTGAGAATGTGCGGCTCGCCACGCTGTTGTATGTCGGGATCATGATTCGCGACCCCGATGGCGTCGAGTCATCGCAATGGGAGCATGGATACATTCCGCGCCCCGTGGTGAACATCCTCTATCCACTTCGCGATCCGGCGCTTGAATAATGGCCACCACCACGAGAGGGATGCGCGCGGGGCCGCTGCGCCATCGCGTGCGCCTGCAATCGCCCATCATGCACGTCTCGCACGAAGACGGCGAGGCAGTCGTCGAGCGCTGGAAAGACGTGGCAAAGGTGTGGGCATCGATCGAACCGCTATCGGGCCGCGAATATCTTGCGTCGCTTGAATTCCGTTCTGGCCTCACCACGCGCATCCGCATTCGCTGGCGGGACGACGTGACCGCCGCGATGCGCGTGCTGCACGGCCGGACCACCTATGCGATCGATGCCGTGTTGCCCGGTTACGCGGGCCGTGCCGAACTGCAGCTCATGTGCGGCAGCGGCGTGATCACCGATGGCGGCCAGCCATGAGCGTGTTTTACCTGACGCCGTGGAAGACCGGCGATATCGGTGGCGGCATCAATGAGTCGGTCGCGCTGCTGCCCGCCGATGCCTGGGTGTGTGTGCGCGATGGCGACACGCTCTTTCTGACACCTGACTGGGGCGCGCAGATCGGCCAGATTATCGCGTGCAATGCCGGACGCTTCGATGTGATCGGTGCCATGACCAACCGTATCCGCTCGCCGCTCCAGCTCCACGGTGGCGAGCTGAGCGAGAACGGCGATATCGGCTATCACCGTGAAATCGCTCGGCAGCGCTGGCGCGATCACGGCACCTCGGTCGCCGAAGTGCCGGGGCCGCTGGCGGGCATGTGCCTGATCTTCCATCGCACCGTCTGGGAGCGCGTGCCCTTCGAGCCGTACACGATCTACTTCGACAAGCGCTTCTGTGCCCGCGTACGTGAGAGCGGTGGGCGGCTCGGTGTCGCCCACGGCCTCTATCTGTTCCACCTATACCGATGGGGCGAAATTGACCCCGTCAACAGTATCGACCACCTTCGATGAGAACCGGCCTTGCGGTTTGCACCACGCCCACGCGCGCGATCGACGATGGGCTGCGCTTCTGCGCGCCCGACACACTGATCTATGTGCACAACGATCGCGAGCGGCGCGGCCCGGCGTGGTCGCGCAATCGCTGCATCCGCCATCTCTATGACGCGGGATGCGAGTTCTTCTTTCTGCTCGATGACGATGTGCGCGTGCTGTTCGGCGGCTTCGAAGATTACTTCGCCGAGCATGTCGCGCAAGCTGGCCTCGACACGCTCGGCTTGCCCGAGTCATTCAAGAGCCGGCCGCTCGCGATCGAGGGCGAGATCGTCTACTGGGATGCGTGCATTGGCGCTTTCCACTTTTTCACCCGGCGGTTCGTCGATACGGTCGGTTACTTCAACGCGTCCTACGCCGGTTATGGCTGGGAAGACGCCGCCTACAAGGATCGCGCCAAGCGCTCGGGCCTCGCGGGCGCGGGCCCAGGCTTTCCGTCGCTGCTGCGCGCGCCGTCGTTCTTCTTCAGTGAGGACGTGTATGGCCGCAATCCCATTCCCAACTACACGCCCGCTGAAAAGCGGGAAGGCATCGAACGAAATGGTCCCGTCGCCGCTGAAGAGCACCAGGGCGGACGAATCTATTACCCCTTCGCGTAAGCCAGGGGCCGCGACGCGTTCGCTCGTGATCGATGGTGCAGACGGGACCTCGTGCGCCTATCACCGGCTCGTGCTGCCATTCTCGATGCTCGATGTGACGCCGCGTGTGCCGGTGTTCGTGTTCAACCGCCATCCCGTCTGCGGCATCTCCGGTCTTATCCGGCTGCGTGAGCAGGGCGTGCGGATCGTCGCTGATGTGGATGATCTCTGGATGCTGGAGCGCACGCATTACCTTTCGGGCCATTACGCGCGCGACGGCATCACGCGGCGCACCGTGGCGAGCCTCGCGCTTGCTGACGTGGTGATGGTGACGAACGAGGCGCTGGCCGACGAGGTGCGCATGATCAACCGCGAGATCGTCATTGTGCCGAATGCGCTGCCGTTCGATTCGGGCCAGTTCACACGAAATGCAGGGAGTGCGAGCGCAGCGGCTGCCAACGCGCGCACACCATTCGTCTACGCGGCAGGCGCCAGCCATCACGACGACATCGTGGCTTATCGCGCCGTGTTCGAAGCCGGCGGCGTGACGCTCGCCGGTGTGAACCGCACGCATCCTGAATGGGCACGGATCCTCAAGTTGATGCCCCGCGTGCCGGTCACGCAGGAGCGTCCAGCGACGGATTACATGGGCGTCTACGACGGTCACGCCGTCGCGCTCGCACCGCTCGTTGATACGGCGTTCAATCGCTGCAAGTCGAACATCAAGACGCTAGAAGCGGGGTGCAAGGGCATGCCGATCATCACCTCGCGCGTGCATCCGTATCTGAACACGCGGGATCGCGACTATGTGCTGTACGCCGGGAGCGCAGCGGAGATGCGATCGCATATGGAGCGCTGTGCGCGGGATCGCGTCTTCGTCAGGGAAACCGGCGAGGCGCTCGCGGCGCACGTGCGCCGCTGCTATTCGCTGCCGGCGGCCAATGAGGTGCGCCGCCAAGTGTTGATGGCCTTTGCATGAGCAAGTGAGAAACCGGGGCCGCCATGATTGATATCGAGGTGCAGGGCTGGAAGCAGATCGAAGCCTTCCTGAAGACGCTGCCCGATCAGGTCGCGACGAAGATGCTGTACGACGCGCTCATGGCGGGTGCGAAGCCGATCAGTGATCAGGCGAAGGCCAATGTGCGCCAGCTGTTCGGTGCCTCCGTTCGCTATACGGGGACGCTCGAAAAAGCGATTGCCCGCGGCCGCACGCGTCGCACGCGGTATGCAGCGCGCGTCGACGTGAAGCTGCGCCGGGCGCGCACGAGAGGCAAGACGATCAAGGGCAATGTCACGAAGCCCTACGGCGACGACGCGTTCTATGGACGGTTCCTCGAGTTCGGTACGTCGAAGATGGCCGCCCAGCCGTTTCTACTGCCAGCGGCGAATACGCGGCGGCACGAGTCGATCGACCGCTTCAACAAGACGCTCATGCAGCGCATGAGCAAATGGTGCGCGCAGAACGGAGTGACGTATCGGGCAAGCGGGAGCACGTCATGACAGAAAACGAGCTCTTCGCGCTGATCAACCAGGCGCTGCCCGGCTCGGTATTCCTGATGCTTGCGCCGATGGAAAGGCGCGAGCCGTATGTCGTCTATTCGCTGATTTCCGGCACACCGAGCCTTACGCTTCGGGGTGACGCAAAGGCGTCGCAGATGAACTATCGCATCGACGTGTACACGCGTGTGCGACGCGACGCGGTCGAGATCATGAACCGCATTGCGGCGCTCGTTGACGGGTGCGACGGCGACCCCATGATCGAGAACCGGCAGGATTTGTATGAGCAGGACACGCGCATTCACCGCGTGAGCCTCGTGCTATCGACGTGGTATCAACCCGGCGAAGAGCAGACCACGTAGCGATTTGTTTGCACCCCGCGAACCCGCATTGCCCGAAACGGCATGCGGGTTTTTTGCTTTCCCTTCAACCGGCGCAGGAGCATCGACCATGAAGAAGGCCATCAGTGCGCAGAAAACGCGCATGTATCTGGAGGACCTGACCGCGGCGGCGGCTGCGAATGGCCTTCTCACGAGTCTGTCCAAGTCCCAGCCAGCCGTCGCCGTGTTCGATGATGTCTCGAAGCTGCGCAGCGGCGCGGCGGTCCTGTTCATCGGCACCGGCTTCGCGTCGATTGACGGTGCATCGTGGGTGATCCAGAACATCGACGTGAACACGAAATCTGCCGAACTGGCGAATTCGGACACGTCCGCTGAGTCAGGCGATTTCAGCGCTGCGGGCGCGGCGTGGATTCTCCACGCCTACGCGGATATGTGTGTCGTTTCTTACCAGATCAACGAGAACACCGCCGCCGAGATCGACACGACCACGCTGTGCGACGACGAGAAGACGTCACTTGCGGGCTTCAGCGATCCGGGCACGCTGACCTTCGACTTCTTTATTGATCCGACCGACGCGGATTATCACGCGCTGCTCGCTGCCGACAAGGATAAGGAAGTCCGCTGGTTCGAGATCATCTACCGCAATAAGGCGGTGCGCACGCTGCCCGTGGTCGTACAGTCGATCAACGAGAGCGGCGGCGTCGATCAGGCGGTGCAGGGCTCGGCCACGCTCAAGATTGCAGGCGCGCCGATTCTCACGCAGCCGCCCGGTGAGGTGACGCCGAACTACGTGCTGATCCCGACCGCCACGCCGTCCATCGGCGACGTGCCGCTCGAGGTGCTGCTGACGCTCAACGAAGCGGGCGGGACGGCCTCGAAGTTCGTGATCGACTGGAAAGACGACACGGAGCTAACCGAAACCAGCTCGAAGCAGGTCAGCCACACCTATGAGAAAGCGGGCCAGTATCAGCCCACGATCGTCGCGACGATCGAAGGCGCCGAGACCGCGCCGTTCAGATGTCAGAACATCGTTACCGTGCAGCGCCTCGTGTATTCGGTGACGGCGAACGTGACGCCGGGCACTGGCGACGCACCGCTCGAGGTGTCGCTCGCCTATACGGAGACGAATGGTCCCGCCGATTACATTGATGTCGATTGGGGCGACGGCACGCCCGCCGATCGTGTCACGGTGTCGCCGGCTGCGCACGAGTACGAGAAAGGCGGCTCGTTCACGCCGGTGCTCACGCCGACGATTGACGGTGTGGCCGAAGACCCGGTAAGCGCCAGCGAAGTCGTCGTGACCGATGCGATCACGGGCATTACGTCGGCAGTCGTGGCCGATGATGCCGTCGCCGATGGCGTTTCCGAAAATTCCGTCACGTTCAAGGCACTGACGCATTCGGGCGCCGCCGCGCAGAGTGCCCCCATCACGATTGCGGCCAGTTCGGAAACGGCAGTCGTGACGCCGGTTCGCGGCGATGCGGGCGGCGAAGGTGTGCCGGTCACGATCAGGAACACCGTGGCCGAAACGGTGACGCTTACGGCGACGCTGGACTCGGACGACGAAATCGGGACGACTGTCGACGTCACGTTTGGCGAACCCCCTGCCGACAGCACGCCTGCCACGCTGTCGATCTCCGTCGACACCGACAACGCGCCCGCCGATGGCGTGACGGCCGACAGGATCACGGTGACGGCAAAGAACGCCGCGGACGATGCCGTCAATGCCGCCGTCACGCTCACGACGACCGGATCGGCGACGTTTGGCGTGGCCTCAGGCAACACGGGCACCGAAGGCCTCGCGAGCAATGTCACCGACGACACGGCCGAAACGGTCACGGTGACAGCCACGCTCGACAGTGACGACACGATCACCGCCACGGCAGACCTGACGTTCACGGAGGTGCAAAAGTGAATGATCGAGTCCCGGCGGGCAACGCGCCGCGTGAGCCCATTTCGCGTGAACCCATTTTCGTGGTGAAGCCGAAGGAGTCGGTCATCCGGTCCGATTCCTTCGGCGAAGTCACCCTGCGTGCCGTCAACGTTCGCCGCTGGCGTGAACTCACGGCGTCGATTGAGCAGAACGACCCCGAGAAGTTTGGCTATGAGCTCGTGTGCGAGATGGCGCACGGCCCGAATGGTGAGCGCTTCACCCTGTCTGCGATTCACGGCCTACCGTCCCACGCGCTGCCCGATCTTCATGCACTCGTGGATGCCGCGGTGCTGCTGAGTGGTTATCGCCCTCGCGATGCAAAAAAAGCCTGACCGAGCCGGTAACGCGCGCCGTTTTTGCAGTGGCCTCGCATCTGCACATGACGGCCGGTGAGGTCGAAGCGCGCATGGATACCGCCGAGTTCTATATGTGGCAGAACCTCCTGTTCGGTTGGGGCGACGCGCCGGGTGACGACGCTGAGCTGCTGACCGTCGAGGATGAAATCGCCGCGTGGGGAGTGTAGCGATGGCATCCGCTGGCTCGCTGATATTCGAACTCGCGGCGGACGTGGCGCACCTGCGCGCGGACATGAAGAAGGCGAACGACGTGATCACGTCGTCGCTTAATTCCGTGAAGAAAGCCGCGGGTGCGATCGGCCTGACGATCGGCGCGGCGATGGCCACGAACCTCGCGCGCAGTTTCGCGTCGTCGATCCAGTCCGCCATCGACCAGGGCGATGCGCTCGGCAAGCTCGCCGAGCGTATCGGCACCACATCCGAAGCGCTCTCGGGTCTGCAGTACGCGGCGAGCCTCAATAACGTCTCGTCTGACGAGCTAACCACGAGCTTTCGCAATCTCAACAAGGCGCTGATCGATGCAGCCAACCCCGCCTCGACGGCCGCGCAGGCGATCCGGGCGATCGGGCTGAACGTCACGGATCTCAAATCGAAGGACCCGGCCGACGCGTTCAAGGATATCGCGCAGGCGATTTCGGGATTCGAGAACGGGGCCGACAAGGGGGCCGTCGTTTCGGCGCTCTTCGGTCGCAACATGCAGACGCTGATTCCGCTTTTGAATCAGGGCGCGGACGGCATCGCGCAGGCGACGAAGGAGGCCGAGGATTTTGGTGTCGTGATCTCGGGCAACGTCACGCAGGCGATGTCGGATTTCAACGATCAGATGACGCGCATCCAGACAATCGGCCAGGGCGTGCGTAACCAGCTCGCCATCGCGCTGCTGCCAGCGCTTGAAGCGCTCGTCGGTGAGTTCCTGAACGGCATCCGCGAAGGCAAGGGACTGAGCTCGGTGTTCGCGTTCATTGCCGAGCAGGCCATTCTCACGGCCGCCGACATCATGAGTCTGACAGGCCGGCTCAGGATCCAGATCGAGGTGTTCAAGGACTGGGCACGTGCGGCGAAGGCGCTCGGCACCCTGAATTTCAAGGATTTCTCACAGTACGCGTCCGATATCGTCAGCAAGCCTAAAGAGAGCCTCGCGGAGCTTGACGCCGGTATCGAGAAGATGAAGGCCAACGCGCGAAGTCGCTATAACGAACTGATCGACGGGCTGTCGCGCGTCGAAAGCGCGGCGGGCGGCGCAGCTAAGGGCACACTCAACTTCAACGACGCCGCAGAGAAAACCGCGAAGAGCGCGAAGGCCGCCAAGACCGGTGTCGATGAATATCAGCGCTATCTCCAGTCCCTGCAGGAAGAGTTGCGCCGCGCGCAGAACAACGGCAACGAACTGCTCGACCTGCTGACCGATCCGAAATTCCTCAGCTTCACCAATGAACAGCAGGTGGCGCTGCTCCAGTACAAGGAGCAGTTAATCGAGGTCAAGACCGCCAACGAGGAGCTGGCCGCGGCCGAAGCGCGGCGCGCGGAGACGGAACGGCTTGCCGACCAGGCGCATATTGACCGGATCGAGAGCCTGCGCTCCCTGGCGGATACGACGCTCGATGCGCTTGATCCGACGCGCGAGTACGCGCGCACGATGGAGCAGCTTGTCGAAGCCACCGACGCCGGCTTTCTTTCGACCCAGCAGCTTGCGCAGGCGCAGGCGTACTACACGCAGAAGCTGCAGGAAACGCTGGATCGTGCCGACCCGTACAAGCAGCAACTCGAGTCGCTCAAGGACGCCATGCTCGGCTTTGGCAAGTCCGCCACCGATTCGTTCGTCGATTTCATCTCGGGCGCGGATAACTCGTCCAAGTCCTTCGGCGAGATGACGGCGTCGATCCTGCGCGATATCGCCAAGATGCTGGTCTACAAGAACTTCATCGAACCGCTGTTCAAGGGCATCGGCGGGGGCGGCTGGTCGGGGCTGCTCGGCTTCAGCGCGGCGAGTGCTACCGCGACCTCAACGCTTGGCTATAGCGGCCAGCGCATGGCCGGCGGCCCCGTGCTGCCCGGTCGTCTCTATCGCGTCAACGAAACGCCGCTCGCCGCTGAATATTTCCGGCCGAACGTGGCAGGTCAGGTCGTGCGCGACAGCGGCGACGGGAGCAGCGACCGGCCAATGAACGTCTATATCACCGTCAACACCGCCTCGGGCGAAGTCGATGGCACGGGCGATACAGCCAATGCAATTGAGCTTGCGAAGCGCATGGCAATGATCGCCCGTCAGGTGATCGCCACCGAGAAGCGCACCGGCGGCCTGCTCGCGGGAACCTGATCATGAGCCATTCCATGAGGGACGTGCCCGCCGTGGTGTGGCGGGAGCGCATCGCACAGTCAAACAATCGCGCCTCGGGCGCGATTTTTTATTGGTGCGTTTCCACCGCGGAGGCGAGCGTCGAGCCACGCGTTGTGGTCGCGCAGTTTGGCGACGGCTACGCCCAGCGCCGCGCGGACGGCATCAACACGCAGGATCAGGTGTGGGATATCAACCTCTACAACCGGTTGCAACCGGTCGCGGACGAGGTGCTCGATTTCCTCACTGAGCGCAACGGCGTGGATGTTTTCAACTGGTCGCCGCCGCGCACAGGCAGAACCCTCAACGTCATCTGCCCCGAGTGGTCGTGGTCCTACGGCGAAATGCTGGCCGACGGCTCGCGTCTGATCGACGTGCGTGCCACCTTCCAGGAGGTGCACGCATGAATATCCGGGGCGCGGCTCAGGAACTCTCGCCGGGTGCGGTGATTGAGCTTTACGTGCTGGATCTCTCGCGCTTTAACGCGCCGGTCGTCTATTTCCACGCCGGCACCAACCGGCTCGATACCGACCTCACGTGGCAGGCGCAGATGTACCAGCGCTATCCCGTGAAGGCGACGGGCTTTGAATGGAAAGGCTCGGGCACGCTCCCGCGCCCGCAACTCTCCGTCTCGAATGTGACGGGCGTCATCAGCGCGATGTGCCGTCTGTATTCCGACATGGTCGGCGCGCGTGTGATCCGTAAGCGCACGCTTGCGCGCTATCTCGACGCAGTGAATTTCCCCGCCGGCAATCCGACTGCCGACCCCAACGAATACTTTCCCGACGACATCTATTTCGTTAACCAGAAAACCCGGGAGGACGGCGAGTTCGTCGAGCTGGAGCTGGCCGTCGCGTTCGACGTGGAGGGCGTGCAACTGCCCCGTCGTCAGGTGATCCGCAATTCATGCCCGTGGCGCTATCGCGGCGACGGGTGCGGCTACGCAGGCGGGCCGGTGGCCGATGCCAACGACAACCCCACAGGCGACGCGAGCGCGGACGTGTGCGGCAAACGTCTCGAATCCTGCAAGCTGCGTTTCGGCTCGGCGGGCTGGCTGCCGTTCGGCGCCTTCCCCGGCGCGTCGGCGTACCGTTGAAGGGGCGCCATGAACGTGCCAGTCGACCTCACCACGGTCCTGCCGATGATCCAGTTGCACGCGGACGCAGAAGCGCCGCGCGAGTGCTGCGGCGTAATCGTGCGCGCCGCCGATGGGGCCTTGCGCTATGAGCCGTGCCGCAACCTCGCGCACGACGTTGACCAGTTCGTGATGGATCCCGCCGACGCCGCGCGTGCCGAGGACAGCGGCGAGATCGTCGCCTATGCGCATTCGCACGTCTATCGGTCGCCGCAGCCGACCGATGCTGACCGCGCCGGCATCGCGAAGCACGGCCTGCCGTGGATCATCGTCAACACGCCGGTCGGCTCTTACACCGTCACTGAGCCACAGCCGTTCACTGCGCCGCTCGTCGGCCGCGCGTTCGTCCACGGCGTGCACGACTGCTATGGCCTCGTGCGCGACTACTACGCGCAGGAACTCGGCATCGCACTCAACGATTACCCGCGGCGTTTCGGCTGGTGGGAGTGCGCTGATGGCCCCGATCTCTACCGCGAGAACTTTGGCCGCGAAGGTTTCGTCGAGATCCACCGCGGGATGCTCACCGCCGCGGCGCTCGCGCTGCTTCAGCCGCACGACCTGGTGCTGATGCGCATGGGCGCGCGCCGGGACAACCACATGGCCGTGCACGTGGGCAACGGCGTGATCCTGCATCACCTCATCGACCAGCTATCGCGCCGGGAAGCGCTGCAGGAGCACTACCAGCGCCGCGCGACCGCGATTCTCCGCCACCGCACCTTGATTCAGCAGGAGGGCTCCTGATGCTGACCATCCGGTTCTACGGCGAATTGCGCCGCCGCTTCGGTGTCGAGTGGAGTCTGGATGTGCGCTCGCCGCGCGAAGCCCTGCACGCGCTCATGACGCAGTTGCCCGGCCTGCGCGCGTATTTCCGCGACCACGCCACGCGCGCGTTCCGTGTGCGCGGTGATCACCAGGACTACGACCTCGATGACTGGCACTATCCGCAGTCGCGCGGCGTGCTGAAGGTTGTGCCGTTGGTGCAGGGCGCGGGTGCGATCGGCAAGATCCTCGCGGGCATCGCCATCGCGGTCGTGGGCTTCTTTGCGCCGTTCGCCAGTACCGCGATCATGGCTATCGGCGCGAGCATCGCGCTCTCGGGCCTGGCAGAACTGCTCTCGCCGCGGCCGGCTGCGACCGCGACGCCCGAGCAGGCGGATAACGAGCCGTCGCTCGCGTTCGACGGTGCCGTGAACACGCTGGGCCAGGGTGGGCCGGTGCCGCTGGGCTATGGCCGCATGATCGTCGGTTCGTCGGTGATCAGCGTGGGCTTTTCGACGAACAACGAGATCGTGGTGAACTGACATGGGTTCGCGCGATCTCGTGCCGGTGCGCCGTTCGTTGGTTACGACTGCTGCAGCGATCACGGGTGCGGGTGGGAGCGGCGGCAAAGGCGGCGGTGGCTCGACCTCGCGCTCGCCGCAGGAGGAAGCCGACTCCCTGCGCTCAACGCAGTATGCTCGCGTCATCAACCTGGTCTGCGAAGGCGAGATCGATGGCATCGTCGGTGATGCTCAAGGCATCTACGTCGACGACACGCCGCTCCAGAATGCCGACGGTACCTGGAATTTCGTCGGCGCGGTCATCGAGTGGCGCAACGGCGCCGCGTATCAGGCACCGATTTCGGGCTTCTCGGCAACCGAGGCGGAAACCACCGTCGGCGTGACGGTGACGCAAGGCGGCCCGGTCGTGCGCAGCGTCACGAACCCGAATATCAACGCGATCCGCGTCACCCTGGGCTTTCCGTCGCTTTCGTCAACCGATGTGTCAACGGGAGACGTGACCGGCACGAGCGTCCAGCTCGCGATCGATATCCAGCGTGATAACGGCGGGTTTCAGGAACTGATCGTCGATACGGTGACGGGCAAGACGACGAGCCGTTACCAGCGCTCGTACCTGATCAACCTCGCGCGCTTTGGCGCCACGGGCGGCACCTACGATATCCGCGTGCGCCGGCTCACGCCAGATTCATCCACGGTGTACCTCGTCGATACCTTCCAGTGGGAGACCTACACGGAGGTCATCGACTCGAATCTCATGTACCCGTATTCCGCGGTCGTGGGTGTACAGGTCGATGCCAGCACGTTCAAGCAGATCCCAAAGCTTGCGTTCGACGTGCGTATGCGGCGCATCGCGGTACCGGTGAACTACGACCCCGACACGCGGGCGTACGTGGGCGTCTGGGACGGCACCTTCAAGATTTCATGGTCCGACAATCCTGCGTGGGTGCTGTATGACCTTGCCACGACGGCGCGCTTTGGGTTGGGCGACTACGTCACGCCGGAGATGGTCGACAAGTGGACGCTGTACACGATCGCGCAGTATTGCGATGGCCTCGTGCCCGATGGGTTCGGCGCCTATGAGCCGCGCTATACCTGCAACGTGTACATCCAGACGCGTGAAGATGCGATCACGCTGATGCAGAACATCGCAGCGATCTTCAACGGGCTGCTGTTTTGGTCGGGCGGGCAACTCACAATTGCCGCCGACATGCCGGCCGATCCGGTGATGGCGTACACACCGGCGAACGTGATCGATGGCAAGTTCAACTATGTCGGCACGCCGCTCAACCAGCGCCACACCGTTGCGCTCGTGACATGGAACAACCCGAAGAACCGCTACGAGCAGGAAATCGAGTATGTCGAAGATCGCGACTCGATTGATCTGTTCGGCGTGCGCGAAACGCAGGTGCAGGCGATCGGCTGCACGTCGCGTGGCCAGGCGCATCGTATCGGCCGCTGGATGTTGCTCACCGAGCAGATGCTCTCCGAGACGGTCAACTTCAGGACGGGCATCAACGCCGCCTTCACGCGGCCCGGCGATATCTTCACGACCGCAGATCCGATTCGTGCCGGCTATCGCACTGGCGGGCGCGTGCTCGACGGGACACCGAACTGGCTGCAGCTGGATGAGCCCTTCACGTTTTCACCGGGTGTGACCTACACGGTGGGCGTGATGCTCCCTGACGGCTCGCTCCAGCGTGTCGGCATCACGAATCCCGGCACGACGAGTGACACGGTGTTTCTGACCGGGGCGCTGCGTATGGCGCCGAACCGCCTGTGCATCTGGTCGATTTCGGCGTCAAACGCGGAGAATGAGCAGTGGCGGTGTCTGGGCGTGGTTGAGGACGAAGAAGGGCACTATGAGATCCAGGGCGTCGCCTATCGCAAGGACAAGTTCGACGCGATCGAATACGGCCTGAAACTCGAACCGATCCAGACCGGCGTCCTCGATCCGTTCTCGATCGCTGCCTGCACCGAGCTGCGCGTCACGGAAAGCCTTTACCAGATTTCGCCCGTGGTCGTGGGCGCGCGCGCGACGTTCTCATGGCTCGCGCCGATCGGTGCCGTGCGCTTTGATATCTCGTACACCTACGAGCAGGATTCGCCCCTCTACACCGAAAGCTTCATGTCGAGCATCGACATCCAGCCGACGCGAGAGGGAACCTGGCATTTCAATGTCTGGGCGATCAACTCGCTGGGTTATCGTTCGCCGGTTGCATCAATCACCGTCGAGATCGTTGCGCTGAACAGGCCGCCGGAGGACGTGCAGGAGTTCCAGCTCGACGTGTACAACGATGCGGCCAACCTGCGCTGGCGCCCCGCGGAAAATCTCGACGTGATTGTCGGCGGTCAGGTCATCGTGCGGTACTCGTCGCGCATGACCACGCTTGTGACGTGGGAAGAATGCAGCGAGATCATGCGATTCGCGGGCGCCCAGTCGAATGGATTCTCGCCGCTCATGAAGGGCGCCTATCTCGCGAAGTTCGTCAATTCCTCTGGGCGCTTCTCGGATAACGCCGCCTACATCATCAGCACGACCGGGCCGCTTCGCGATTACAACGTGGTCGCGCATCTGCTCCAGCATCCTGACTTCGAGGGTCTGAAGATCAACATGGACGTGCGCACCGGTGTTCTGTACGTCTCGCAGGATGAGGATGGTTTTGCGGTGGCCACAGAGGCCGCGTATTACTTCGCGCCCGAGCCGGCAATCGACATGGGCAAGGTTTATACGGTGCGCTGTCAGTCCACGATCGAAGGCGCCGTGTACGGGCTCTTTGATTCGGTTGATCGCTGGCCAGACTGGGATGCGCGGCTCGATGTGGACGGCGAAAAGGTCGATGAAGGCGGTGGTCAGGTGCTCGTGCAGATGACGAACGTCGATCCGGCAACGGCGAACGATGATGACTGGTCGCCCTGGACACGGCTCGTAGTCGCCGACCTCACATTCCGCGCCGCGCGCTTCGCCATGACGATCCATGTGCCGGACAACACCTGGGGCATTGGCATCTATGAGCTGTCGGTGTCCGTCGACGTGCCTGACCGCATCGAGTCGATGAACAACGTGCCAGTGGAGCTGGGCGGCGTCGATATCGAATTCATTGTGCCGTTCAAGGAGACGCCCGCCATCAACATCATCGCGCAAGGACTGTCGAGCGGCGATATGTGGTCGATCTCGGATCAGGGCGCACACGGGTTTCATATTGATTTCCACGACGCCGCCGGCAATCCCATCGCGAAAACCTGCGACTGGATTGCACGCGGCTATGGATACGAACACGAGGCATTGAGCGGCGTCGGTTACGCGCAGATGATGCGCGCCGTGCCGCAACTCACCGCGCAACGCGCGGCGGTCGATCACTCACCGAGGAAATAGCGATGACACAGGTCGACAGCTATCAGGTCCCCGCGCATCCGTCCGGGCTGGAGATGCGCACGCAGATCAACGCGATCATCCTCGCACTGATCGGCGACAACGCCGGCCCCACGGAGCCGACCGAAACCTATCCCGGCATGATGTGGGGCGACACGACGAGCAACACGCTCAGGCGCCGCACGAATGCCAACGATGGCTGGATCACCATCGGGCCGCTCGATGATTTTCTCGGTGACGTGAAACAGCAGGTATCGGCCGCAAACGAACTTGCTAACACGAAGGTCGCGAAGGCAGGCGACACGATGACTGGCCGCCTGACGATGGGAACCGATGGTGAGGCCGGGCGCGGCGAGATCGCGATCAAGCGCTACGGTGACGGTACCGCGATGTACATCCGCGGGCCAGACACCAACGCAACCGGCATTGAGTTCGTCAATAACGCGTACAACTCCATCGTCATGAGAATTGAGGATGACGGCTCACTGCGATTCAACGGGCGCATACGAAACGAAGTCGAGTTCTGGGATAGCGACTACAACGGCTACAGCGCGCGAGTCGGGCAAGGCTATGTCAAGCTCGCGCGCTGGGATGGGGGCGGCTACGTCGATTTTGCGCGCGCCCGGGACCAGGATTATCGCTGGCGTATTCAATACGATGTCAACGCCGACTACCTGCTGTTCCTGAGCAATGGAGGGCAACCGACTTATTTCGCGAGTGATGGAAACATCCACTCGGGCGGGCGTGGCTGGGTATGGGATCACATCAACAACGCCAACAACAACGCGAATAATCGTGCGCCGAATGGCGCGAACTGCAACTACAACTCGGGCCTCGCAGAAATCGCCAATGTCGAAACGGGGAATCCAGCCTCGGACTTCGGCAATCCCTGGGTCATGATCGGCCTGCGCGTCACGACGTCCTCGGATATCAATCGCATCTGGCCGCGGGGCGTGTACCTGCGGAACAGCTAGGAGTGGCGATGGAGATCGACATTGCAGGATACACGCACGATCTGATGGCACTCACGGTCAAGGATATGTATCCGGGACTTGTCCATGGCGTGGACTTTGTCGTGGCACACATGATTGACGAAGAGACCGGTGCGCAGAAAGGCGATCCATTCATTCTTGCGTGGAAATCCAAAGCCCATGCACAGCCAACCGATGACGAGGTTCATGCCCGTTTCCGGGCGAATGAGGCGGCGCTGCGCGCTGCCTATATTCGCGGCCTGCGTAACGAGGCGCTGAGCAACACCGACCATCGCACAACGTCGCCGCCCGATGCGCCCGCCACGCTCACGAAGAACGTTGATGCGTGGCGTACCTACCGGCAGGCGCTGCGCGACGTGACGCAGCAGGAGGGGTTTCCATTCAACGTGGTCTGGCCTGAACGACCCGACACGTCAGGTGACTAGCAGGGAGGCAATATGCTCGCGACCATCATGGCTTTGCTGGGAGGGCTGGGTGGCGCGGCAGCGCGCATCCTGCCCGAGCTGATCGAAGCGTGGAAGCATCGGAACGATCCATCGAATGAGCTTGAACTCGCAAAGATCGAGCTCGAAAAGCGCAAGGCCGAACTGCAAAACCAGCTCGATATCGCGCAGACGCGCTCGCAGTTCACCGAGGCCCAGGCACAGGCAGTCGCCGCCATCGCGCAAAGCAAGGCGGCGGTGATTGCACAGCAGGCGCAGGCAAAGCTCTCCGGCATCCCTTTCGTGGACGGCGCGAACCTGCTCGTGCGCCCACTCGTCACGCTCTGGTTGCTCGCGCTCTACACGCTCTACAAGGTGCTGACCGTCTGGGCCGCGGTCACGCAGCACGCCACGCTCGACGATGTGGCGGGCGTGATGTGGACGCCCGACGATATCGCGATCTTCTCCGGTGCGATCACATTCTGGTTCGTCGATCAGTCCATCGCGAGCCGCACGCCGACTCCCACAATCCCCACTCCCCCGAAGGTGTGATCATGGAAATGCTATCTGCGCATTTTTCATTGGAAGAATTCACCGCGTCGCAAACGGCCTCCCGTCTCGGGCTGGCGAATACGCCTGACGCAACCGAACTCGCAAACCTGCGGCGTCTCGCAGCAGCGCTCGAGAACGTGCGCGCTTTGCTTGGCGGCAAGCCAATCCTGATCTCGTCCGCATTCCGATCCGCGGCGCTCAACAAGGCCGTCGGCGGCGTGGCAAACAGCGCGCACGCGCTCGGTCTCGCCGCTGATTTCATCAGCCCGGCGAGTGGCACGCCGCTCCAGATCTGCAACGTGATCTCGCGCGCTTCGTCGATTCCGTTCGATCAACTCATCTACGAGGGGACCTGGGTGCACTACGCCATCCCCGCAAAGGATCTCGACCACGGCAAGCGCGAGGTGTTGACTGCGCATTTCGGCGATGGCCGCACGACTTATACGCGTGGCTTGGTTTGAGAATGCATGACGCCTACCGCGTGTCGAAAGACACAACTCGGGCAGACTTGCTCTCCTATATAATCGATTGCTTGAGACAGAGCAACACGTGTCGAGTGGCGCCTCGGATGATTAGAGCGCTCTTTAGTAATATATTCACGTTGGATTTTCCATGCCGGATTTCTCGGATCTCACAGAAGAACAAGAAAAGACCTTTCGTGCTCAAGCATGGTCATACTTTGCATTGCATGCGGGGCAAAGAATGCAGACGTTCCAGTTCTACGTAACATTGATCACCGCCCTTGTAGGTGGGGCAATCGTTCTTGCAAAGGAGGATTTTGGAAGAATCGGCCTCGAGGCAATTGGTGCAGTTATTACATTGATGAGTTATGTGTTCTGGAAACTCGATTGTCGGATTCGGACTCTTATAAAAAATGCAGAGGGAGCGCTGAAATTTCTCGACCATTTTCACGCGTTACCTGTTGTGAATGGTGCTCCGCATCCGCTTGACATGTTCGCTCGGGATGATGCCCTCCGTCAGCGACGGACTGGGCTGATGAAGTTCGTGTCTGGCGATCTTAGTTATTCGAATTGTTTCAACCTTGTTTATGTCACTTTCGGTTGTGGTGGGGCCATATTTGGAGGAGCCGTTCTCCTTAGCCATTGGTTAAAGTAATCGGCTCCAATTTTCTCATCGTTTGCGGATTAGAACCGCTAGGTTTTGCTCCAAAAACCTAGCTACAGTCCGGGCTGAAACCTGTGCAGCATAGGGTTGATATTCATCGTTTTTCTTCTTATCTCCTTTGTCGCAAACGGCCTTCAAAGAAACGACCTTTGTTTCACTATCGCTGGCGCGGGCGGCCGCATAGACGGCGTAAGTCTCCATGTCTAGGCCGACCACGTTCTTATGTTGATTCTGCTTGATGCGGTCTGCGACTCGCGCGTCAGCGAGCACTGACGATCCTGTCGCCATTGGTCCAATAACGAGTTTTGGTGCGTTAGTTCGCTTGACACCTGCAGTGAGCGGCGCAAGCGATGCCCAGAACTCTTGGTCTCGCTTGAGTTTGATCAGTGCGTTCTGGCAGACGTCGTCGATACCAATTTGGTGCGGCGCGATCTGAAAGGCCTCCGTACCGTGCTTATCAATATATTTGCCGCTTTGCCAGTCCCACGATATGTCGGTGGCAACGACATCTCCGATATCTGCTTTCCCAGGAATTCCGGCGCAGATTCCAGCCATGACGATAAGTTTTGGCCGGAGCATGAGTAATGCCTTCGTTGTCAGGATCGAGGCGGCAACAGGCCCCATTCTTGAACAAAAGGCAGCTGCTATTCGAAACTGTTCACCACCAGAAGAAATTTTCCCATATCGTATTAATTGCGATCGGTCTAGAGGCTCAAGCGGTTCCCACTTAAAGTCGACGCTTTCTACGGCCGAGAACTCCGGCTCGTCTAGAGCTGTGATCAAAAAAACGTCAACATCTCCGATGTCGGCATTGTGCGCTTTTTCTTTAAGAACGAACTGCGCCACTCGTTCCACCGTAGACAGACATTCGTCGGTCGTCTCAGTGTATGGGAGAATTCCCCACGGTCGACCGACAAAGAATGCATGGGCTTCGTTTGTGAGCTCACCCGATGCGCTCATCGGCAAGACGAAAAGAGGACGATTTAAGTCTCCATG
Source organism: Paraburkholderia sp. J67 (assembly GCF_905220265.1). Classification (NCBI taxonomy): domain Bacteria; kingdom Pseudomonadati; phylum Pseudomonadota; class Betaproteobacteria; order Burkholderiales; family Burkholderiaceae; genus Paraburkholderia; species Paraburkholderia sp. J67. Next base: position 187,276 of record NZ_CAJMZK010000012.1, read on the forward strand.
TTCGTCATCCAGCTCTTCGAGAAGGGCTATGCTATGTTTCTCGCTTTTTTCTTCTCCAAGCTCTTCCGGTACGACTATATCGACGATAAATAGATCATAGGAACGATCTGCCATGCGCCGTCGGGCTTCTGACGTGCAGATAGCGGTATCCACTTGGTCGAATAGGTCTTTTCGTTTGCGCAAGAGTGTGAGCAACCTTGTTTTCTTGGCTGGATCATCCTCAAGAAGCAGTACGTTAAGCGCCATGAAATTTCGTCCTTACTTTATTTATAAGTTGTGTTATCTCAGTCTCCCAGTCCGAATATGCTGAATCAAAATAGACTGTTCCCTCGAATGTCTCGGGGAAATCTGAGGCCAAGCGTTTCGAAAGGTCTTTGAGACCTAGGCTTTCGTGTCCGTCCGTAATGAGCGGATAGGAAGTAACTACGATTACGGGTATCACCACTTCGTTCCGCTCTAGTGTCTCGAATACCTCAATGCCTCCAAAAGGTCGGGGCGTCCCGCCGCGTTCGCCAACCTCAATATCGAACGTTGGAAGTGACATGTCAGCAATAATTACATCCGGCGTGAAATTTACGAGATCGTCAATCGCCGATCGTACTGAGCATGCCGTACGAATGCTGACGCCGGGAATCTCACGTTCAAGGAGCGCTTGTATGCTGCTGAGTTTTGCTTCACTATCCTCTACTATGAGTATTGTCAAACTCATGATCAACTTTCTCCAGTGAGTTCGAGCGAAGGCAAAGTGCTCAGATTGTCTGTCTTCGAATTGGAGCTTTCCCGGATCGTGATGAGAACGAGGTCGAACTTCAAGCTGAATAGATTGTCGCCCTCGAAGCCAAAAACTAGGCTCGAACTGGTTTTTTCAGATTGCATAACGACGGCCGCGAGCTTTGATAGACCGGAGTTCCGGTCGCGCCGCGCATTCTCTGCATATCGTTTTTTCTGAATCTCACCACGAATTTTTGATAATCGGGCTTCTTTTTCGGCTGTTCTAGCGGATGGGGATACTTCGCTCACTATATCGAATGAAAGCAGTCCATCATCAGGTTTTGCCTGAATTTGAATTTTTATTTGATTGTCTACTTTCTTTCCAGAGTGCTGTCCAACGTTATCGATTGCAATATACAGTGCATCAGCAACTAACGAAAATCCATGAGCGTTTAGCTCATAGTTAGGAGGAACATCGGAAGTAACTTTTGGTCGGAAACCAGGCCTTTGACCGCAGACTACCGCTGCTGCGACATCGACTACCTGAGACATCGGGTATTGCGCAGATTCCGTAGACGACTTGGGTACGCGGATCCACGTCGCAATCGTGGATGCGCGATGCTGCAATTCCTCGGATGCCTGTTGGACTCGTATGGATAGCGAATTATCCAGTCCCAGTGCGCGCACTTCCTCGGCTAGCTTTGCGAAGATCGATTGAAGTGTCTTCTTGGTCTCACCTTCTATCTTCGGACGTAGGGCATCCAGCCGCACGGAAAGGAGATACCAGAAGATTTGAACACATTCCTTTGAGAACTCTTGTATCGAGGTACATGTCTGAGCCAACGATCGCGCTAATGCCAACATGACTGGAGTCACATTGACATAAAATATTCCTTTCGTTTTGCTCTTGGAACTGACGTGGAAGTACTCATCTCGAAGCAGCGACACGAGCTGATCGATGGACTCAGAGAATCGCGAAAATGCGGCAATTCCGATTTTTCTTCTCTTTCCGTCTAGTCTTTGCAAACTTTTTTCAACGAACGATGACGGGTCGTAGGCAGCGCCAGGCCTTGAGCGCTGACCGATAAGTTCGGCTCCCTCGAGGGCGCCGCGGAGTTCCCCGGCGATCGTGCCATGACGAATGCGTCGGCCGATAATAATATCGAGTCCCGATGCAGGATCGAAAAGAAATCGTTGAAGAATAGAACCTACCAATTCTGCTAGAAGATCGTCTGCATCATTCTTGGGTATTCTAAACGTCTTCGCGGTTGGCGAATTGAAGCTTTCGAGCAGATCCTCGATAGACTCAGATACTCCAACACCGCTCTCAACGAGCTTCTTGTAGCGTTGAAAGTCAGCTTCAAGTTCGAGGTTTACGTGATTGAGGATCGCCTGCTCGTCGACGTAGACTTTGCTGTCCTCAAGGACTGTTAGACCGTCATTAACCTGCAATCCTTGGTCAATTTCGTTAGCCTCGAGTCGATAATTAAGCTCCATCGTTGAGTGCAGTTTCGCTAGTTCGCGGAGGAGGTCGCTTCTGGTACGTAGCACTCGGCGTGAGTCTCCCATTCCTGGGAGCAACTCTAAGGTGGCGATGTCGCACACGTTGTAACCGAAGTATTCGACGTCACCGACGGCTTCCCCGGCTCGGACTAACGTCGTAGGAATAGAAGTAACCGTGTGAAGGTTCAGCGTCTTGGCAAGCTCCTCCACGGCATATCGCTTGTAGGTTCTAATCTTTCTGTCGTCAACAGATCGGAGATAGAGATTTAGGCAAATCGAAAGATTCAGAGATTTGCTCAGCGGTTTCAATCGACTCCATTTGACGCCTTGAAAGATATCTCCCAAGGGAAGGAGATTAATCAGTCGGTCGTTCTCCATCCCAGCACGTGCGCAAGTTTGTAGGAATTCATCTAGATCGCCGTTCTCTAGTTGCTGCTGGGCAAGCCGTACGCTGAAAAGGTCGAGTGCAGAAGGACAGAAGCTTTGAGATTGTGCCTGCACGGCTAGCGCATTCTTCACTGGTGTAGGATCTCCAAGGCGGAGGGCCGAGAGCGCGGCGAACACCTGCTTCAGAGTCTCGCTATGGTCGCCACAGACTACTTCGCGAAGCGCACTCTTTATTGAGAATATCGGTAGTTCACCACTGGTGTCCTCCGCCGCGACGAGACGCGGGAGCGCTGGAACATCCGCGATATCCCCAGCCATGACAAAATCGGGAAGCCAACTGAGGTTCAAGCTGGCTTTTATCAGCTCCTCGGCTTTCTGTCCGTCGGAGCGAGTGGACAAAAGCGATGCGACCCCGTCGATGGTCAACTCTTGAAGATGGTCCCGTTTTTTGTCACTGGTCGCTTCGAGTGCTTTTTCAATGGAAGCTTTCGCATTTTCCAGCAACTGGCTAGCGCCTGTTTCGAGCAACGATTCGCGAGGGGAGCTGAAATCGTCCTTGCCAGCCGCAATCAATTCGAGTAGAGGAGAGACCTCAGCCCAAGCCAAGCGCGCCGCCTCCGACGTTGCATCAGCGAAAGCGTGGCTGTTGTCGGCGATAAGACGCACAACTCTAGCTATCGTAAAAAGCAGGTCGATCAGAGTCGACATTCCTTCGCAGCTCAGAATCGATGCGAGATGGATCTCCTCTAGCTCGAGAAGGCCGAAGAGTCTGAAGCGTGCATATGGCTTTAGACTCTCGGACATTGATGAGTCGTCGAGTTTTTTTCGTACAATTGCTTTGAATCTGCTCGACGCTTGAGCAGGCTCGTTACGCAGCCCAAACATGTAGAAGAAGAACCGATTCCATGCAGGCGCTTCTACCGCTAGTTCTGCAATTCGTGCCTTAAGTGGCTCCACGCCACTTTGCAATTGTGTCAATGCCAACTCGGTTTCTATCGACCAATACGAGTAGCCTTCCCGTTTGACCGTAACAGCTAACGCTTTCGAAGCTTCGGCGAAGTCCCTAGTGCTTATTGCAGTATAGATCTTCGCTGCGTCACGCACAAAATCCTCAAGGCGAGATTTGTTATTCGTGAGTTGCTCTACAGCGAGCTGAAGCTCTACTTCAAGGCGTTGCGCCTCGATCTCTTTCGGCACAACTCCGAGTGACGTCAGTCCCGTTCCCAACTTGCGAAAGTGAGGTGCTTGAAGCGCCAACAAACGATCAAGCCATCGTTTGAACTCGAAGAACTGACGTGGGTTGTAAGCCCTGCGGGCCAGTACGAGAGCCTTGTTCAGCTGCTGATGAACATAAAAATCCCTTTGCCAAAGATCGCTCGATGCGTCTGGTCGACTGCTCATGCGATTGTAGGCAAGCGCTCCCCGGACAAGATTTTTTGGATCCATTTTTTCTCTAAGTCTGCGAATCAAACGTTAGCTGACAATTTTCATAGTCACCAGAGCCCCCAGATGCTTTGCGCCGCGGTGGATGAAGTTATCTTACAGCGCAACAAGTTTTCTGATACTGTATAAATATACAGTTGCGTGGGGGAAAGGGGATGGAGTCGGTCTGGGAGTACAAGTGGGCGTTCTGGGACGACAAAGCGAACCGCTTTGACCAGACGCCGGCGTGGATGACGGAATCTGAGGCGCGCTCGGACTGGTTCTATTACACCGATCCGCGCTCTTACGCGATCGAGCATACAAAGCGCGACCGCAATCGCGGCGCCGATCCGATCATGGATGCGCCAGCGGCAGATGTCGATTGGACAAAGGAGCGGCGCAGGCGGGAGGAGATCAGCCGGTACGGCCTGCCGCCGTTCTTTACGCCAAGCTACGCGGAGCTGCGGCGTATGTGGAAAGAGAACCGGGATGAGACCACGCGGCGCCTCGCGCTCGAGGTGCAGTGCGGGCGACATGCCATCTATGAGCTTCTGGCGCTAACGTCCGAAGTCCACTTCTATCTGCACAAGGAGCCGCGCTCGATGGAAGAGGCGTGCATGGCGATAGGACGCATACGCCGTCGCCTGCAACGCGAGAAGGACCGTATTGGCCCGTTACTCGGTGACGACCGTTGATATGGAGCGCTGCCGCGCGACACCGCTGTAGTGATGCGGCAGCACAAGACGTCGCACAAAGCTGCGGTACTGCCTGATCAGGGCGGTGCGCTCGCCTTCGGCGGGTTGGCCGATATAAGCGCGGACGCTCTCGGTCAGCTTGTCGAGGAACCCATACTGGTGCGCCGCGCTCGCTTCTTCCTGTGCACCTGTCTCGAAACGTTGCCGGGAAATTAGCAGGCGCACGATGCGCTCGCGTTGTGCTTCGCGCTGTTCTTCAAGCCCGGCGCTGATTGCTTCGACATATTCTCCCAGCAGCTCGCGGGCTTCGGTTTCTCGCTTGGCGCGTGTCGGCTCAAAAATGAAGCCGGATTCGTCGGCGATCCATTCAATCGTGTTTGTGTTCATGGTTTAGTCCTCTTTATGGGGGTAATTCATTCGGGGCGTACAATGCCGACCGGTCCCGGTTCGAGCATCATGTCCAGCGTGTCGGCCATCAGTTGCGCATCGGCTTCGCTCTCAAACCAGGCCGTCATAAAAAACGTCCCGGCGCGTGTCCAGAGCTCGAAAGCCTGGAGTTCTGCACGCGGTTCAAGGTCGTCATTTATCGTCGCGTCGTTACTCATGCCAGACCTCTGCCTTGATCAACGTTTCGTAGGTGTAGCCGGTGCGGGTGAGGGTGCGCTCGACCAGCTCGATCGCCTCTGTTCCATAAAGCTCACCTAGCTCGCTGGCGATGCCTTCGGCCTTTTCGCGGTCAGCCATCCAGACTGTGCGGAAATAGTCGGAGCCGCCCGGGACAAAGACGGTAATTTCGTACTCTTTCATGCGTACCTCGCTTCGTTCGTTCGGCAGGTCTTTCTGCCGTCAGAACCATGTTCGCTCAATTCGCAGCACAGAAGTCGCGACCAGGGATCGCAGGTTCGATCGTCAGTTGCGGGGCAAAAAAAGGCCCGCACGGAGCGGGCCTCAAACACACGGCGGCGGATCGGGGAGAGCGCCGTCGCAATAAACTCACGTCGCTGAATCCTGTTCGGTGTCCGCAGACGCGAGATTGGCAGCAACCAGTTCGCGTAAATGGGCGAGCGTGTGGTCGATCAGCGCGGTTTCGGTGGCACGCTGTTCATCGAGCCGATGCTCGTAGAATACGGGCGCTGCCTCGAAGTGCGCGGCCACACGCTTCAGCGCCATGATTTCGCCCATCACCAGATCACTCGTCGGCGCGCGCGCAAGTTCGTCCTCAGCACTCGCAAGCGCGCTGCCTAGCATCGTATTGACGTCACGGTAGGCATCACGTCTGCCTTCCAGTTCGCCCCGATCCTTCGCCACCTCGATCATGCGCATCGTCATCTTCGCGACGAGGATCCGCGCTTCGATTTTTTCCTTGGCCCGATCATCTGGCTCTTTCGTCACGCTGTTCTCCTTGCCCGATCAAACAACGTATTTAGCTGGAATCCTGAATACCTTGGTCTGGCCGCCGCGCCCACTGCGCAACTCAAAAGGCCATCCTTCCGTCGTCGCGCGCTTGAGAATGCCACCACGATCTTTCGGCAGGTTTTTCAGCTTGCCTTCGACCACGAGCGCACCAATTTCCAGTGCGGTCGATCCCGTCAAACGCGCGCGCTTTTGCGGCACTTCGATTGCTACTTCCGACGTCGGTTTCGTTGTGGCTGGCTTGTCTGCATCGCGCGCTTCGGCGATCAGGCGCGTGAGATCCGTCACAATCTGCATTGCACTTTCGAGTGCACGTTCAAGACGTGCGGTGCTGGTTGCCATCGTCAAATTCCTCATAGAAGCGTTTGAGCGCGGGCGGCGCGAAATCTGCATCAGGAACAATCACTGCATTCCCCCGGATCACCCAGCGCGTGCCCGGCGCGCAGCGTGATAAATACAGATTCGTTGCCGCCACATTCACCGGCAACTCTTTTTGCTGGCCGTGATCGTCGATGATCATGACGTGCACACGGTCAGAAAGCATCACCGAATCGGTGAGCTCACAATCGCAACCGATGAGCGTACGGATCTCATCGTGCGATTTCGGCGAGCCTAGATCGAGCGTAGTTCCATCAGCTCGCAGGAGGCATCGCGTCGGGTAGGCGAGTTTCACGTTAAGTCACCCTCGCGTGATGGGATGAATTCGACTTCGACGCTCGCCGTATCGGCCAGCTCCTTGCACGCAATACTCACGAGCGTAGCGTGTACCGCGACGATATGTGTCATGCACTGGTCAAACCCGAACCATGCCCATAACACAATGAACATTGAAGCCGGGATCGCGCCGATTGCCGTGCAAAACCCCAGCACAATCGACGGCGCCGCGAATGCACTGATGAAGTTGACGAACATTTCGCTCATTCGCACCATGCACTCCGCGCGCGTGCAGGCCGCAACATAGCGCTCCACGGCATCGACAGGGCAGAACCGGGCAATCATGGATGCCGAACGTTCGCACGCTCGGATCACTGCGCGGTCTTGCGCAATGGCATCGGCGCTGCGCCCGAACGGCGAAGTCACTGCAGGTCCTTCGGCGCTTCATGCACGCGGCCTTCATGTGACGCGATGAATTCGCGCATGGCGGTCAGCATGTCCGCGCGTTTCGCATTCGATATGTAATTCATCATGCGGTCGGGGCCGAAGTCGAACACGAGCAACGCGAAACCACGACCTTCGAACACCGAGCCAAGCATGTCGCCGACACCGTTCATGGTGCCGCGCAGATCGGTAGTGACTTCCGGACGAACGAAGTTGCTCATGATGTTCTCCTTGGTTGTGCGAAGTGTTACGCGATCAGGTAGTCGTCGCGATCCTCAGCGACGGCGATCCAGTCCGGAGCGCGACCCCGGCCGCTCCATGTTTCGCCGGTTGCCGGATTGCGAAATCTGGCTGGTGAGGGCGAGGCCGGAACATGCGCACGAAATGTTGGAGGAGCCGCGCGTCGTGCCGGGATCTGTTGTGTGCGGATCAGACCGAGGTCGAACGCCGTGAGCCCAAACAGCTCGATGATCTCTTTGCAGGTCACGATCGCTTCGGCGAGTTCGCGTGCGCGCTGCGTTTCGATGCGCTGATTGAGCGCGTCGAGCTGGGCTTTCAGTTCCTTGAATGTCGGTTTGCTCATGCTCGCCGCCATCAGTGCCGATACTTTCGCAGGCTGGCCTCGATCGCATTCAAATCGACGGATGAACCCGCAGGCGCCTCAATATAGAGTCGCAAGCTTTCGACAAGGACTGCTTGCGGATCGACGCCGCGCTCGTCAGCGAAGCGCTGGACGCGCGCGGCAAGTCCAGGAGGCAAATGAATATCGAATTTTTCGGCAGGGACAGGTTTCTTTCTTTTTCTCGTGCACATCATGCGTCTCCCTTATCGACACGCGACAAAGGGCGAGCGCCGGCCCACGGCGAAGCCGCGAACCCATCATTGAAAGTTTGCTGCGGTTGAGCGGATTGCCCGGCGGTCAGCCGTTCTTGATCGGGTGCTCGTCCATGAACCAGTCGGTAGCCATGGCGAAGAGGGTCGAGCGCGTCAGACCGCCCCGGCGCTTGCGATATTTGTCCATACGCTCGAGCATCTGCGGGGGCACGGTAATGCTGATCTTGACGCGGTGCGCATCGTCCTCGTCGATGTCGAGCGGCGGCGCGTTCAAATCTGAACTTTCGACACTTTTCTTCTGGGCCATGGAAACCTCGGGTTATAGACGAGTCTGCACCATAGCAGCCCCGCGCCGTAGTTGTATCAAATTTGATCATGACCGTGTACACCCATTAGCTAGATTGCATCGGTAATCTGGGGCATAGCATCCGTAAAAATCCACCGCATCACATACTTACGGATCGCCTGGGGAATGCCCTATAGGCGGGATAGCTCGCGCTGCATCCGTGCGAGCCGCTCGGTCGATGTCACACGCGACCGATCTCGGGTATGTGGGTCGGCAGATCCTGCCCGCACGAATGCAGCTTCCATCGGCGAGAGCGGTATCGTTGAATCTTCAACGACTGTTGAGGCAGCTAACGGCGTGGCGGAGGGCGGCTGCTCGACCACGAGCGCGACTGAAGCTTCGTCGTTCAGGCCGACAGGGCGGAGGAGCTGCGCAGGCTTGCAATGGAAGATCGGACACAGCTTTGCAATCGTTGGTGGCCGCAGATAGATTGCAGCCTCCATTGCTTTCAGGTTGGAAACCTGGCCGCCGTACTGCTCGGCGAGCGCCGACAGCGACAGGCCGCGATAAAGGCGCCATGCAAGTACAGGCGATTTGCCTGCCTTCAGATGAGCGAGGACTGCATCGGGGTATGCGGTATCGGCTGGGGAAACCGGCTCTTTCCAGAATTTCGAGGTTGTACCGGTGCCGCATTTGGTTTCCGATGTCGACTTTCTGGTGGCATTCGGCGCCGGCAAGCTGGGAGATTCGACCTCGTGTTTCGAATTTGCTTCTGCGGCGCGGTTGCTCTTCGCTGCGAATGGCGAGGTATCACTTCCGGGCAGCGGCACGAGCTGGAGGATGGGGACGTCGTAGGCGTGAGCAAATTTCTCGAGCGTCGCCTGGGATGGTGGCCAGCGGCCGGACTCGTGCGTGTAGATTGTCGCGGCCGTGCGGCCGAACAGTTCAGCCGCATCCTCAAGCGTGAGCTGGCGATACTCGCGCCACGCGCGCAGGAAGTAGACGCCTTCCTTGATCATTTTTGCGACATCGCCTGGTGGCTTCGCCATGAACTCGCGATAGAAGAGCGCACCCTTAGCGCTGGACGCCGTGTTCGTAGGGCGTTCGTCTAGGGCGCCAGGCTGTGTATTGCTGGGTGCCCGCGGGCCGTTCCTTTCGTGCGAGTCGCCCAGCTCACTTGTGTCGGCCGCGTCTGCGACAGGCATCTGCGCGAGCAGGCTTTGCCACTGCGGATCGTTCGGGAAGTGCGGTGAGGAAATGAAAGACTTCCCGGGCGTTTCGCCAATGGAATGCGAATTGTCTGATGCTATAAAAGCAGACTGCATCGAGCCTTTGATTTGTCCTGGCTTCACCTGTTTTTCGAGCTTCGCGGCGTGAGCCCGACGCACGCCAATCCAGAATTCGACGAGCGCCGAATACATCGGATAGGGAATTGTCGCCTTCAGCCGCTTCCCCTCGTGGTCTGTCTCGAATCGCACCTCTTCAAACTCTAAACCGTAAGGCATCCTCTTCGCTCCTTGTATTCCTGTGGATACATCGACGTCTAGGATGAGACGTATCGTATCCAGCATTGGGCATGACGATATACCTACCGGATGCAGATAATGTACTCCGAACTGTGAGGCAAGACGGTACGGTAAATTTGACGATTGTTAAATGCAATATGCACTTAATCGACGTGACGCATCACGGCGGACGTGAAGGGCGTGACCGCCTTGTGTGACAAGGGATTGATCTGCTTTATAGGTGTTTACCCGTGCTTAACGAAAACGATTCATTAAGCATGGATTTGCAATCTAGTACCTAGGATAGTCGAGCGGAAAGGTCGGATTTTCCGATGTATGGAAACGATGATTCGCTGGCCACTGAATCCGAGCTTTGACTGCGCTGAAATGTAAGGAGAACGACAGCGGAAAGGTGCAAGTTATGTCGCTACTCATGCGGCATCGTTAAACAGGATGTATACCGAATATTGCGTTCAGTTCTTGAGGAGACCGGCACCGCCGCCGCCCGCGACGATGATTCGACATTGGTGTTCTCTGATGAACTCGATAAGCGGATTTATTGCAAATGGCGACTTCACCCATCGGGTGACCGCACTGACGTTCGGCGGAATTCGGGTGGAAAGGGCATACCGCGGACACGGCGCAACGGGCGGACCGTCGGGAGGCGCAAGCGTTCGCTGTCCGGGATGACGCGCCCCCTGACGCAAGGATGGGAGGGGCCAAAGTTTGTGAGCGAGGATGGCTGAAACGGAGGCTGGCGAAGTGGCTTGAATGAGGCGGCTATGGTCAGCAGTGGAACGGACCCACATTTTGAGTCCGAGGATCCCGATGACTCGCTTGAGGCTGTCTGTCAGCACGTGCAAACTCATTTCGGCCGCGACGTGGCTCAAATCGCGGGTCTGGAAGTCGGTTGAGCCCTTCTATCCCAACACTTGCTCGACTGTCCGGCGCCGTATCGTCATGGCGTCAAGCTGGCGATCCAGTCTCCATTGCATTGCCTCAAGCACCGCCTCGTGTTCGCCCTGGTGCCGAAAACACAAACATCGAGCGCCAGTGGAATCGTTATGGAATGCTGGACGACTCCAAGTTTGGGAACTCGCATAGGACTCCTAGAATATCCAGTCATGTTCTACGGAATGAGGAAAATCTCGCCGCTCGGTGGCGCACTTCTTGCGATACCGGCAACACGTAATGACCGCACGACACAACTGCATGGCGTGCGATCGAAACCTTGACCACTCCAGAGATGATGCCTAGCCGTCCTGTTCATCCCGACGCGCCTCGCGGCGTCAGCTTCACTAATGCGCGCCATCATCAAACTCACCCAAAGTATAGGCATCCAGAGAGATGCACACCGGTTGTTCAAACAGGAAATCCGTTCCAGTCGGCCAGTCCTGAATGTGTGGGGATGATAGCACCGTGTTCACTGAATATTTCACGATATCGGCTTCTGATTGTTTTCAATAGAAAACAATCAATTCAACGATGGAGTCTTTGCAGAGGACGAATGTCTTCTTACACTGACTTTCATCAACCAATCTGGCGAGGAGATGAAATGCAGGCGTATACCGATACCGTAGATGTAGTCCACTTCATTGGCGGTAAGGCCGAGCGCGGTACCGGCGACCGCACCCAGGCCATCTTCAATCCCGCCACCGGCGCCGCCGCGCGTCGCCTG